>JBDRFG010000106.1:0-144625 GCA_043819135.1 Candidatus Eiseniibacteriota bacterium | reverse complement strand
CCGAGAACCGCGGTTCTGGGGCGTTTGGCGGGGGGAGCGGGCGGCCGGCCCGGGGCCCGGAAGAACGGCCGCGCGCCCAATCGCACGTTGCAACGGTGATTGCCAGCCACGTGGGCACATGGGGTCAGAATCTGAACAGGCTAAGAGGTCCGACCTCGGGGGGAAAACGAAGGGCGACGGCCTGTGTGGCCGCCGCCCTCATGGTGCTTTCACCGGCAGGTGCGCCGTTTGCGCGCCTCCCCGCTAGTCGTGCCTCGGGTCGTTCGCCGCCGCGAACTGTGCGGGCGTGGCCGGCCTCGCCCGCTGGCGGTGCTCGAGGTGGTACTGCTCCTTCTCCGGAGACCACCCCATCATGCGGACCTTGTCGCCCCTGGCGATCGTTATGAGGTGCGGGACGCAGAACCCCGAGGTCTTGTTCTCCAGGCTGCCGAGGATCCGGCTCGCCTCCGGGCCGTCCACGAGGAAGTGCTCCGCTCCCGGAGCGCGGATGCCCCATATCGCGTAGTACGGCATCACCCTGAGCGTGACAAGCTTCTGGTAGAGCTGTCGGAGCACGGCCGGATCGTCATTCACGCCCCTGAGCAGTGGACCCTGCTGGAGCATGACGATCCCGGCGTCGCCCATCATCCGGAGGCCTCGTTCCACCTCGGGTGTTATCTCCCGCGGATGCACGAACGAGAGCGTCATGAAGAGCGGGTTGTGCTCGGCCAGCATCTTGACGAGCGACTCGGTCACTCTCGACGGCGTGTAGATGGGCGACCGAGTTGTGATGCGCAGTATCTCCACGTGCGGAATCGCCCGCAGCGACGATACCCAGTGGTACAGCTCGTCGTCGGACAGGATGAGAGGCTCCCCGCCCGTGATGATCACGTCGCGGATCGACTCGTCCCTGCGGACGTAGTCGAGCGCCCTGTCGCTCTCCTCCTGGCTCAGGTGCTTGACCTTGCCGCCCTTTCTGAAGCAGAAGCGGCAGTGCGAGGCACACGCCAGCGTGGGGATCACGAGCAGCTTGCCCGGATACCTGTGAATGATGCCCGGGCATGGCTGGTAGCGCGCCTCGTCGGCGTGCACGTCGTCGTCATCCTCGCCCGGCCTGTGGCGCAGCTCATCAGTTGTCGGGACCACGATTCTCCTGATCGGGTCGTTGGGGTCCGTCGGACTCATGAGACTCGCGTAGTGACGTGAGACCTTGAGCGGGTACTCCTCACGCAGCTCGTCTATGGCCTCCGCTTCATCGTCTGTCAGGTCGATGAGCTTCGCGAGTTCGCTCCGCGTGGTTATGGTCCTGCTCAGGTCTCGCTCCCACTGCTCTCTTTGAGGCATCTGCTCTCCGTCGTATGCCGGGGTTTCCAGGGGGACCAGGGACACCAGCTCCAGAAAAAGGCATACCGCGACGCGCGGCCTCGGTCTCTGAAACCACGCTCGCGGCAGCCGACGGGATGACTGTCAATTCAGTATGTGGACTCCGGGGTGTTTCTGTCCAGTCCTAAGTTGGACCGCGTGGCAAGAAGCTATGACCGTGCCCATTGCGATGGCACTGCTCGCGCCACGAGGACACTGCTAGCGTCGCGGATTCCCACGGACATCTCGATCGTGTGCCGCCCCGCCTACCTCGTCCAGATGATGGTGCCGCCTCCCGTGTTCCAATAGTCCGTTGCGGGCGGGGGCGCGCCTTCGATGGGCGGGTCCGTGGTCCAGGTGTTGTCGAGCGCCCAGATAGTGGCCGCGGTCCAGTTGAACACTCCTACGCTGACGTTGTCGCGTATCGTGTTGCCCCCCACACTCCCGCGCGCACCGCCCCCGAGATCGGGCTGAGTCAGAAGCCCCCCTCCCCCGGCGGCGATGATCCCGTACGTGTTGTCGGTGATCGTGCACTGCTCGATGAGCGGGTCGGAATCGCGATTGATGTAGAGACCGTACTGCCACCCGCTGATGGTGCAGCCACGGACCACGCAGTGCGTGCCGTAGTAGAGCTCTATCGCCCTTCCTCTTCCCGGGGACGACGTGTTGGTGAATTCGCAGTCCTCGACGACCACGTTGCTCACGCGCGCGCCGCGTCCACCGTCCGCGCGCATCACAGCGACATCGAAGCGTTCGCGCACGGCCACGTTCCGGATGAGGCCTCCCCCCGTAGTCAGAATCGCGAAGTCGTCCTCGTTCCAATTGCCGATGGTGAGCCCCCCGATCGCCGCACCGTCTCCCAGACGGACCACGCTGTAGTCCGTCCCGGAGCCGCATACGAGGCATGAATCTCTGCTCGTGCCGATCACCGCCACTCCCCCGGGGATGAAATAGTCGCCGGCCTCGCCGTGGTCCGGGTCGTACGATCCGGGCAGGACGCAGAGCGTGTCTCCGTCGGTCACCGCTTCCAGGGCGTAGGTGAGAGTCCTCAGGGGGTTGGTCCATGCGCCTCCGCTGGACGTGTCGTTCCCGTTCTCCGCGTCGACATAGCGGATCGTGAAGGCGATGCGAAGCGTGTCGGAAGCGGAGAAGGTCGAGTTGTCGCGCGACACGGCCGTGATGCCCACGGCTCCGCCCGGCGGCACCGCCGGGGGCGCCGTGAAGGTGGCCGGATTCGTCTGCGTGATGGCGCCCTTCATGGCGTTTCCGCCGAGTATCCCGTCGACGTACCAGTCGCAGGGCGGCTGCTCGTCTCTGGCGTACGGGTACGTGTTGACGGCCTCGACCTGGACGCTGCACGTTATCTGTACGCGCGGGCCGGCGAGGAAGAGGTTCAGCCCGTCGGGTTCCGTCGGTCCGTTGTCACCGCCGCAGCCGGGCACGACGAGCGCGAGCATGCTCGTCAGGGCCAGCGCGATCGCGGTGGCGCGACGCGGCCGGAGCCTCCGCTCACCCCGCACTCTCGGAAACGCGGACATGCCTGTTCCCTCCTCTGTTCCCGGTTGAGCACATCTGGTGCCGCGGTCCTTCCGGCGCGGGCAGCGTGCTCCGGACCGGACGACTGTCTGGACTACTTGTCGGACTACATCTTCGAGTAAGGAACGCCGGCTCTCGCCCAGTCGGTCCTCGGGACGTCGCGGATGATCACGGTGACCGCCTCGGGCGGAGCGCCGGACGTCCGCACGACGGCGTCGGTGACCTCGCGGATCATCTCTTCCTTTGTTTCGGCGTCTCTCCCCGTGAGCATGGATATCTCGACCAGCGGCATCGCGTCCTCCTTGGCTGCGCGCGTTCGGGTAAGCGGCCGCGCATGACCCGCGTCGTGATTACCTAGCCCCTGGCGCTTCGAATCGCGTCGAGGGCGTTCGCCATCTTCTGTTTTGTCTGCTCCGTCACTTCCGCCAGCGGTGGTCTCAGCTCTCCGCTGGCGATCAGTCCCAACTCGGCCATGGCATACTTGACCGGTCCCGGGCTCGTCTCGAGAAAGAGCGCCTTCGATATCGGTCGGAGTGCGTGGTGGAGTTCGACGGCCCTTGCCGGCCGTCCCGGATAGGCCTCGACCATCTCCGAGACCAGACGGGGCAGTACGTTGGCGACCACTGAGACCACGCCCTTCGCGCCCACGGACATCATGGGCAGGGTCAGCGGGTCGTCTCCGGAGAGAATCGTGATGTCGCAGAGTTCGGCGATCTCGCTGACCTGGTCGACCGAGCCGCTCGCCTCCTTGATCGCGACGATGTTCTCGATCTCCGAAAGACGAGCGACGGTCTCGGGCAGCATGTTCACACCGGTGCGGGACGGCACGTTGTAGAGGATGATGGGAATGCCAACCTCCAGAGCGACCACGCGGTAGTGTTGGTACATGCCCTCCGGTGTCGGTTTGTTGTAGTAGGGCGTGATGATGAGTGCCCCGTGCGCGCCGGCGGCGGCGGCCGTCTTAGTGAAGTGGAGGGTCTCGACGGTCGAGTTCGACCCGGTGCCCGGGACGACGAACATCGCGTCTCCCACCTCATCGAGACACACCGCCAGCATCCTGAGTCTCTCTTCCGATGAGAGTGTGGCGGCCTCGCCGGTGCACCCGGCCGGTACGATACCCGCCGTTCCGCTCTCGGCGTGCATTCTGAGAAGACCACGGAGCGATCTCTCGTCGAGTTCCCCGTCCTTCATCGGCGTGACGGTTGCGACCAGCGAGCCAGTGAACATCGGTCCTCCCGGTCCCGTTCGGGGTTCAATCCTCGGACTGCTCCAGGGACCCCTCATAGATGATGTCCGCGTTCCCGGAGAGCGTTACGTTGCAGAACCCGTGGTCGCTCATGTAGAAGCCCACGGTCAGCGTGGCTCCGCCCCTGGTGAGCACAGCGACCGGCGGCTTCGTCTTGCCCAGAGCGGCCGAGATCAGCGCAGCGGCCACCGCACCGGTGCCGCATGCGAGCGTCTCGTCCTCGACGCCGCGCTCGTACGTTCTGAGCGCCACCGTCCGCTCGTTCCTTACCTCTATGAAGTCCGCGTTCGTGCCCTCCGGCATGTAGCCGGCGTAGCGACGTATGAGCCTGCCGACCTCCACAACAGGAAAATCGTCGAGGTTCTCGACCTCGGTGACCGCATGTGGTACGCCGGTATTGATCCGGTGAAGTACCCTGTCGACACCGACGAGCAGCAGGTGATTGCCCATGAGCAGCGCTCTGGGTTCCGTCATCCCCAGACAGACGTCGCCGCCGTCGAGGATCCGCGCGTCGTGCAGTCCGGTCCTGCTCTCGAACGTCATGGCAGCGCCGGCGATGCCCCTCTCGTGCGCGAACTTCGCCACGCACCGACCGCCGTTGCCGCACATGTCGGCCTCGCTCCCGTCGGCGTTGAAGTACCTCATGCGGAAGTCGCCGCGAGTGCTTGGTACGACGAGTATGAGCCCGTCCGCACCCACCGACAGCCTTCGCCGGCACAGCTGTTTGGCCAGCTCTCTCGCGTCGTTGCCCACCACGTTCATGCGGTCGTCGATGACCACGAAGTCGTTGCCGGCGCCCGACATCTTCGCGAATTCCAGAGCTACTCCTCCTCCCACGCGCCCGCGGGTGCGTCACCCTCGAGACCGTCTGCAAGCTCTATCTGGATGCCGGCGGCGACGGCGTCAGCTCCGTCGATGAGCGCGGCGGCGTCCGCGATGCGTCCTGTCTCCTCGCGGACGGAGTATACATCATCATCGTCGCTGTCTATGAACGCGAGCAATACGTATGGCCGTTCCGACGCGGCAACTCCCGAGATCAGGAATCTGCCGTCGGTGTCTGTCAGCGCCGCGTACCTGCAGCTTCCTACGATCCCGCCTTCCGTGGTCACGGCCCGAAGGCAGGCCCAGACGGTCGCTCCGGCGACCGCCTCGCCGAACATGCTCACGGCACCGCTTATGACGCCCGTGTCCAGAGTGCCGCCGGTCGAGAACACGAGGACGAACGGCGTCTCCATGGCGACCCCGTGGTAGTCCTCCACGGAGTCCGCGACTCTCACCGTGAACGTCGTCGAGTCCGGAAGCTCACTGGCCGGGCGCGCGACAAGCGTGTGTCCGTCCCAGCGCAGGTTCTTGAGGTCGACGCCGGGTTCGATCGAGAAACCGCGCTCGACGGCCACCCGGGTCATCTCCTCACTGAACGCAAGCCGGATCTCGATGTCACGCCCCACTCCGGTCGCGCCGCTCTCGGGCACCGTGGCCGTGACCTCGGGTGGAGTGCTGTCCGCGGGGCCTCCGGTCGGAGGTCCCACGCGGGCGCATCCAACCATGAGCCCCGCGGCCGCTACCAGCGCCGTCAAGAGCCCCACGGTGCGGACCGGCACCGCCATGCGCGCAGAGCCGCTACCCATCATCGGTTCCCCAATAGCTCCACCATGATGGCCTTCTGGACGTGCAGCCGGTTTTCCGCCTGGTCGAACACCGCGGACCTGGCCCCGTCCATGACACCATCGGTGATCTCCTCGCCCCTGTGGGCCGGAAGACAGTGTAGCACTATCGCTTCATCGTCCGCGTGAGACAGGAGTTCGTCGTTCACCTGGAAGGGTCTGAACTGCCTCTCCCGCTCGGCCTTCTCTTCCTCCTGCCCCATGCTCGTCCAGACGTCGGTATAGACGACGTCCGCGCCCGTCACCGCCTCGACGGCGTCGCTCAGCACGGCGACGTTCGCCCCCTTCGCCCGGGCCGCCGCGAGCAGCTCAGCGTCCGGCTCGTAGCCAGAGGGCCCCGCGATGCGCAGCTCGAACGGGGCGTTCCCGGCGGCGTTCACCCACGAGTTGGCTACGTTGTTGCCGTCGCCGACGAAGGCCACGATCATGCTGTCCAGGTCCTTGCCCCTCTCGAGGCACGTGAGGATGTCGCCCATCACCTGGCATGGATGCGTGAGGTCGGTCAACCCGTTGATCACGGGCACGTCGGCGGCGTCGGCCAGCTCGGTGCAGTTCGTGTGCGCGAAGGTGCGTATCATGATGCCGTGTACGTAGCGCGAGAGGACCTTCCCGATGTCGTAGGTGGACTCGCGCTGCCCCATCTTGATCTCCGCGTCCGTGACGTACATCGGATGTCCGCCCAGTTCTGCCACGCCGACTTCGAAGCTGACCCTGGTTCTCAGCGAAGGTTTGTGGAAGAGAAGAGCCATCGTCTTCCCCGCGAGGTCGCGACTCCCGGTCCGGTCCCGCTTGAGTTTCGCCGCGAGCTCGAAGAGCTCGGTCATCTTGCCCCTATCGATGTCGGCGATCGAGATGAAGTCCTTCATCAACCCCTCCGTGCGTGTCGTTGGTGTTCACGGGCGCTCACGCCCTGGGATGTGCCTTCTTGTAGACGTCCTTCAAACGTTCCGTCGTCACGTGCGTGTATATCTGCGTGCTCGAGAGGCTCGCGTGCCCGAGGAGTTCCTGCACGGCCCTGAGGTCGGCGCCCGCGTTGAGCATGTGCGTAGCGAAGGTGTGCCGCAGCACGTGCGGACTCAGCGACCTGGCCTCCGACACCTGGGCCAGTCGCTTCGCAACGATTCTCTGGACGCTCCTGCCGGACAGCTTGCCGCCCCGGGAGTTAAGGAAGAGCGGCTCGTCCGCGGCCGCGCCACCACGGGCCGACACGTAGCGCTCGATCGCCTGCCGCGCCGAGCGTCCGAGTGGCACTACCCTTTGCTTTCTGCCTTTGCCGGTGACCCGAGCCAGACTACCCGAGGCGTCAACGTCGCGCATCGTGAGCTCCGTGAGCTCGGAAAGGCGGATGCCCGTGCCGTAAAGGAGTTCCAGGACGGCGCGGTCCCTGATCTCCGGGAGCCTTGGCTCGGCCGGGCTCTCGAACAGCAGGTCGACTTCCTTGCGCGTCAGGAACGATGGAAGCCGCTTCGCCGGCCTGGGGGCCGACAGCCCTAACGTGGGATTTGCGAGTATGGCCTTGCGACGGACGAGGTGCTTCGCGAACGACCTCAGAGCCGCCAGATTGCGTTGCACCGAGCGCCTCGCGTAGCGCGATGACACCATCCATGCTATGAATCGCCGCACGGTCCCGGACTCGAAACGCGCGAGACGTGGCTCGTCATCGTGTGTCACTTCGGACAGGAAGTCGGCAAAGCGCGCGAGGTCCCTGCGATAGGCGGCCACAGTGTGCGGCGAGAAGTTGCGTCTCTCGAGGTCGGTGAGGAAGCCCTCGACCGCACGGCGAAAGACCCGTTCGCCTCGCTTCTTTCTGCTGCCGGCGTCGCCGGTCTTCACGCTAGCTGCGGCAGTCAAGGTTGTACTCCGGATGCGCCACGATCCCGCGCGCGTCTTGTGGAGGGCGCGACTCAGACGTCGTCGGATTTCTTCTCGGGCGACGTTCTCTCACCGCACTCCAGACAGACGAGTTCCTTGCCGCGGTTCTTCGTGACTTTCTCGACCATGAAGCCCGCCTGGCACGAGGGGCACGTGACGGGCACCGGCTTGTTCCATATCGCGTAGCTGCACTCCGGATACTTGGTGCAGCCGTAGAACGTCCGCCCTCTCTTGGTGCGCCGCTGGGCCAGCAGGCCGCCGCAGTTCTCCTGCGGGCACGAGACCCCCGTCGGTAGCGGCATCGTGCTCTTGCACTCGGGGTAGTTGGAGCAGCCGAGGAACTGGCCGAAGCGGCCGTGCTTGGCGACCATCGGGGAGCCGCACTCATCGCACTTGATGTCAAACTCCTCGGGCTCCTCCCCCTCCAGGGGTCTGGAGAACTTGCATTTCGGATACGCGGAACACGCGAGGAAACGCCCGTTCCTGCCCCACTTTTCCACCATCATCGAACCGCACTTCTCGCAGCGGACTTCGGTCTCCTTGACGAGCGACTGCTTCAGATCAGCTATCCTTCCCTCGACGTCCTTGAGCCGCGCCTTGAAGGGTTCGTAGAAATTTCCGACCACGTCGGCCCACGCGTCCTTGCCCGACTCGATCCGGTCCAGGTCCTCCTCCATCTGTGCCGTGAAGTTGACGTTGAAGAGGTCCGAGAACGCCTGCCCGAGGAGGCTCCAGACAGTTCTCCCGAGTTCGGTCGGAAGGAACAGCCGCTGCGCCAGGGCCACGTACTTCCGCTTCTTGAGCGTGTCCACGATGGTCGCGTAGGTGCTCGGGCGCCCGATGCCCTTGGATTCCAGCGCCTTGATCAGCGTTGCTTCCGAGTAGCGGGCCGGCGGTTTCGTGAAACGCTGGTTGGCCGCCATCGACTTGGCGGCAAGCGCGTCGCCCTCCTCGAGCGCGGGCAGCTCCTTGATGTCCGTCCAGACCGCGGAGTAGGCCGCGGTCCAGCCCGGGAACACGACCACGGACCCGGTCACCTTGAAACCGTGTCCGTCGGCCTCGATCATGAGGGTCGTGTTCTCGTAGACGGCAGCCGCCATCTGCGTCGCGACGAAGCGGCGCCAGATCAGCTCATACAGCCTGAACTGGTCCGTCGTGAGAGCGGACTTCAGGGACTCGGGTGTCCGGGCGATCGCGGTGGGTCTGATGGCCTCGTGCGCGTCCTGCGCGCCCTTCCTCGCCTTGTAGTGCCGCGGCTTATCGGCGCAGTACTGACCACCGAACGCGGACGCGATGTGCTCTCTCGCCTCGCCCACGGCCTCTCCCGCCATGCGCGTGGAATCGGTTCGCATGTAGGTGATGAGTCCGACGTTCTCGCCGTCTATGGCGAGTCCCTCGTAGAGCTGCTGCGCGAGCATCATTGTCTTCTTGGACGTGAACCTAAGCCTGTTGGCCGCGTCGCGCTGGAGTGTGCTGGTAATGAACGGCGGGAGCGGGTTGACCTTCCGCGTTCTCTGATTGAGGCTCGCTACGTGGAAGTCCTTGCCCGAAAGCAGCTCGACGATCCCGTGCGCTCTCTCGCCGTCCGCGATGCGCACCTTCTTGCCGTCGATGCGCTCGAGCCGCCCCTCCATCTTGTCGCCGTCCTTGGTGACGAAGACGGCATCGATCGTCCAATACTCCTCCGCCGCGAATGCGTCTATCTCGTCCTCGCGCTCGCAAATGAGCCGCAGAGCGACCGACTGCACGCGCCCGGCCGACAGCCCGTAGTAGATGGTCTTCCAGAGCACCGGACTCACTTCGTATCCGACGAGCCTGTCGAGCACGCGGCGCGCCTGCTGCGCGTTCACCTTGTTCATGTCGATCTCGCCGGGGTGCTCCATAGCTGACAGGATCGCGCGCTTCGTTATCTCGTTGAAGACCACGCGCTTCACCCTGTCTTCAGGCAGTTTCAGGAGCTCGGCGATGTGCCACGCGATGGCCTCACCCTCTCGGTCGAAGTCGGACGCGAGGTAGACCATGTCCGACTTCTTCGCGGCTTCCTTGAGTTCCTTCAGCACCTTGCCCTTGCCGCGGATGGTCACGTACGTCGGCTTGAATCCGTTCTCCGTGTCGATGCCCAGTTTCTTCGGCAGGTCGCGCACGTGCCCGATCGAAGCCTTGACCGCGAAGCCACGGCCCAGGATCTTGTTGATCGTCTTGGCCTTCGCCTTCGACTCGACTATGACTAGTGACTTCCCCATTTGCTCTCCGGCACAGGTCAGCTGTCACGCCCGCAGCATTTCTTGTACTTCTTGCCACTGCCGCACGGGCACGGGTCGTTTCTCCCAACCTTCTTCTCCACCTTGACCGGGTCTCTCCTGGCACCCCGTCCGCCGTCCGCTCCCGTGGTTCCGGCCCGTCTGGCCGGGGGCAGCGGAAGGCCTCCGGACGATGGCGCTCTCCCGGGGGCGCCCGAACCGAACTGCGGCGCCGGCGTTGTTGACGTTGGGGACGGTGGCGGGGCCTGCGAGGCCGCCCGCGCGTCCGGATGGAAGGCGCGTCCTTCGGTGACGCGGCGGGTCTGTTCCGGGGGCGCCGTTATCTGCGCCCGGAACAGCAGCTGCACCGACTCCTCCTGGATCGACTCGATCATGGCCATGAACATGTCGAAGGCCTCGGCCTTATACTCCAGGAGCGGGTTCTTCTGTCCGTACGCCCGGAGGCCGATGCCCTCGCGCAGCCGGTCGAGTTCGTAGAGATGGTCGCGCCAGTGCTTGTCTACTACCTGGAGGAAGACAAGCCGCTCGAGGCGGCGCATGAGCTCCGGAGTGAGTTGTTCTTCCCTGCGCTCGTATGCCAGCGTCGCGGCCTTTTTGAGGTTCTCCCTCAACGCGTCCAGCGTGATGCCGGTCACGTCGGCTTTGGAGAAGTCGACGTCGATGAGGAAGGTGCTCCTCATGTCCTCTTTGAGCCCCTCGAAGTCCCAGCTCTCCGAGATGTCGCTGGTGTCGGTGCGGGCGGTCGTGATCCGGTCGACGACGTCATCGAAGATGTCAGCGATCTCCTCTCTGAGGTCTCCCCCGGAGAGAATGTTGAGACGCTGTGAGTAGATGACCTCGCGCTGCTGGTTGAGAACGTCGTCGTACTCGAGCAGGTGCTTCCGGATGTCGAAGTTGTGTGTCTCCACGCGTTTCTGGGCGCGCTCGAGGGCCTTCGTCACCATCGGGTGCATGATGACCTCGCCCTCCTGGACGCCAAGGGTCGTCATGACCTTGGCGATGCGCTCGGACCCGAACAGCCGCATCAGATCGTCCTCCAGCGCGATGAAGAACTGCGACGCGCCGGGGTCGCCCTGACGCCCGCTCCTGCCCCGGAGCTGCCGGTCGATGCGCCTGGAGTCGTGACGCTCCGTGCCGACGATCCGGAGACCGCACGGCATGTCCTCGAGGCACTGCTCGGTGAGGTCCGCGGCCGCGACGTCCCGCCCGTTCTCGCAGTTGGCGCAGTCCTTGTCCTCGCACTTGAGACAACACTTCTCGCACCTCAGCACGCCAGTACCGAGCTTGATGTCGGTTCCGCGGCCGGCCATGTTCGTCGCGATGGTCACCGCCCCGGCCTGCCCGGCCCCCATCACGATCTGGGCTTCGTTCTCGTGGTGCTTCGCGTTGAGGACGCTGTGGGGTATGCGCCTGCCCTTCAGCAGGCGCGAGATGACCTCAGATACCTCGACCGAGACCGTGCCGACGAGGATCGGCTGCTTCCGTTCGTGAATGCGCTCTATCTCATCGATGACGGCCGCGAACTTCTCGCGCCTCGTCTTGTAGATGAGGTCGTCGTAGTCCACCCTTCGGATGGGTTCGTTCGTTGGCGCCACGTAGACGGGCAGCTTGTAGATCTCTACGAACTCGTCCTGTTCCGTCTCGGCCGTTCCCGTCATGCCCGCGAGCTTGTCGTACATCCTAAAGAAGTTCTGGAGCGTGATGGTGGCGAGCGTCTGTGTCTCGCGCTCGATCGTCACGCCCTCCTTGGCCTCGACCGCCTGGTGAAGGCCGTCGGACCAGCGCCGCCCCGCCATCAGCCTGCCGGTGAACTCGTCGACGATCATCACCTTTCCGTCCTGCACCACGTAGTCGACGTTCTTTTCGAAGACCGAGTACGCCTTGAGGAGCGCGCCCACGTTGTGGATGCGCTCGCTCGTCTGCGCGTAATCCATGTGCAGGTTGTTCTTGCGCGTTGCCTTGTCCGAAGGCGTGAGCGAGTCGTCGTCGTCGACCTCTTGCAGCTGCTCGGACAGGTCGGGAAGGACCAGGAGATTGCGCTCCTCAGGAGACAGTGCGTCCCTCCCCTTCTCGGTCAGTGAGGCGTTCCTGCCCTTCTCCTCCATCACGAAGAGCAGGTCCTCGTCCAGCTGCGTCAGGACCTTGTCCCTCATGAGTTCGTTTTCGGTACGCTGGACCTGGGACTTGAGCGACGGGTCCTCGTAGAGGCGTATGAGCCGCCTGTGCTTCGGCGCTCCGCGCTGGATCTGCACCAGCTTCACCAGGCCCTCGTAGCGCGTGTCCTGGCTGACGAGAAGGTCCTCCGCCTCGTCGATGATCGAATTGATCAGCGTGGTCTGCTTGCGGACCAGGCGTTCCACCGGGGACTTCAGCCTGTCGAACATGTGCGTCGAGTGCTCGACCGTGCCGGAGATGATGAGCGGCGTGCGTGCTTCGTCTACGAGGACGCTGTCGACCTCGTCGACGATGGCGTAGAAGTGGTCGGGTTGAACGCGGTCCTCGAACCGGACCGCCATGTTGTCGCGCAGGTAGTCGAAGCCGAACTCGTTGTTCGTGCCGTACGTGATGTCCCGGGAGTACTGATCCTTGCGCTCCTCAGGTGTCATGCCCGTCTGGATGCATCCGACGGTCAGACCCAGGGATTCGTAGACGGGCGACATCCACTCGGCGTCGCGCCGCGCGAGATAGTCGTTGACGGTGACGAGGTGCGCGCCCCTGCCCGCGAGCGCGTTCAGGTACAGAGGCATGGTCGCGACAAGGGTCTTGCCCTCGCCCGTGGCCATCTCGGCGATCTGTCCGCTGTGGAGCACAATGGCGCCCATCAGCTGAACATCGAAGGGCACCATGTTCCACGCCGTCTCGAGGCCGACGACTTCCCAGCTCTTCCCCACCAGTCGGCGGCACGCCTCCTTGACGACGGCGTAGGCCTCGCGCATCAGCTCGTCGAGCGTCTCTCCGTCGGCAAGGCGCGCCCTGAACTCGTCCGTCTTACTCCTGAGTTCCTCGTCCGAGAGCGCGTTAAGCCCCTCGAAAGCGGCGTTGATGGCCTCGACGGCCGGGAGGAACTTTCTGGCCTCGCGGTCCGTCTTTGAACCGATGATGTTCTTCAGGAACTTATGGAACAAGTGGACCCCCGGGGTCGCAGCCCGGCGTTTCCGGGCGACCGGCGTCTAGTGGCAAGCCAGCCTGACAAACTAACAGAGACTCAGAGGGCGTGCAAGCGCAGTGTTCCGAGGGCTGTGCGGAGAAGCGTGCGCGGGGCGCCTTCCTCAGCGGGACGCCGCCTGCCCGACCAGGAGTGGCGTACTTGCGGTATCGTGGAAGTACTCCCCCGACGAGTAGGTCGGCGTCGCGGTGACGCGTAGCGTGTAGCTTCCGGGGGGAGCCGGACCTCCGAGGCGCCCGAGCATGCCGTCCCAGCGCTCGAGGTTCTCTCCAGTGGCCCGGCGGCGGTTGGATACGAGGGTGTGGACGACGGCTCCGTCGGTATCCACGAGCTCGACCGTGACGCGGGCGACCTCCGTGAGGAAGTAGCGAAGCCTCAGTTCGCCTTCTCCCGGTTGGATCCGGTCCGGTGAGACCTCGAGGTCGAGTATGTCCGTGCCTATCCAGAAGTACTGCGCCCCCGTTCGCTCGGTTATGAAGATCTGACCGAAGCGTCGATAGAGAGTGATGCCTCGCGGCTCGTCCAGCTCCATGTTTCCCGTGCCTGAACTTCCGATCGACGTCACGTGGCGCAGATCGCCGTCGAACTTGTGGATGCGGCCGTTCGTCCGGTCGGTCGCGTAGACGCCTCCGTAGTAGTCGATGGCCAGGCTATTGAAGCGCGCGGACGGGAAGTTCAGGTCGGCAGTCGTGGTCACGGCTAGAACCCTGCCGTCGAGAGAGAGCTTGACCAGCCGTTCTCCCCCGCGGTCCGAGACGACCATGAAGTCCTTGCGCCTGCTTATCCAGGGGTCATCTGCCTCGACGACGGCGAGTCCGACCGGGCGGTCGAGCGCGACCCCGCTGCCTTCGTCGCCCGTGACCTCCGAGAGCCGGCTCCCCTCTGATGTCATTGTGACGACGCGGTCGTTTCCGGTATCGGCGACGTAGAGGGTCCCCGACTCGCCCAGGGCCACCTGGGACGGCCCGGAGAATCCCAGCTCGCCGCTTCCCTCGGAGCCGAAGCTCTTTACGAACTCCAGCCGGCCGTCGCTGTAGAGCAGGCGCACAACGCGATGATTGCCCGTGTCCGCAACGAAGACGTTGCCGCGCGAGTCGGCGGCGATGCCCATAGGGTTCCTGAACTGGCCGCGGCCGCTTCCGCAGTTTCCGTACGTATCCACGCTGACGAGGGACGTGTTGAAGATGATCTCACACTGGCCCGAGTTGAGGCCGAACACCGTCAGTTCGTCGTCGTCGGAGGTCGTCGAGGGGTCGTCCAGCGCGTCGAGCTTCACGGCCGCCAGTCCGGCCGGTTCATTGAAGCGGGTTCTCGTGCCAAGGTAGAGGAAGAGGTGGAACGCGGTGGCCCTGTGGATACCCAGACAATGGCCGAAGGGCGGGTAGACCAGAGTGGTCCCGGCGTCGTCCCCCGCCGCGCCCGACCCGCCGACGAGAAGAAGCACGGCGAGCGCGACAGCGATGCAGAGCCTTGTCGGGTGCGCCTCCGTCACGAGTTCTTGCCTCCCGTCGTCCTGACGGCGCGTCCCTCGACCGCGAGCCTCCCCTTCGCGATCAGCTGGAGCGCCTCGGGGTAGATGCGGTGTTCCTGTTCGAGGATTCGCGCCGCGAGAGTCTCCTCGGTATCGTCGTCCATCACAGGCACGGCCGCCTGCAGGATTATCGGTCCCGTGTCCACTCCGGCATCGACGAAGTGAACCGTGGCGCCGGACCACTTCACGCCGTAGTTGAGGGCCTGGCCTGGCCCGTGCAGACCTGGGAAAGAAGGCAGTAGAGCCGGGTGCACGTTCACCACGCGGCCGGCGTAGCGCAGCAGGAAATCGTCGTGCAGGATCCTCATGAAGCCGGCGAGGGCAACGACTTCGACGCCGTGTTCCTCCAGAACTTCAAGGTAACGCGCCTCCGCCTCCGGCGTCAGTTTCGTCCGGAACCGTCCCGGGGGGACGTGGAGAGCCGGGATCCCGGCGGCGCGGGCGCGCGTGAGCGCGTGAGCGTCCGGGACGTCGCTCAGGACCAGCGCGACCTCGACATCGATCTCACCTGCGAGGGAGCGGTCGATTATCGCCTGCAGGTTCGATCCTCTTCCCGAGGCCAGGACGCCCACCTTGAGTCTTCCCACGCTCGTCCTCCGTTCTCCCCTGCCGGGTTGCCTCACAGTTTCAGGCTGGACGCGTACAGCTCACGCAGCCCCGTGCGGTCGTCGCTGGGCAGGAACGCCGCATCGGCGCTCGTGAGGACCGACCGGGCGAGAGTCTCCTGGCCGGCGCCCGCCTCGGCGGCGGCCAGCTCGTATTCCTGGCTCAAGGTCGTGTGAGAGAAGAACCGGTTGTCCGTCGCGAGCGCGACGGGCACGCCGGCGTCGACGAGCCTGCAGAGCGGATGTGCGTTGAGCGACTCCACCGCGCCAGTGTGAAGGTTGCTGGACAGACACACTTCCACGGCGACGTTTCTGTCCGCGAGCAGCGACATGACGCCGGCGTCGGAAGCCGCACTGACCCCGTGCCCTATTCGGTTTGCCCGGAGGATCTCGACGGCCGCGGTCACGTTCCCGGCATCGCCTTCTTCACCCGCGTGGACGGTCACTCCTAGACCGGAGTCCGCGGCCCGCGCGAACGGCCGCGCGTGGCGCGCCGCGTCGAAGAGAGCTTCGTCGCCCGCCAGATCCACTCCCGCGACAAGAGAGTCCGCGAACCCGATGGCCAGGTCCACCAGCTCCCCGGTCTCCTCCTCGCTCATACCCTCCAGGACGGAGAGTATCACGCGCGCCGACATCCGGTCTCCGGGCGCTCCCGAGAGCGCCTCGCCGACCCCCTGTTCGGTCCCGGACACCACCGCCATCACGGCGTCGCTGGGAGAGAGTCCTTCGCGCGTGTGGAGAGTCGGGCAGAAGCGGATCTCGGTGTGGCGAACGCCGTCGAGATAGCAGTCACAGACGAGTTCGCGGGCGACACGCTCGAGTGCGCGGCGCGTCTGAAGCAGCCCGACGGTCACGTCGAATCTGCCGAGGCACGAGGCCAGCGACATGCCCGTCCGGAAGCGCAGCTCGCGTGTGAACCCGTCGTCATCGACGGTGGAGGGAATGAGACCGGCCTCTCGCGATAGCGCGATGAGCGTCGCGTCCCGCAACGAGCCATCGAGGTGGATGTGGAGATCGGATGCGAGCATCGGTCGCTCCGTACTGAGGAAAGCCACAGAATCCAAGCTTGACTGACCGTCCTGAGGAAGCATAAGCTCGATACAGTCTACGAGTCAAGACCGAGCGGGTCCCGCACGATACTGGCTGGCACGCGGAGCCCGCGTCACGAGGTGCCGTTGAGCGACTTGCGTCCGAGGAAGGCCGTTCTGCCGAATGGTCTCGTTCTTCTGACCGTCACGAGGGAAGATTCGCCCATCGTGGCGGTGTTGCTCATGTACAAGGCCGGATCGCTCTACGAACCACCGGGGAAGACGGGTCTCGCCCATTTGACGGAACACATGATGTTCCGAGGCACTCCGTCGAGGCCTCAGGGGGACATCGATCAGCTGACGGGACGACTGGGCGGTACGAACAACGCGATGACGACCTGCGACCACACGCTCTATTACTTCGTGCTCCCGTCGGAGCACTGGGTGACTCCCCTGTCGATAGAGGCGGACCGGATGTTCCACTGCGAGTTCGGCAGGGAGGCGTTCGAGACGGAGAGGCGCGTCGCTATCGAGGAGCGGATGATGTTGGACGACGACCCGGAGACGTTGCTCTACGAGGCCGTCGACGCCCTGGCGTTCGACACGCACCCGTACCGATATCCCGTCATCGGCCTGATGGACGACCTGGAGGGGATCACCCTTGAGAACCTCCGCGCCTTCTACGCGGAGAGGTACCGTCCCGAGGAAGCGGTGCTGGCCGTGGTGGGTGGAGCCACGCACGACGAGGTCCTCTCTGAAGTGAGCACGCTCTTCGGCGCCACGGCCCCGCCCCTCGTAGTGGACCCCACGCCGCGGGCGGGCGGCAAGCGTGCGGATCCGCGTTTCGCGGACCCGCCGGTCACCGAACCTCGCAGGAGCGTGCTGTCGGGCCTGTCTCCGTCCTCCGAGGTAGTGCTTTCCTTCCGCACGCCCGCGGCCACGCACGAAGACACTCCGGCGCTCGAACTTCTGTCCGCGCTGCTTTCATCGGGTCGCAGTTCGCTCATGTATACGAGGCTCGTCGACGACCTCGGCGTGGCTACCGAGGTCTCGACCTCCAAGATCCCCCAGACGGATTCGGGTCTCCTCTACCTCTCTGCCTCGCTGCACTCCGGCGTGTCTCCGGAGGCGTGCGAGAATGAGATCCTCGACATCGTCTCGGGACTTGTGCGGTCCGGTGTTTCCGAGGACGGGTTGTCCAGGGCGAAGAACCTGACGCGAGTGGACCTGATGCTGGGTCGCGAGACCTCGCTGGGACAGGCGGGCGCTCTGGCGTTCTGGGAGTGCCTCGGGGACTGGCGCCTCGGAGAGGAACACGAGAAGCGCATCGAGCAAGCGACCGCCGCGGACGTCCGCCGCGTCGCCGAGAGATACCTCGACCCATCAACGAGGAGCAGCGCTTGGCTGGTCCCGTGAACTCCCGAAACAGGCTCGTTCTTCCCAATGGTCTGACGATCCTCGTGGCGTCCGTGCGCGCGGCGCCGGTGTTCACGGCCATGCTGGTCGTTGAGGCGGGGTCGCGGTACGACCCCGATGGCCGCGCCGGACTCGCGGCGCTGGGCGGCGGACTCCTGCTCGAGGGTTCTACCTCGCGGTCCGCCTCATCGATGGCACGCGCGGTCGATTCGATGGGTTCGTCCCTGGACTCGATGACGGGATACGAGACCACGGCGGTCGTGGCGAGCGGCCTCGTCGAGCACTTCTCCGAGTCGCTCGATCTCCTGTCCGACGCGGTGACGTCACCGGCGTTCGAGCAGACGGCGGTCAACGAATGCGTGCGAAGGCAGCTCGCGGAGCTGGCCGACGATGAGGGGCAGGCATACGACGTGTGCCGCAGGGATTTCATGAAGACCGTGTTCCGCGGGCATTCGCGCGGGAACCCGGTGGGCGGGCTCCCCGAGACCGTCTCGCGAGTGACGCGGGAGGACGTCGCCGCGTTCCACGAGAGCCATTACCAGCCCGGCAACGCGGTTCTGGCGGTCGCGGGAGAGATGGACGCAGGCGAACTCCTCGACACGGCGGAGGCGAGTTTCGCTACCTGGCGGGGCGACGGTCGGCGGCCCGCCCCTCCTCCACCTCCGACTCGTCAGCGTGGGAGGAGAGTCGAGTCGGTCTCGATGGACACCAAGCAGGTCCACGTGAGCATCGGGAACCTCGCCATCGCGCGATCCGACCCATCGTTCTACGCGGCATCGGTCATGGACGTGATCCTGGGCGACAGCGCCGGGTTCGGCTCCAGACTGGCCACGAAGCTGCGCGAGGAGCAGGGGCTCGCCTACGTTATCGAGAGCGATGCGTCGGGATCGGCCGGACTGGAGCCCGGTGTCTTCTGGGCGTACACGGCCACGTCCCCGGGGCACCTCGAACAACTGGTCCGAGGCGTCATGGACGAACTGAGGCTTGTCCGGACGGAGCCGCCGTCCGAAGACGAACTGGAATCCGCGATTGGCTACCTGATCGGCAGAGACCTGCTCGACCGCGAGACCAGCGACGCCGTGGCCGGCGGGCTGGTGCACGCGGAGCGCCACGCGCTCGGTGACGACTTCGACGAGCGCTACCCGTCCATCATCCAGTCCGTGACGCGCGACGGCGTGCTCGACGCGGCCCGGCGCGTCATCGACCCGGAGAACTGCTCGTTCGTGACGGTGGGCCCCGTGACCCCCTCCGACGTCTCGTTGCTCGACTCCTGACGTTCCCCCAACACGCATTTCCTTCCGCTGACCACGCCCCGGGCGACGGGGCGCCCTCCCCGTATCGTCACAACGACCGCCCCGTCGAGGTCGGTCCTGAGGACGGTCGCTCGCGCGGCGTCGAGACGCTGCACCGTCTCGACATCGGGGTGCCCGTGGCGGTTGCGCTCGCCGACCTGGACCACCGCCAGTCCGGGGGACACCCGTCGCACGAACGCCTCGGTCGAGGACGTTCCTGAGCCGTGGTGCGGTACCTTGAGGATCCAGGCCGAGATGTCTTCGCGCGCGGCGGTAATGCGCCCCTCAGCGCGTCTCTCGATGTCTCCGGTCAAGAGGACGCCGCATTCGGACACGAGGCCCCTGAGAACCAGCGAGGCTTCGTTCTCCGACCACGCCGCCGCGGCATGGGCGTCGGGCCAGAGCACCGAGAAACGGAACCCCCCGATCGAAAGCGTGTCGCCCGAGCGCACCTCGCGAACGGTCGTTCCTCTGCTTTCCGCCAGGCGCACCAGCTCGACCAGTCGGGCATCCGCGCTTCTCCCCGCTGGCAGGAACAGAGTGTCGACCGTGACGGCGCTCAGTACGGACGCGGCTCCGCCGAAGTGGTCGGCGTGAGCGTGAGTGATCACGAGACCGTCGAGCCGCGTTACGCCCTCGTGTCTGAGGTGTGGCAGAACAACGTCTCTGCCCGTGTCGCGGACCCGGTGCCCCTCGGCCTCGTCCGCCGACGTGGGTCCCGGCCCCGCGTCGACGAGCATGTAGCGTCGCCGCGGCAGCTCGAACAGGATGGAATCCCCCTGCCCCACGTCGAAGAAGACCACCCGCGGGAAGCTCCTCCCCGGCCCCGCGAGGCCCAGCGCCGCGGTGAGGGCCGCCGAGCCGACGAGAACGGCCAGACCCGCGCGCCTTCCGCAGACGGACTCCGCTCTCACTCGGAGACAGAGTCCCGCCGTCGCGCAGAGGACGGCCGGCCAGAAGCGCGACGCGACCCGGACCGTCGCCCACGGGAAATTACCCAGGAATTCCGTGACCAGTACCAGCAGTCGGATCGCGCACCACGCGCAGGCCGCGAACGCCGACGCCGGCCAGCTTCCCAGTGGGTCGAACACCAGCAGGGCGATGCCCGAGGCCACCGAGATGCCGGCGAGCGGAACGACGGCGAGGTTGGCGATCGGCGAAACCACCGAGACCTCTCCGAAGACCCCGATCAGGATAGGAGCGACGCCGACCTGCGCGGACAGCGACAGCGCGAGAGGCGCGGCGAACCTGCCGACCCACCTCCCGCGTGCGCCGAACGCGGCCGACAGCGTCTTCTCAAACGGCCGGTGCAGCAGGAGGATCCCACCGACCGCCGAGAAGGAAAGCTGGAACCCGAGATCGAAGAGAGATCCGGGGCGGACGATGAGCAGCGCCAGGGCCGCCGCGCCGAGGGCGTTCAGCGGGTTCGGCCTCCGTTCGAGCAGAGGGGCAGCCATCAAGAACGCTGCCATTGCGCTCGCCCTGACGACGGATGGTCTCGCCCCGACGATGAGAACGAAAGCCACGAGCGCTGGGAGCACGAGGAGGCGCGCGGCTCTTCGCGGTACCCTAAGGGACCTCAGCACACCGTGGACGATCAGGACGATGAAGCCGACGTGCAGACCCGATACCGCCAGCACGTGGACCGTCCCCGATCTTCGGAAGGCCTGCGTGAGCTCCTCGGGCAGCTCTCGACCGGTGCCGAGAAGAAGCCCGCGGAGCACCTCGCCGGGGACGCCCGGTACCCTGCGGGGAAGTGTCCGGTAGATCCACGCTGCCACGTCGGCGTGCCCCGTCGCGCGCTCGCGCGAGAGCAGTCTGCCGCCGGCCAGTGTGCGGTGGATGCGTCTGTTTCGGAGGTAGAACGCGAAGTCGAACGCGGCCGGGTTTCTGGGGCGGCCCGGACAGCGGAACTCGCCGGCGAGCACGGCGACATCGCCCTTCGCGGGTGTCGCCTCACCGTCCGGCCACCGAGCCCACGCGAGCCCCGAGGCCGGCCTGCCCGGCAACCCCGGCGCCGACGGGTCCACGAGTTCGAGGGCGTCGAGCACGACGTTCGAGTGGCCCGCTGATGAGCGGCGGACCTCCACCAGGCGCGAGCGCACGGCGACGTGACCGGCGCCCCCGTGGACTGCGATGTGCTCGGGCGGGAGTGCAAGATGGACCGCGTCGTAGTGCGCCCACGCGGCGAGCGCCAGCGCCGCCAGAAGGGCGACGTCTGCAAGCAGGGCACGACCCCGTCGCTCGCCCGCTCCGCCAACCGCGTTGACAGCCGAAAGGACACACAGGAGAAGCCCCGCAACCGTAGGCCCGTGCGCCGGAACACCCGGCATTCCGTCGCCGCGCGACAAGAATCCGGCCAGGCCGACCCCGATGCAGGCGGCCAGGGCCGCCAGAAGAGCCGGAATCCTGTCCTTGAGACCGAGCATCCTGGTACCTGGAGCGGGGCGAAGCTAAGGGGCGGTTGCGCGCAAGCGTTCTCAAGCAGCACGTTTCGTTCCTGTCCAGGTAGCTCTGGACGGGGGTAGCGGCTTGTGATAGGCTGTGAGTGGCTCTCACTGGCGCGTGCGACGGCTGGGCGCGGAGCGGACCGCGGGTAGGTGTAATGCTTGACAGGCTGTGGTGTATGTGTTACGCTGAAACTAGGTTAAGGAACGGCCTCGACGACCGGGGCAAGGGGTCGCCGCGCGGCGGCCGTCACTGAGGAGCGTGGAAGCCATGACCACGACTGCCAAGACACTTGGGATCGCCGTCCCCGTTCTCGTGGCAACGACGTTCTGCCTCAGCGTTCCGTTCATTCTGATCATCGCCGACATAGCCATACTCGGGGGAGCCGTGGTGGCGTTCGTGGCGCAACGCAGGGCCCCGGTCGGCATTCCCACCGAGGACCTTCCGGAACTGGAGTAGTTCCTCTCCCAGCATGAGCATCTGAGAAACGCGGATCACGGGCCTAGCGGTCGTCGTCCTTGTCGACAACCAGGTTGGTCACCGTCCCCGTTACTCCCTCAATGGTCCTGAGCTGGTTCAGCGTCAGGTCGAGCAGTTCATCGAAGCTCTCCGCCTGCACCAGCGCGATGATGTCCTGGTCGCCGCTCGTCAGGTCGGCCGACGCCACCTCGGGCCTCTTGCGCAGCGTGTCTCTGACCTCGCGCTCTTTTCCCGCGGCGACGCTGATCTTCACATAGGCTCTTGCCACGTCCACCTCCTTGCACTGCACGCATGCTCTCAGGCGAGCCTGCCGGAACGTCCGTGTCCGGTTACCACGCGCGTGCCCGTACGATCCGGAGACGCGCGAAGAGAATGAACGATGGCCGGGCCCGTGTCAACCTCGTCGAGGCAGCACGAGACGGTACTCACGCGTGTGGAGGTTTGTCAGGAGAACCCGCCGGATGCGGTCGGGACGCCTGGCAAGAATCGCCGAGGCCACCTCATGCGCGGCATCTGGCGTGACGGTGTCCAGCTTGTTCAGTATTGGACAGACCTCCGCGCTCGCCGGGACACCCTTCATCCCGCCCGCATCGGCCGCGAGGACGTCCGCGATGACCTGAGGTGTGACCGTGCTCGAGCTGGTTAGCTTGCGCAGGAACTCCGGCCGGTGGACGCTGCCCTCCTGGATCGGAAGTCCCAGGGCGTCCAGCCCGGCCACGGGCGACACGAGATCGGCGCTCTGGGGTATTAGTGGCTCGTGCTCTCCGGGAGCCTTGAGGGACATCTGGCGCGCCCCGTCGGCCTCGACGAGCACGACGTCCGCCAGGCGCCTCTCCTTTATGTCTGTCAGGGTCCACGGGTCGACTCCGAGCAGCTTCCCATCCCCTCCCCGGCCGGCCGAGAGGAAGACGCGCCCGGACTCGGACATCGCCTGCGAGAGTTCATTGGGAGGCTCTTCCCCTATCATCATGAGCACGGGCATCGAGGTCGCTACGCTGGACCCGACTCTCGTCGTTGTCGACGCGAGCACGCGCCATCCCCTGTCCGCCAGCTCTCGCGAGATGGTGAGCATCGCTCCCGTCTTCCCGCCTCCGCCGACGAGAGCAACGAGCTGCCCCTTCCGGATATCCAGCGCGTCGGAAAGAAGAGCGAAGTCGCGAGTCAACTCTGCGTGTCCCGGTACATGATGACCCTGTTCTTTCCGAGGCGTTTTGCCTGATAGAGGGCGATGCGGTCTGCCTTGTCCATGAGGTCGATCTTCGAAGAGGCATCGAGCGGGTACAGTGCCCCGCCGATGCTTATGGTCAGGTCCCAGGTTGGCTGCTGCTCAGAACCCGTGATGAATCCGTGCATCGCGATCGTGCTCCGGATACGCTCGGCGACGGCAAGGGCGCTCTCGCGTGAGATGTCCGGCAGTATCACGCCGAACTCCTCTCCCCCGTATCTTGCCACGATGTCCACCTGCCTGGCGTTCTCCGACAGTATCTTCCCCACCTGTCTCAGTACGCTGTCGCCGGCGGCGTGCCCGAGCGTGTCGTTCACGCGCTTGAAGTCGTCCAGGTCACCTATGAGAAGAGCCACGGCGTTCCCAGTTCGCTTGGAGCGCTCGATCTCTCGCGCGATCTGCTCGTCGAAGTAGCGGCGGTTGTGGATCTGGCAGGTCTGGTCGACGAATATGAGTTCCTCGACCTCGAGTCGCCTCTTGATGAGTCCCGCGGCGAACTCGGCGATGAACTGCAGAACGGCCACCGAGTTGGCGTCGAACGCGTGGCTCCTGGCGCTCGAGATCGCCATTGTGCCGTAGACATAGGCCTCCGCCTTGAGCGGCGCCACCGCGACCGAGCCGGTCGTTTGACCGGGAAAGCGCCGGGAGTCCCTCCGGATGTCGTCGATCGAGATCACGTCGCCTGTGGCCTCGACCTTATCTCTGACATGCGGGGGCGCGACCTGGTCCTCCTCGTCGTGTTCGCAGACGTCCCCGAACTCAGTCAGGTTCGCCGCCTGGGAGTTCACCAGCCCCTTGGACATCGCCAGCGCCACGCGGTCCGCTCCCACCGCGTCCTTCAAGATGTCGTACAGGTAGCCCAGAGCTCCGGCGAGATCCGTGCGGCGGCTCGCCGCCGCCACGGCGCGCAGGAACGACAGGGACATCGCCGCCCGGGGCCGCTCCACCCGTGCGCCCGACGGCTCGTTGCGCTCCGTCGGCGTCGCGCCGGCCTCCGCCAGGGACTGGTCTGCCACCGATACCGGCTGCGACGCCTGCTGCGGTTCGGGCCGGTCGAGTGAGATCGAAACGGTGTCGAGCGTCAGGAGGTTCCGGTACCTTAGCTGAACGGTGCCGTCGGACTCCGCCCGGGAGAGCCTCCGCATGTAGCCCAACTCGCAGAGTCTGTCCATGAGGCGAACAGCGCCGGCGCGAAACGCCCGCTCGTCCGACGCGGAGACGACGCTCCTGTACAGAGCCATGCCGTCCTCGTCAAGGCGGTCGATAGGCAGGAGCCTTGTCAGCAGCTCCGTGGAGGAAGGAGTGTGCTCTCTCATAGTTGTTGAGGACTGCACTATTTCTGATGACGTCACACATCTTGACCGGCACGATTCTTTCACCCATTATACACAATGGTCAAGGTACAGTCAATGAGGGCCCCGCGCGGCGCCGGCGCGTTTTTGCTTGCAACGGCTCGTGTCCAGACGCTAGTCTCGCCGCTCATGAAGCTCTTTCGAGTTGCCCTAGCGTCGTTCGCCGTTGTTCTGGTGGCGGGTTGCTCCGCGACCTCGCGGCTGTCGCCCTCGTCCGGCGACGAGGTGAGGACGCTCGCTCAGGACGGCGCCTCAGCCGCCGAGTCGATCGCGGCGGCTGACCTTCTCTACAGAGAGGCCCTCGCCCACTACGTGACGGACGCCCTTGACGAGGCACGGCCGCTCCTCAGGCAGGCCCTGGCCGAACTCGGTGACGCCCACCCCGAAAACGCGGAACTCCGGTCAGAGAAATCCTCGCTTAAGTCGCGCGTGGAGTACTTCCTGGCGGCGGTCGACGGCCGAGGGGGCGACTCCGCGCCGACGATGCTGACGGAGACGGCGCGAATCGATACCATACCACTCGCGGTCCTGGAACCGACGGAGCCGAGGTCGGGCTGCGGCGCTCCGGTCGTCACGGTGACGAACGACCGCGTTCAGAAGTGGCTGGACTACTTCCAGGGCAGGGGACGCAAGGACATGGAGCGCTGGTTGACGCGCTTCCCTCGGTACCGTCCGATGATAGACCGGATCCTCGAAGAAGAGGGTCTTCCCCCGGAGCTATTCTATCTTGCGGTCATAGAGAGCGGCCTGAATCCCAACGCCTACTCGAAGGCGCACGCCGCCGGCATGTGGCAGTTCATCTCGAGCCGCGCCAGGATGTATGGACTCAGGGTCGACTGGTGGATCGACGAACGACGCGATCCGGAGAAGGCGACGCGTGCCGCGTGCACCTATCTCAAAGAGTTGTATGAGAGGTTCGGCACGTGGGAGTTGTCACTGGCCGGATACAACTCTGGGGAAGGGCGCGTCGAGCGCGCACGGAGGAAAAGCCCCTCGTGCCCTGACTACTGGTGTCTGGATCTTCCGAGGGAGACGGAGAATTTCGTGCCGAAATTCATGGCCGTGGTCATGATTGGAGCGAATCCATCCGAGTACGGGTTTGCCATCCCGACGAGCGGCGAGGCGCTTTCCTACGACACGATCGAGATCACCGATGCTGTCGATCTGCAGGTCATCGCCGACGCCACCGGGACGAGCTACGATGACATCAAGAGACTCAATCCAGCGCTGCGTCGCTGGTGCACGCCGCCGAGCAGATCCTGCGCTACGGTGAGGGTCCCGACCGGCAGCGGGAGGCAGTGCCTCTCCGCGATCGAGGCGATCCCGCCGGAGGACCGGGTCACCTGGCAGAGGCATCGCGTTTCGCGGGGGGAGACCCTCTCCGGTATCGCGAAGGCCTACGGCACGAGCATTTCAGCGATAACGTCGGTCAACGAAATAGGAAACCCACACAGCATCCGTTCCGGGAGCTACATCGTGATTCCGATAGGCCCCGGAGCCGACAACCTGTCGGAGCACGCCGACCTCTCCCCGACTGTCAACTACCGCGTTCGCCGCGGAGATACCGTCTCGTCGATAGCGCGGAGGCACAGCAAGAGCACGAGGGACGTGCTGCGCTGGAATGGGTTGGCCTGGCACTCCAGGATCTACCCGGGCGACGTCATCACCATACGCAACATGTAGGACGTCTCGATAGCAGCTGCGGCGATCCCGCGAGAGCGCGTGCGGGGCGCACGCCGGGGTGCGCGAGCGCACGAACGAACACACCCACAAGCACAGACGCGAACGTGAACGCGCGCACGAACACACACGAAGGGAAGCCCCGGCTCGAACCGAGCCGGGGCTTCTTCTCTTCGCGTTCCTGAGAGCGTGCTATCTGTCTCCAGCGCTCAACGCGCGCGGACCCTGGCGCTTGACGCGCACGGGGATGAGGACCGCCTCTCTGCCCTCGCCGAGTGTGGGCACGTCCGAGACGACCGCACGGATCATCGTGTCGGCCTGGGTACGAAGATCCCAGACGTTGGCGAAATAGATCTTGAGGAAGCTACAGTAGTCGAGGGGGTCCGAGTGATCCTCGTAGATGTGAGGACTCAGCCTGTGCTCCCACTCGAGACCGACGAAGAATTTCTTGTCCGGGTAGTGCGCGTTGTCGGAGATATCTTCCGCGGTCGGGAATGTGATCTCGACCCACGCGTCCTCCGGATAAGAGTAAGGCTCCGTGAAGGGCATGTAGCCGTCGTTCCCTTTGTTGCCTGGCATGTCACTCAAGTTGCAGTGCCAGACCCACGCGGTGAACGGCCACGTTGTGGGCAACTGCGGGTCTATCGGATTATCCTGCTGGTCGTTCGCGGAGTAGAAGATGAACTTGGTGACGTAGTTCGCCCAGGTTGGCGCCTGGAATCGCACGGCTATCTCGTCGCCGGCGGTGCCGCTGACGGTGTGGTCAAAGCTGTTGTAGATCCCGTCGTCGTGAGAGAGTTCCAGCTCCCTGCCCTCGACCTCCCAGTGTACGAGGAGCGGCTCTGCGGTGACGTTGCCCGCTGCGTCGAATGCCTCGAGAAAGTACGTTATGAGAGTGTCCGCGTGCCCTCCCGCCAGCGGCGGGGACGGGACATCGATCGTGAAGTTGACCGCGCTGCTTCCGGGGTCCGCCACGAGTTCGCTGGCGGCGTGCTCGTTGAGGCCGACGCGGAGCCTCGCGCCCGCGGCGGTCGAATCCGTGCTTCCCGAGACGATTATCACGGGCAGGCCGGTCTCCCAGAAGCCGACACCCCAGAAACCCAGAGTGTCCACCCACGTGGCGCCCTCGACGCCCTCGAGCGCGACCGGCGGAGCGGTCTGGTCGAGAGTAATCGTTATGACCGGCGTCTCCAGGGAGGTAGCCACATTGCCGTAGAGGTCCGTGATCCTGGCCCGAAGGACCTTCACGCCCTCGAGGCCCAGGTCGACGCTCTCCACGGTGTATCGGCCGCCGAGTCCGTCGTTCGGCACCGCCGGCGAGGCGCCGCCGGTGCCCTTGAGGTCATCGTTGACGAACACGTCGATCGTCGCACCGACCTCGGCCCGTCCCCGGACGTTGATCACGCTCTTGTTCAGGCTCGTCGCGTCGACAGGGTTAGTGATCGTGGATCCCGATGGTGGCTGGTCGTCCGGTGACATCAGGTCCTTGCCGCACCCGGTCCACAACACGAGCCCGAGCGCTGCTAGAACGGCGGCCGGAATCATCATGTACCGCCTCACATGGGCTTTCCTCATCTGTAGCGTCTCCTTTCGCGGGAGGGCATTGACTGAACGGGATCCGGTCGTGCTCCCTTTCCCTGCTCACATTCGGCTGGCCAGAGACTCCGGGGGGGTGTCAGAATCCGTAGGAAGCCGACACCCGGTGACTCGAGTCCAGATACTGATGCTTTCCAAACGCGTAATCGACCGTGAATCCTGCGAGGCTGAGCCCCGCACCGGCGGTCAGCTGACCCATCGCCAGCCCCGCCCTGACGCCTACCATCTTCCTGTAGACGAACTCGACGCCGTAGTGAGTGTCCGCCGAGATAGAACCCACGTGATACTCATCTGCCAGAAGCCTGTTCTCGAACCTCACGTCGACATCCGCCGCCGCGGTCACGACGCCGTCCATCGACAACACGGGTCGAGAATAGGCCACTCCCACCTTCACGGTGGGCATGATGCGCTCTCGCTCCCGGGTGTCCCAGACCAGGTAGGTCGTGGTCGCATCCTGGACGTTCACGCCGAGCGTAGTACTCGGCGTCACGTCGTACTTGGCTCCAAGATCGAACCCTAATCCGTAGCAGGAGTAGTTGCCGATGATCTTCCTGATCAGCTTGAGGTTCCCGCCCAGGCGCAGCCGCTCAGAAGTCCTGCGCGCGTAGGTGACGAGTGCGGCCTCCTCCGAGTCGCTCTCCCAGGTGATACGGGACGCGTCGTAGTAGATCCTCTCCTCGTCCGACTCGAAGTCCGTGAACGGGATGTCATCCACGGCCAGCCTGACGAACGTCACCGCGAGTGCCGCGTCGCTCGACAGAGGGTGAACGTACGCGCCGGTGTCGTAGTTGACCACGTCTCCGAACGTCTCCGAGTGCATCAGCTGCACCGAGCGCGCTTGGGCGTCCGCGACGCCGGCGGGGTTCCAGTATCCTGCCGTGACATCATCAGCAACCGCGACAAAAGCGCTGCCCATGCCAAGCGCTCGGGCCCCGACCCCATGAGTCAGGAACTCTCCGGCGTACTTGTTCGCCGCGTGGGCACTGCCGCCATTGGCTACGGTCAGCACGAGAGACACGGCCAGGATACACCCGACCGAGCGGCGGCGGGTTTCCCGCGCTGTCGTTCTTGTCACGTCGCCCTTCATCAGAGCCACTCTTAGCATTCTTCTCGTCCGTTGTAAAGAGAGAATAGATCAGCGCATCCGTCCGTTCTGGCGTCCGGATCATCTTCGGACTAGTTCGGCGCGGATCCTCTCGTTGGTTCTGCCGGTCCGCCGAATGTTCGTTGCTACTCTCCTTAGACGCTCCGACAGCCTCAGGGCTTCAAGCAGGTCACACTCATCGTCCGCGAGATAACCGAGGTTGATCTCGTGGCGTCCCAGATCTCTCTCCTTCGCCAGTCCGTAGTCGATCATGTAGAGAAGTGTAGAGACAGACACACTTGCAAGTCGACGGCTTTCCTCGTCCATCCTGATCTCAACCGGCCGGGCTTCCTGAAGGACGTTCACGCGTTCTCCCGACCCTGGTTCCCGGCGCGTCCGGTGACAGGGACATCCGCCGTGGGTCCAGCACCGCCGCTTGAGCTAGCGCACGAGGATCATCTTGCGTGTTTCTTCCTGCTCGCCCAGGCGAAGTCTGTACAGGTACATGCCTGCCGCGACGTCGACGCCGAACTCGTCGGTGCCGTCCCACGCAACCTCGTATTCTCCTGCCTGGCGTGTCTCCTCCGCCAGGGTTCGGATCAGTCGGCCCTGGATGTTGTACAGCGTGAGTTCCACGTTCCCCGCCGTCAGCAACGAGAAGCTGATCAGCGTGGAGGGGCTAAACGGATTCGGGTGGTTCTGGTGGAGGAAGAGCATGGGCCCCTCGTCCTGCGCGCCCTCGACGCCCGTTCCCGCCGGCGCGTCGGCCATGACGACGGAGACGTCGTCGACGTACACTCCCTCGGCCACCTCCGCGTCATCGGTCGTGAGTCTGAACCTGATATGGAGCGTGTCGCCGACGGTCCCAGGGAGCCGGTAGCGGTATTCGAGCCAGTCGTTGCCCACCGAGCCCAGCATGTCGAGAGCTCCGCCGCTGCCTATGAAGTCGAGCGTGTCGATGGCGACTCCGGACGACAGGACCTCCACGTAGAACCCGTCTTCGTGGTAGATGGGAAACTCGTACCAGCACCAGAACGACAGCTCGGCGCCCGCTCCCCTCACGAACTCGGGCGAGTCGAGCCAGGCGTCCGCGTTGTCCGGGTACTGCCACACGCCCTGAGTCCCGGCGTACCAGCTGGCGGTTCCCGAGTGTGTCCGGTGGTCCGTGAGTGCCCAGATGTTGGAAGGGCCACCTTGCGTCCACTCCGAGGGCCCCGATTCGAAATCGTAGTAGGATCCGGAGCTTCCCACCGTCACGCGGAGCGTGTCCGACAAACAGAGGCCGTCGGAGGTGACCGCATCAAGCACGAGAAGGGGGAACGCGGGCACGGGACACTCCGAAGAGACGAGCAGTTCGAAGACGAGGCTGCCCGAGTCGTCGGACGGGATCTCAGGGAGAGCCGCGATCGGCGATGTGACATCTACGGGCGTGTCGTCCGTCGACAGCGTGAACGACGGGGACAGCGCGTCGGCAAGCCCCGAGTTCCTGACCTCGACCAGGAGCCTCACACTCTCGCCGGGTTCGGCGGTGCCGTCGCCGTCTCCGCCCCACGTGTCGTCGAAGGAGTAGGACACCGTCTGAAGCACGGGTGCTCCGACGGTGAAGGCGACGCTGCCGGTCCAGGTCGCCCCCGTGCCACCCGATGTGATGATGACATCGAGAACCGCCACGTGGCCGTTCGGACAGTCCGGTGATATCGTGACCACGTAGGAAGACGTTCCCGCTGCGACCGCTCCGCCGGGCACGTCTCCGTAGTAGGACTGGTCCGCGAGGACGCCGACCATGGCGTCGGTAGCGTAGAGAGTGGCTTCGACCGCGGGCGCCTCGTCGGTGCCGAAGTTCCGGAGCTCGACGGAGACGTCGACCGTTTCGCCCGGGCCCGCGACGCCGTCCCGGTTGCTCGCTCCCGCGTCGTTCACCTCGACCCCGACGGCCCGCATGAACGCTCCCGAGAACACCACCGGGATACGGCTCTGGTACGGGAGGCGTTCATCGGCTGTGACCGTAATGGTGAGGCTGTCGGGCAGAACGGTGTCGACCGACAGGGACACCGAGCCGTCGGACGATGTGATGCCTCTCTCGTAGACGTCACTTCCGTTGCTCGCGCAGACCAGCGCCCCCTCGAGCGGTCCCCCCGAGGTCCTGACGGAGACGCCGAGGACGGACGGTCCGGGGGTCACGGAGTCGGGGTGCACCACCGCGAGCGGGGTCGGCGCGGCCGTCCACACCGGCATCTCCGGGTCTCCGAGCAGATTGAGCTGATACTGATGCCAGCGGTAGACGTTCTCGGCCTGAGAGAACGGAACGAAGGCGGCCTTGGCAGCGGCGAGCGCCGCCCCGGCCGACGTGATCCGCTCGACGAAAAGCACGCGGTAGAATTCCTGCATGAATCTCTCCGAGTAGCCGTAGCCCGGGTTGCCCGGAGAGGCCCACCCGTACCTGCTGTTCCCTATGAACGCCACGGCTCCGCCGCCTGGGTTCTGAAGGAAGCGCTCCGCTATGCAGTCCTCCGGCAGGTCGAAAGCGGCCGGCCAGCAGCCTATGGAATAGACGAGCGGCTGCCTGTGGCCGTTGGCCAGCTCGACGACGTCCCAGCGGTACAGGTCGCCGCCTCCACAGCCCATGACCGTGTACCACGCGTGTCCGCTGTGAAGGAAGTGGCCGGGGCCGCTGTTGAGTGCCTGCTTGACGCTCTCCCCCGTCTCGTTACCGAGCGTCTCGTACAGCTTCGTTATGGGGTCGTAGCGCGGCGGGACGTGCTCCCGGTCTATCCGATCGAGCGCGATCCCCGAATCGGTGAAGGGGTCGGTCCACAACACCTCGGCGGCCATCAGCATGTCCAGCTGGAAATCGTCGAACTGCGCGTGCTCGTAATTCACGACCTTCTCTACGAAAGCCGAGGCATCGTCGATCGTCCTGATGGGCGCCCTGCCGACGAAGACCTCCGGGTAGAGATCGACGTCGTCGGCCAGTTCACCGTAGATTTCGTCGCCGTCCGCGTTCCAGGTGCCGTCGAGGTCGGCGAAGTACATGTCGCAGCCGATGTTGTCCTCTTCCGCGTGGCCGCCGGCCTCGCAGGTCATCGCGTATGCGTGCCTCGTCGGAACCCAGTTCGTGTCTCCGGCGAGCAGGAACCACACGCTTCCCCACGTGTTGTGCGCGTCCGCCACGAAGTTTCTTATGCGTTCCGGGTCGTCGTCGCCGGGGTAGTTCGCCGTGATCCAGGTGACGGACACCATCGTGGATGGCACGCCCTTGGCGGTCTTCCAGGCGGCGAGCGGCGTGAACGCCTCCTCGAATGCGGTGTTGCCCAGTATGACGACATGCTCGAAGTCTCCGGCCTGGAGCCTGGTGTCCGACAGCCGCCGCCGGTCCGCCGTCAGCCGGCCCGCGTCATTGTTGCCGGACAGGATCCGGACGACCTTGCTCTGGTCCGGAAGGTGGGTCCTCGGGGTGTCCTGCTCCGCCAGATCGAGGTGGAGTCGAATCGAGATGCTGCCGAAGAAACGCAGCTTGCCCACGCTCGGGAGGAACTGAACCGGGTGGACCGCAACGCCGACCAGCCGGGCGTCGCCGAGATGCCCGGCCGAGCGGAGCTCGGCGATGGAGGCCGGATAGGGTCTCTTTCCGCCGTAGACCGACGGGTCCGCCTCGACGAACGGATGGAACGGGATGTCCAATCCTGGTACGGGCAGGATGCGGGGATGTTGTCCAGGCATCGGGCGTAGCTTGACCACACGCTCGCTGCTCTCGGCCTCGAGTATCTCGATTCCGACGACGCGGGCTCCCGTCGGGAGCGCAAGCGTCAGCGGGAGCACAGGAAGCTGAGGGAGGCCGATGTCCCGCGTCAGGTCGCAGCCGCGTAGCGTGATGACGTCATAGCCATCCCGCTCGGTAACCACGAGGTCACTTTCGTCGAAGCTGACCGTGTGGTCGAGATGCGCGGACCACGCCACCGGAGCGGCAAGTCCAAGCACCAGCACGATGGTGACCACAGGCCTTATCGTTCGACGAATCATGGCGTGGCTCCATGCCGACGTTCAGCGGGGGCTCTGGGTACAATTCAGCGCGCCGCTCGACCGGCCCTGCAAGCGCCTATCGCCTGCGCTCTCCGGTCGTCGGCGGGGTTCATAGTCCAGTCATTCAGCAGTACGCTAGTTAAACGATGATACTTCCCCCGACTCATGTCAAGCGCTCACGCGCCCGCCAGGGTCGCTGATGAACGCAATTCAGGGTCTGGGAGGTCGTTCCTGAGGGGACATTCGTCACAAACGGGGCCCACGCGATGGCGGGAACGGGCCGTGCTCGCCCACAAAGCTCGCCACAAAGAAGAAGCGGCAGAACGTTCCCCCGTTCTGCCGCCGTCGCGAGGCGTTCTGCCTCACATTAATGGTGCCCGGAGCGAGACTCGAACTCGCACAGGCATTCGCCCACCACCCCCTCAAGATGGCGTGTCTACCAGTTCCACCATCCGGGCACATGAGATCATCTGTGGCCGCCGCGTACCGCTTTCGCGACCGGCGACGCCACCGGGTATCCTAGTTCTACTCCGTCTCGGGGGCAACCGGAATCTCTTCGCCCGGGGCTCCGCTCTGAGCCTCGTCTCCGGTCGTTTCGACTGCGCCATCGGTCGGCGTCTCAGCCCCCGGGAGCTCCGTCGGGGCTCCCTCCTGAGGCACGATCTCTCCGGCCGTCGTGGCCGCCGCGGGCCGACTTCCCTCCAGGCCCTGAGTGACCGTCCCGCGCCTCAGGGTCCCTCGCAGAGTGACCGCGAGGCTCAGCGACGTCACCATGAAGGCGATGGCGAGATACCGCGTGGCCTTCGTGAGAAACGTCGCGGCAGCCTGGCCACCGAACACCGCTCCGACACCACCGGCTCCGCCGAACGCCCCGGCCAGTCCGCCGCCCTTGCCTGACTGCAGGAGCACCGCCACTATCAGCCCCGCACAGACCACGATGTGAATCCCCAGGATCGCTCCAAACATCTGTTCCTCCAGTAGAACTCGTTCTCGGATATCGGCGCAGGCCGCGTGTCAGCCGGCTGCTCTCACTATCTCCGCGAAGCCGGCCGCGTCGAGGCTTGCTCCGCCTACCAGGACACCATCCACCTCGCTCTCGCTCATCAGGCTGGCGGTGTTCTCAGGCTTGACACTGCCGCCGTAGAGAATGCTCGTCTCATCGGCGGCAGACCTACCAAACATAGCAGCAATCGTGTTGCGAATCAAGGTATGAGCATCGTTCGTTATCGCAGGAGAGGCCGTCCTTCCCGTGCCTATGGCCCAGACAGGCTCGTAAGCGACGACGACCCTGCCAATGTGGTCGGGAGCGACGTCCCTGAGGGCTCCCTCGACCTGACGCTTGAGTACCTCCCCCGTCGCGCCCGACTCCCTCTCCTCCAGAACCTCTCCCACGCAGACGATCGGCGTGAGGCGGCCGTCCAGGACGGCCGTGAGTCTCCTGGAGACGGTCTCGTCCGTCTCGCCGAACATGGCGCGTCGTTCCGAGTGCCCCAGAAGGACGAACTCGAGTCCGAGCGCCTCGAGCATCGCTGTGGAAACCTCGCCAGTGAAGGCGCCGCCGGTCTCCCAGAAGACGTTCTGCGCGCCCACCTTTACAGTCGTATCGCGCGCTGCATCCACGGCGGTCTCGAGCGACACGAACGGTGGGAACACGACCACTGTGGCCCGCGTCGATACTCCCGCCAGCTTGTTTCTGAGCGACAGGATGGTGCTGCGTGTCTCCGCCGCGGTCTTGTTGAGCTTCCAGTTGCCGGCGACAATAACCGTTCGATTCGCCACGGGTCTTTCGCTCCTCGGCCGTCCTTGCGGACGGGCATCGATACGAGTTTCCCCGGTGAGTCCTTTCCGCGCACGTCCCGGTTCCTACGCGTCGGACAGTGCCTCTATGGCGGGCAGCGGTCTGCCTTCCAGGAACATCAGGGAAGCGCCGCCTCCGGTGGAGATGTGCGTCATGCGTCCCCCGAGTCCCGCCGCCACGACCGCCGAGGCGGAATCCCCGCCCCCGACGATGCTCGTCGCGCCCGAGTCGGTTCTCGCGGCGACGGCCTGTGCGACGCCCAGTGTTCCTGCCGCGAACGCCGGGATCTCAAACACCCCGAGGGGCCCGTTCCACACGATGGTCTGCGCGCGCGCTATCTTCCGCCCGAACTCGTCCACCGTCTGGGGGCCTATGTCGACGCCGTGCCATCCGGGCTCAATACTGTCGACGTCGACGGTCTTCGACGCGGCGCCATCGGCGACCGAGTCGGCGACCACGATGTCGGTCGGAAGCACCAGTGTCTTCCCTAATCTCTCAGCCTTTGCCAGAAGCGCGGTGGCCGTCTCGATCCGGTCTTCCTCAAGGAGTGAGTTGCCCACTCCCCTCCCTTGCGCGGCGAGGAACGTGAAGGCCATCCCTCCGCCGATCAGAAGCTCATCGACCTTGGGAAGCAGGTTGTCAATGACACCTATCTTGTCTGAGACCTTGGCTCCTCCGAGGATGGCGACGTACGGCTTCCTGGGGTCGTCCGTGGCCTTCGAGAGATTGAGAAGCTCCGTTTCGATCAGGAAGCCCATCGCTCTGTGTTCGAAGAACTCCGTGACCCCGACGGTGGAGGCGTGAGCTCTGTGCGCGGTGCCGAACGCGTCGTTGACGTAGACGTCGCCCATACGGGCCAGACGCCGCGCGAAGTCGCTCTCGTTGCTCGTCTCGCCCGCGTGGAAGCGCAGATTCTCGAGCAGCAGCACCTCGCCGTCGCTCATTCGCGCCGCCAGGCCTTCGGTCGTGTCGCCGACGCAGTCGGGTCCCATAACGACCTTGCGCTCGAGCAGCTTGGCCAGACGGGCGGCGGCGGGTTTCAGGCTCATCGTTCGCAGCACCTCGCCCTTGGGCCTGCCCAGGTGCGATGCGAGGACCACTCTGCCTCCCGACTCGATGATGTATCGTATCGTCGGGAGGGCTCTCCTGATGCGCGTGTCGTCGGTGATGGAGCCGTCAGGAGCCAGGGGCACGTTGAAGTCAACGCGGGTCAGAACGCGCTTCCCCGCAAGGTCCAGATCCGTGATGTGCAGCTTTCTGTGCATGGGAACAACCTCACCTGCTGGCGACAAGCTTCATCATGTCGACCATGCGCGACGCGTAGCCGGCCTCGTTGTCGTACCAGCCAAAGATCTTGACCATGTCACCGTCCATGACGATCGTCAACGGGCTGTCGAAGATGCAGGAGTGGCGGTCTCCGACGATGTCGATCGACACGAGCGGCTCCTCACTGTACTTGAGAAAGCCCGTGAGGGGCGGACTCTGGGCCGCGGCTCGGAACGCGTCGTTGACCTCCGCGGCCGAGGTCTTCTTCTCAACCTGCACGACGAAGTCGACGAGCGACCCGTCGGGCGTGGGCACGCGCACGGCGAGCCCATCGAGCTTCCCGGCGAGCTCAGGCATCACGGTCGTGATGGCCTTGGCCGCACCGGTGGTCGTCGGGATCATCGAGACGGCCGCCGCTCTCGCGCGTCGGAGGTCCTTGTGAGGGGAGTCGAGTATCTTCTGGTCGTTCGTATAGGCGTGCACTGTCGTCATGATGCCCTTGACGACGCCGAAGCTCTCATGAAGGACCTTGATCATCGGAGCTGCGCAGTTGGTCGTGCAGGACGCAGTCGAGATGATGTGATGCTTGGCAGGATCGTAGTCCTGATCGTTCACGCCCATCACTATCATCACGTCAGGGTCCTTGGCGGGGGCCGAGATCATCACCTTGCGCGCGCCGGCGCTCAGGTGCTTGCCTGCCCCGGGTCTGTCCCTGAAGTGTCCCGTCGACTCGATGACTACGTCGACGCCGAGGTCTCCCCACGGCAGATTCGCGGGGTCGCGCTCGGAGTGGAACGCGAACCTGTCGCCGTTCACCGTTATTGAGCTGTCGTCGTGCGAGATCTCCGCGCCGAACTTCCCGTGCACCGAGTCGTACTTGAGGAGGTGTGCCATTGTTCCCGCGTCCGTGAGGTCATTCACCGCCACGCAATCGAACCCGTCCATCTCCGACGCCACGCGCAGAACGAGCCTGCCGATCCTCCCGAAACCGTTGATCGCGAACTTGAACCCCATGTGTCCTCCTAGGCCTTCCCGCCCGAGCCGAACAGCTCGATCTTCGATCTGATGACGTCCTTCATTCCGTCGATCGCTGCGGACAGTATCTTCCGCGGATCGAACGCTTCCGGGCTCTCCGCCAGGAATTGCCGCACACGGCCCGTGAACGCGAGTCTGAGATCAGTGTCGATGTTGACCTTGGATATCCCGCCTCCGATGGCCTCCCGGATGCTCTCGGGTGGGACACCCTTCGCGCCCGGCAGCTGGGCTCCGTAGCGAGTGGCCAGCTCGAGCACGTCCGGCGGCACGGCGGACGCCCCGTGCAGCACGAGCGGCACGGCGACCGTCGCCGCGATCTTCTGCAGCCGCTCGATCGCGAGCTTCGGCTGCGCCTTGAACTTGTAGGCGCCGTGCGAGGTCCCTATTGCGATGGCGAGAGAATCGCAACCTGAGCGCTGGACGAATTCCACCGCCTGGTCCGGGTCGGTGTAGATGGCCTGGTCGGCTGACACGGAGATCTCGTCCTCTACGCCCATCAGCCGTCCCAGCTCTCCCTCGACGGATACTCCGCGTGGGCGACACATCTCGACGACCTTCTTCGTCGCCGCGATGTTCTCCTCAAAAGGCAGGTGCGATCCGTCGATCATTATGGAGGTCCACCCGTGCTCGAGGCACTGCTCTATGACGGCGGGGTCGGTCCCGTGATCAAGGTGAAGCGACGCCCGCACACCGGTGGCTCTGGCCATGTTCTCGACCATGCAGCGAATGTTGTCGTAGCCCGCGTATGTGATCGCCGACTGCGACGTCGCAACGATAACGGGAGACCCGAGCTCCTGGGCGGCCTCGAATATGGCCCTCGTCGTCTCCAGATTGCTCGTGTTGAACGCGCCTACGGCATAACCGCCGACTCTGGCCGGCACCATCAGGTCGTTGTTGGTCAAAAGCCCCATTGTGTCTCCGTTCCCGCGCGCCGGTCCACCGAGGCCCCGGCCCGCTTCGACTCGGTCGTGAGTTGTGCGTTCTCCGCCAGCGCACGTCCCGTTTACGGACTACCCGAAGAAAGTCCTCGCCACCTCGTAGAGCTCCGTATCGACGACCTTCAGGCGTTCGATGGCATGAGACATCTCGATCGGTATCACCTTGTCACCGTGAAGGCTGACCATTTTGCCGAACTCCTTCGCATGGACGAGATCCGCTGCGACCACGCCGAATCTCGTGCCGAGCACGCGGTCGAACGCCGTCGGGGTCCCGCCGCGCTGCGTGTAGCCGAGCACCGTGACCCTCGTTTCGAACCCGGTCTCCTGCTCGATGGCCGTGGCGAGTGCATTGCCTATGCCCCCCAGCCGCACGTGGCCGAAGGCGTCGGCGCTCCCCTGCTGGAGAACGAGCTCGCCCTCCTCCTCGTCCTTCTCGTGCGCACCGCCGGGCAGCTTCGCGCCCTCCGCCACCACGACGATACTGAAGTTCTTCCCGCGGGCGTGACGCTTCTTGATAGTCTCGAACACGTCCTGCATCCGGAACGGGATCTCGGGGATGAGGATCAGGTCCGCTCCTCCGGCTATGCCCGCCTTCACGGCGATCCACCCGGTGTGGCGTCCCATCACCTCTACCACGACGACGCGGTTGTGCGACTCGGCCGTGGTGTGCAGTCGGTCGATGGCCTCGGTCGCGATGTGAACGGCGGTGTCAAAGCCGAACGTGAAGTCCGTACCGTTGATGTCGTTGTCGATGGTCTTGGGCACGCCGACGATCGGCAGGCCTTCTCGGTAGAGCTTGTGCGCAACACCCAGCGTGTCCTCACCGCCGATCGCGATCAAACCGTCGAGCTTCTCCTGTTCGACGGTCCTCTTGATCGCCTCGAATCCTCCCTCGACCCTGTATGGATTCGTCCGCGACGTTCCGAGGATGGTCCCGCCTCTCGGGAGGATACCAGAGACCTGCTCGAGTCCGAGCGGCATCTGGTTGTTCTCGATGACACCGGCCCAACCGTACCGGAACCCGACGACCTCCCCCCCGTACTTCCCTATGGTACGCCGTACGATCGCCCTGATGACGGCATTCAGCCCGGGGCAGTCTCCGCCACCGGTGAGAACCGCGACCTTCATCTTGACCTCCCGCCTCGCTGTTCGCTTAGTGCGCGCCCTGGTTCCTGCGCCCGAACTCCGGATTCTAGTGCTCGCTCCGAGCACAGTCAACCGCTTTCGGCGAGGCGCGCCCCGCTGGCTCTCTCGATGGAGTTCCTGCCAGCGCGAAGCAGATGACCTCCCCCGCTCCGGCGCGGAGAAGGGCCAGCGAGGCAGCGGCGAGGGTCGCACCGGTGGTCACGACGTCGTCCACGAGCAGAACGCGGCCGAGGCCCGCGGCGTCCCCGGTCTCGCGGAAGGCCGAGGACGGCATCGCGAGCCTCTGACGCCTGGGCAGGCGCGCCTGAGCCGGCGTGTGCAGGACTCTCTTGAGCGTCGTTCGAACGGGCACGCTCATCGCGGCCGCCAGCCGGGCGGCCAGAAGCTCACTCTGATTGAAGCCCCTCTCTCTGAGGCGGAGCGGATGAAGCGGAACCGGCGTCACGAAGTCCGGCGGCGCGTCGCACGCACCGAGTGCTGCGGGAAGGGCGATGGCGGCGAGGTCGCCGGCCAGCGAGGTTCTGCCCTCGTACTTGAGCGCGTGAACCATCGCGCGCGTCACCCCCTCGAACTCCAGGGCGTAGAAAGCCCGCGTGCTCGCCCGCGGCCACCCGGGCCCGTCACCGAGCCCGGGCAGTGCCAGCGAGCCGTTTCGAGCACTCAGTCCGGACTCGCACACGGAACAGAGGTGCCGTCGTGAGGCTCCGAGGGCCGTTTCGCAGGCCACACACCTGTCCGGGAACAGGAACGAAAGGACTGCGTCCCTCGCCGCGCTCAGGACCTGCCAGGTGTGTCCGACTGAATGCGACCGGGACCGTAGCGGGAGCACCGAGTTCGCTCTCAGGGGGTTCGCGTGGTGGGGGACCTGCGGCGCGAGAGGTAGATCATGAAGCCGATGGAGAGAAGTGTGAGTAGCACGCCGACGACCTGGTTGTTCGTCAGAGCGATGGCGCCGCTCCGGAAGGCGATGGACTCGGTGTCGCAGTGTCTGATGGGGTCGATCAGGAACCTGTAGACCGACAGGAGTATGACGAACAGCCACAGCAGGAATCCCTCGAACGGCTTCCTGCGCTCGACGGCCAGGAGCACGAAGAACACTACGAGCGCCAGAAGCGCCTCGTAGATCTGCGTGGGATGGAGGTGCACGCCGGGAAACTGCATACCCGCGATGGAGCCTTCATCGAAGACGACGCCCCAGGGATACTCGCACGCGTTGCCGAAGCAGCAGCCGTTCAGAAAGCAGCCAAGGCGCCCTATCGCGACGCCCATGGCGAGCGACGGCATCATGAGGTCCGCGCCCGCCCACATGTCGAATCCCCTGCGCCTGAAGAACCACAATCCGGCCAGGGCCCCGGCTATCATGCCGCCGTAGAGCGCGAGTCCTCCCTCCCATATCTGGAAGATCCCGGCGAGGTCGTGCTGGTAGTAGTCCCATCGAACGAACACGTACGCCAGCCGTGCGCCGAGAATGGACACGAGGATGACGATCACGGACAGGTCGATGACGATGTCCGGATCGTATCCTATTCTCACGGCTCGCCTGCGCGCGATCCAGATGCCCACCATGAACGCCACGGCGATGAGGAGCCCGTAGCTTCTTATGGGAAGCGCGCCCAGCTGTAGCAGGATTGGTCTCAAGAGGTCAGTACTCCATGCGTCTCAGGCCCATACCGAGGACCACACCGACGGAAGCGAGCGTGACCAGAAGCGACGATCCCCCGTAGCTCAGGAGCGGCAGTGTCATCCCCGTGACGGGAGACAATCCCAGAGTCACTCCGATGTTGATGGTCGACTGCAGGAACAGGGCGCTCGCTATACCCACGATCACAAGCCCGGCGAACCTGTTTCTCACGGTCCCCGCCAGACGGAACATCCGCACGACCAGGAAGAGATACAGTGTCAGCACCACGAGACAGCCGAGGAATCCGAACTCCTCGGCAAGGACGGAGAAGATGAAGTCTGTGTGCTGCTCCGGCAGGAACGCGAAGTTCTTCTGCGTGCCCTGCAGGAAGCCCTTCCCCATCACCGAGCCCGACCCGATCGCTATCTTCGATTGTATCAGCTGATAGCCGGTGCTGAAACGGTATTTCTCCGGATTGAGGAACGCAAGGATCCTGTGTCTCTGGTAGTCCTCCAGATGCGACCAGAGGAACGGGCTCAACTGGCCCGTGACGACGCTCGTGACGAAGACGATGGACTTGTCGACCATGAAGATGCGGGACACGTACAGAAGCGTACCCAGAAGCAGTAGGAACAGCACCCACGCGATCCAGTTGAACGCGAGCACCATGGAGACGACCGGCATCAGCAGAAGCAGAAGCAGTATCGGCCTGGTGCCCGCCCAGTAGAGCATCGGGAGCAGAAGCAGAACGAACAGGAGTGACGTGCCGAGGTCCGGCTCGCGCAGCACGAGCGCCGTCGGCAAGAGCACGATGGCCAGCGGAAGCAGGAGGTGCACCGGCCGGTCGAGCTTGGTCTTCCGGCGCGCGAGGTATCGGGCGAGCGCGAATATCACCGCGTACTTGGCCAGCTCGGAAGGCTGGAACCTCAGAAAACCGAGGTCGAACCAGCGGCGTTCGCCCGACTTGCCCACACCGACAAAAAGCACCGCCACCAGAAGAACCATCGCCAGTCCGTAGAGTATCGGGGCGAGTCCCTCGAGCGTGTCCTGACTGATCAATGCGGCGCCCACCATCAAGAGGAGGCCCAGGCCGGCGACCAGGATCTGCCTCTGCACCTGCGGAGAGAACGATTGCGCGTCCGGCGCGTACGTGGCGCTGTGTATCATGGCGATGCCGATGGCCACGATGATCAAGGTCGCGACCACGAGCCCCGTGTCGAAGTCTCTCAGCTGTCTACGGTCCAGCATCGGCGCCCCCGTGCGTCCCGTCGGCAGGCTCAGTGTCACCGTCCGCCACGGTCTCCGGTTCTACCGGGGCAGCGCGCGGTGCCTGCCGTGGATCCTTGATCCTGAGGTACGCCTTCATGACCTCTCTGGCCATCGGTGCCGCTATGGCCCCACCGCCGCCGGCGTTCTCGGCAATGACGGCTACGGCGATGGTCGGATCGTCGGCTGGAGCGTATGCTATGAAGCACGAGTGGTCCTCGCCGTGCGGATTCTGTGCGGTCCCCGTCTTCCCCGCTACCTCGATGCCCTCTATCCGTGCGAGCTTCCCGGTCCCGTTCTGCCCCTCCACCACGCCCACCATCGCCTGCCTAAGGAGCCGCATGGTGTCCGGTCGGAATGGCAGCTCGTAGGCCACCGTGTTTCGTGCCGTCCCTATCGTTCGCCCCGAGTAGGTCTCGACCCGCTTGAACAGATGGGGCGTGTACACGACACCCGAGTTCGCGATCCCGGCTGCGAGGCATGCGGCCTGCAGCGGCGTCATGAGCAGCTCACCCTGGCCGATGGCGAGGTTGATCACCACTCCCCGGCTCCATTTCTTCTTGCCGTAGCGCCGGTCGTACCACGCCGGCGTCGGCACGTTCCCCGCCGACTCGCCGGCGATGTCGATGCCCGTCCTTCTTCCGAGGCCGCTTCGCTCTGCCCAGTCCATCAGCGTAGCAACGCCTAGTCCGGCGCCGATCTGATACATGAACACGTCGCAAGACTCCACGATGCCGTCCAGCACATCAGTAACGCCGTGACCTTCGGCTTTCCAGCATCTGAAGGTTCTGATCCCATACTTGTAGGCGCCCTTGCACGTGACCTGCGTTCCCCGTCCGATGGCGCCGGTCTCAAGACCCGCGCCTGCCGTGATCAGCTTGAACGGGCTACCGGGTGGATAGAGCGCCTGGATGGCTCTGTTGAGGAGCGGGTGCGTCGTCGACTCCGTAAGCTCGCGCCACGCTTCCGTCGAGATGCCTCCGGCGAGGGCGTTCGGGTCGGGCGCCGGGTGCGACGCCATCACCAGCACCTCGCCGGTTCGTGGCTCGATGGCCACGATTGCGCCGGCGGCATGCTGTTTGAGGACCTCCTCGGCCACGCGCTGGGCCTCGGCATCGATGGTCAGGATCAAGTTGTGCCCCGGCCTGATGTCTCTCGATGGTCCCCCCTCGAACGGATAGAGTTCGCGGCCGGCCGAATCGCACACCCAGTACTCGGCGCCGTCGCGCCCCCTGAGCAGGAGTTCGTATCGCTGCTCCACGGCGGTCTTCCCGACGACGTCTCTGGGCGCGTACCCCAGCGGTGCCATTACCTCGAGTTCGCGGTCCGACACCTCGCCGACATAGCCCAGAGCGTGACTGCACATCGAGCCGGTCAGATACCTCCGCCTCGCCGTGGTCTCGACCTTGACCCCGGGCAGTTCCGACCGTCTCTCCTCGACGCGCGATATCTGCTCAAGGTCCGCGTCCTCGATCAGAGTTACGGCGCCGTAGTAGCGCATGCGCGTCTCGAGGAGCTTCTCCGCGACGAACTCGCGGTCCATGGCAAGGACCTCCGATAGAAGGTCGGCGAGCGCGTCGTCGTCGCGGTTTCGGATTCTGGAGAGCGTGATGGACAGGGAGACCCTGTTGTCGGCGAGGATCACGCCGTTGCGGTCAATGAGGAGGCCCCTGGGCGCACGCACCTCGAAGCCCTGAACGTAGTTGTCCTCGGATAGCTCGCGGTAGAACCCGCCGCGGGCCAGCTGGAGCCAGCCAAGTCTCAGAACTATGACGGAGAAGATGACGAATGCGACGAGCCTCACCAGTCTCGATCTCTGGCGCAGGACGTCCAGTTCGGCCAGACCGTTAGACACGCGTGCCACCTATTATCGGCCTCCATGACCTGGCCTGGGCCAGGGCGCATATCAGCACCGCGAACGCAGCGGTGTAGGCGGCCCCCGCGAGTCCGAAGCGCACGAAGAACCTCGCGAACATGTCAAGGTGGTTGCGGAAGTAAACGACGTAGTAGATGACATCGTGCGCGAGCGCCGCGCAGAACAGGACCGATATCTGCACGAGGAGGCTTCCGCGGACGAGGTGCTCCCACGCCGCGGCGCTGGCGTAGCCGATCACCGAAAGAGCCAGAGCGTGAAGCCCGAGGTACTCTGGCTGCTCCGCGTCCACGACGAGACCAAGGATGAAGCCGACGATCGTTGCCGGCCTGGCGCCGAGCGCCAGGCCGGCGTAGGCCACGACGAGAACGAGGAAGTCCGGCCGGGCACCGAGAAACTCGATCTCGGGAGCCACCGCGGAGTCCAGGATGACGGCTGTAACGGCCAGGCCGACGAACCACACAGTTCTCACGGCCGTCCCTCCAGCGCCGCTCGTTCGCTTTCCAGTTCCATCATCAGGCGTTCGCGGAGTTCATCCAGCTCGGTGGGAACACCGGTTTTGCCGGTGAGAACGAACACTTGCTCCACGGTTGAGAAGTCGATAGCGAGTTCGACCTCGATCGACATGGTCAGCGGTCCCTCGACGGCCTGAAGTACTCGACCCACCGTAATGCCCGCCGGGTAGATCCCGCCGAGCCCGGACGTGACGACGAGGTCGCCCTCACGGACGTCGGAACGTGCCTGGACGTAGTCGATCTCCCAGCTGACTCGACGGGACGCGCCGCCGAATCGCGGCTTGACCACTCCCCTGACGCGCCCGCGCTCCGTCATGACGCTGACGCCGGAGGACGCGCTCGTCAGGGGCTCGACCATGGAGTGATTGTGAGACACGCTGGAGATCTTGCCCGCGAGCCCGCCCGGAACGACAATTGGCATGTCCACCTCGAGGCTGTCACGCAGACCCTTGTCGATCTTCATGCTCTCGACCACCCGCCCGCCCGGCATCCCGATGACTCTGGCCGGGATCATCTCGGCGAGCTCCTCCTCCGGGAACGCCACCAGGAAACCCACGAGCTCCCGCAGTCGTTCGTTCTCGAGTCTGTAGTCGACGAGAGCCGAGCGTTCGGTCATGAGGTCGATGGCGATGCGGCGCAGGGCCGCGTTCTCTTCGCTGACGCGTCCGCGCTGAACAACGGCGGACGAGATTCGTTCGACCGGTCCGAGAACGGCCCCGGACAGAACGGTCGAAATGAATCCCTTCGCGCCGGGTGGAAGCGCCAAGAACACGAAGGAGAGAACTGCGCAGAAGAGAAACGTGGAAAGTTCACGATTCCCACGCAGGACCCGGGAGAGCTGGGCGAGCATCCCGTCCTCCTACCTCTTGGCTGATCTCATCAGGACGGGTTCGTAGTGGGCGAGGTTCTCGAGTATCTTGCCCGTGCCGAGAACGACACAGGTCAGCGGATTCTCGACGACGTTTATCGGCAACTTGGTTTCTTCCCGCAGCAGCACGTCGAGGCCGCGCAGCAGGGAGCCGCCGCCCGTCATGACAATACCGCGGTCGACAAGGTCCGCCGCCAGCTCGGGAGGAGTCTCCTCGAGAGAGAGCTTCAGCGCTTCGACGATGGCGGAGATGGGTTCCTGAAGAGCCTCTCTTATCTCCTCGGACGTGATCTTGAGAGTGCGCGGAACGCCCCCGACGAGGTCGCGTCCCTTGACGTCCGCCTCCATTTCCTCCTCGAGAGGATAGGCGGAGCCGATCTGGATCTTCGTCTTCTCGGCGGTCTGCTCGCCGATGAGCAGGTTGTAGCTCCGTCGGAGGTGGTTCATGATGGCCTCGTCCATCTCGTCGCCACCGACGCGGATGGACGTGTGGTTGACGATCCCGGAGAGCGCGATGACGGCGATCTCGGTCGTTCCTCCGCCAATGTCGACGACCATGTTGCCGGCTGGCTTGTCGACCGGGAGCCCGACGCCTATCGCGGCGGCTATGGGCTCAGCCACGAGGAAGACCTCCCTCGCCCCCGCGTGCTCCGCCGAATCCTGCACCGCACGGCGCTCCACCTCGGTGATGCCGGAGGGCACGCATATGACCATTCTGGGCCTGACGAGCAGCCGGCGTCTCTGAACCTGGAGTATGAACTCCCGCAGGAGGTCCTCGGTTCCCTCGAAGTCGGCAATGACGCCGTCCTTCATCGGGCGAAGGGCCTTGATGCCGTCGGGTGTCCGGCCGAGCATCTCCTTGGCCTTGCTGCCGACGGCCACGACCTTGCCGCTCTGCCTATCAATGGCAATGACGGACGGCTCGTTCAGGACGACGCCACGGCCCCTCACGTAGATGAGTGTATTGGCCGTGCCGAGGTCGATGGCAACATCGTTGACCAGTCCAAGTAAGGAGTCGAACAGCATGGTTGTGCTTCCGTTTCCGGCGTGTGCCTGAACTCGCGAAGAGGCGTCAGAGGTGTCCCATTTCCTTGAGACTGACGAACCCCTGGCTGCCCAGCACTATGTGGTCGAGTATCTCTATCCCCAGTATTCTGCCCGCCTCAGCCAGACGTTCGGTCACGACAATGTCTTCGCTGCTGGGCTCGGGCAGTCCCGACGGGTGATTGTGAACCAGTACGATCGCCTGGGCGCTCTCGGCGACGGCCGCCTTGAACACCTCCCGCGCGTGGACTATCGATGCATTCAGGGACCCGATGGAGATGGTCCTGACACCCAGTATCCTGTTCTTCGTGTTCAGGAGGACGGCTCTGAAGTGCTCTCTGTCGAGGGTGGCCATCTCCCTCATGAACATGTCTGCAACGTCCTCGGGTCCGGTGAGATAGAGCCTGGGCGCTCGCTTCTCGTGAACTCGAAGCCGACCGGCAAGCTCTCTGGTTGCGGCCAGTCGAGACGCCAACCGGCTGCCCACGCCTCTCACCCTTGTCAGGCTCGATGGGGGCTCCGTGAGCACTTCCGAGAGGGACCCGAATCGCTCGAGAAGTTCCTTGCCGACCGAGTGCACGGGCTCGCTCCCTGTTCCACCCGCGAGGAGCGCGCACAGTATGTCCAGATCGGAACGACCCACCGGCGGCAGCCCGCTGCTCGCCTCAGAGGACCAGGTCCGCGCCGTGTCTCTTCTGTTCCCCACATCACCCCCCCGCCCAAGACACCGGCAAAGCTAGCACAGGGCGCTCGAACCTATCAAGCGGTTTCTCCCCACCGGGTTTTCCCGCTGCGGTGCGCTAGGCAATCCTGGCTGTAAGGTCGAACCCGGCCACACCTGTCACCTTAACACGCGCGAAGTCGCCTTCCGCGGGGCTCTGGTCGTCGGGCTCGACGAGCACCTCGCCGTCCATTTCCCACGCCTGACCGGAGGTCCGCCCGACCGCGGGTCGCCCTTCCTCGGCGGAGCCCGAGCTGTCAATCAGGATCGTGACCTCACGACCGATCATGTTTTGTCCCCGCGCCTCGGTCAGCCCCTCCATGGTTTCGATGATAGCGCGCGCGCGCACGGAGGCGGTCTCGGCCTCGATGCGTCCCGGCAGCGAAAAGGCGGGCGTTCCGGGTTCGGGCGAGTACTCGAAGACGCCCAGGTGATCTACGTTCCCCTGACGGACGAACGCAAGAAGCTCCTGGAACTCCGCGTCGGTTTCGTCAGGGAAGCCGACCATGACCGAACTCCTGATGGAGACGCCGGGCACCGCCTCACGAACGCGACTGATCAGTGAGCGAATGTGCTCACCGTCCGTCCCGCGGCCCATTGCCGCAAGAACTCTGTCGGATATATGCTGGATGGGCATGTCCAGGTACGGCACCACGGGCTCCAGGCCGGACATGACCGACAGAAGCTCGTCGGTCACGTGCGCCGGGTGTGTGTACAGAACACGGATCCACGGTACACCGGTGTCTGCGAGCGCGGACAGAAGCGCGGGCAACGTAACATCCGGTGCAATGTCCGTGCCGTATGCGGTTGTATCCTGCGCTATGAGGTTGACCTCCCTGACACCGCTCTCGGCGAGGTTCGCGACCTCGCGGATCACCGACTCGGGTGTCCGGCTTCTCAGGGCGCCGCGGATGGAAGGAATGACGCAGTACGCGCAGCGGTTGTCGCATCCGTCCGCAATCTTCACGTACGCGATGTGTCCGGGAGTGCCGAGGACTCGCGGAGACGAATCGTCGTAGAGCGCCTCAGGAACGCCAACGCTGAAGACGCTGGCGTCCGATTCGACCTGTCGAACGACCTCTACGATCTTCTCGAAGTCCGAGCATCCGACAACGGCGTCCACACCGGGAAACATGCCCCAGGTCGCGGCTCCGTAACGTTGCGGCAGACAACCGGCGACTACTACATGGCGGACCGCTCCATCGGCCTTGAGGGCGAGACACTGGTCCACGACGCCACGTGATTCCTGGACGGCCGCCGATATGAATGAGCAAGTGCTCACTATTATCGTGTCGGCCTCCCCGGCTTCCGGAGTGAACTCGTGCCCCTCATCCGCCAGGAGTCCCAGCATAACCTCGGTATCGACCAGGTTCTTGGGGCAGCCCAGCGTGATGAAAGCTATCTTCATCGGGTATTACCGGTTGTGGTGCTGGTGGCGATCAATGGTGAGTCGCTGCGCCGGTGCCGCCCGGGCTCGCGATGGGCCGCGTTCGTTCCGCTACCCACCGATACGCTCTGCTTCGGGCGGTATGTCGATGACGAAATCGGCGGGTGTCGTGTCGACCCCGAACTGAGTCTCGGAAATCCGGTATCGAGTGAAGTCACCCGATCTCGTGTGCGCGACCATTCCCGTGACGATGCTCCTGCTGGGATCGACGGTAACCTCGAGCCTCGCCGGTTCACCGGTTCCGTCGGCGGGTATCAGAGAGAGGGTCGCCTTCACTATGCGCTCGACCGGCTCCCCGCCCCCCGCGGGGGCGTCGACCTCAACCGCGGTTGGCCCCAGGAAGGGACCGTTCGGGTCGGGAATGAATGCCCTGAGCACTCTAGGAGGATCGATGACCGTGTCGTCCGGGCCGACGTGCGTGACGAAGTACTGGTTGGTCTGCGACATGTAGACGCGGAGCGTGTCGCCGTTCGAGGCGATCGTGCTGCCGTCGCCGTAGCGAACGGAGAGCATCGAGGGTCGCTCCAGGAGGAGGACGCCGGTGGAGGATATCGTCGTGTCCGCGAGAGCCCAGTAGCTCTCCTGGCTGAAGGATATCCTGTACGAGCGCTCGGACTCGTACCGCTCGATGACGCTCGCAATAAGCTCCTTGGCGAAGGCCACTTTGCGCTCAGTCGGCTCGGGGCGCTGCCCATCCTCCGCGGCGCACGGAAGCGGAAGGAGCGCGACGACGATCCACGTCGCCAGGGCACATGCCGCCGCGCGAACCAACGTCCTGCGAAGGCCGGGATCAGTCTTCTTCTTCCTCATCCTCTTCTTCCTCTTCTTCCTCTTCTTCTTCCGCTTCTTCTTCCGCTTCTTCCTCCTCGTCGGTCTCTGTCCCCTCCGCCTCGGGCTCTTCCCACTCCCCCTCGGCATATGGGTCGTCAGGAGTCCCGTCATCTTCAAACGGGTCGGCGACGGCGGTCGCCGTGGCGACGCCGGCCGCCGCCATCTCCTCGAGGTACTCGGGACCGACCAGTACGTCGCGAGCCTTGCTGCCCTTGAAAGGTCCTACGATCCCGTTGGACTCCAGGAGGTCCATCAGGCGCCCGGCGCGGGCGTATCCGACGGACAGCCGACGCTGAAGCAGCGAGGTGGAACCCATCTGCGTGCCGACGACGACCTCGAGCGCCTTCTCGTAGAAGTCGTCCTTCTGGCTGGCGGCCAGCTTGCTGGCCATGCCGCCCTTCTCCTCGAGGTCGAACATGTAGTCGGGCGGGCCCTGCTTCCGCATGAACGCAACGAGTCGAGCGGTCTCTTCGTTGGAGATGAAGGCCCCGTGCAGTCGAATGGGGTCCGGCTTGCCCGTCGGCAGGAAGAGCATGTCGCCGTTGCCCAGAAGCGTCTCCGCACCGTTCCTGTCGAGAACCGTGCGTGAGTCGGTCATTGAGATGACGCGGAAGGACACGCGCGACGCGAAGTTCGCTTTGATGACGCCGGTGATCACGTCGACTGACGGGCGCTGTGTCGCGAAGACCAGGTGGATGCCGACGGCACGCGCCATCTGCGCCAGCCGCTGGACCGGCGCCTCGACGTCGCGGGGCGCCCTTACCATCAGGTCGGCGAACTCGTCCACTACCACGACGATATGAGGAAGGCGGTGCCTGTCTCCCTCGGGCAGGTCGTCGAGATCGCTGCCGTTCTCGATGCGCCTGTTGAAACCGTATATGTCCCGCACCGTCAGCGTCGACAGGATGTCGTAGCGGCGGTCCATCTCGCTGACGAGCCACTGGAGCGCCATTGCCGCCTGCTTGGCGTCCGTCACGACGGGCGAGATCAGGTGAGGTATTCCCGAGTAGCGCGGCAGTTCGAGACGCTTGGGATCGATCAGGAGGAAACGCACTTCGGCCGGCGTCGATCTGAAGATGATGCCCGTAAGAAGCGCGTTCAGGCAGATGCTCTTGCCGGAGCCGGTGGCGCCCGCCACAAGCAGGTGCGGCATCTTCGCCAGGTCGGCGCAGGCGACGCGGCCCGTCGTGTCCTTGCCGAGCGCAAGCGGTATCTCGCTCTTGAGGTTCTGGAAGGCGTCGGACGCGAGCGTGTCCTTAAGGTACACGACGGCGGGATGCTCGTTCGGGATCTCGATGCCCACCGCCCCCCTGCCCGGGATCGGCGCGATGATTCTGATGGCCGTCGCCTTCATGGCCAGCGCCAGGTCATCCTGAAGATTCGCGATCCTGCTGACCTTGACACCCCTGGCCGGCTCGATCTCGAATCTTGTGATGATGGGCCCGGGATGCACCTGAACCACGGCGGCTTCCACGTCGAAGTCGGCGAGCTTCTCTTCAAGCAACCTCGATCTGGCAAGCAGTTCCTCCCGCGACACCTGATTGGGGGTCCTGCTGGGAGGATCGTCCAGCAGCGACAGAGGGGGCAGGCGGAAGTCGCCGGGAACCGGTACCCGCTTAGGAGCGCGCTTCTGAACCGTCGGCCGCTTCGCCTCCATGATCCTTGGCACCGACGGAGTGCGGCGGCGCGGCTTGTTCTCCGCTTCCTGCTCCCGCTCGGCCTTCGCCGCCGCTCTGCGCGACCTGGCCGTCTCCTCGACCACACCCTCTTCCCCCGCGCGCTTGCGCGGTCGAGCACTCTCACGATTCGACGCGCTCTGTGTCTTGCGCGCCGGCCGCAGACGCTCTCCTGGTTCCCGGTCCGCCAGCGACACGACCCGATCGCGCGCGGACTCACCCACGCCTGCCAGCCAACCGCCAATAGCGATGAACGGCGCCGTGAGCATGTCGATGTCGAATTCGGTGGTCAGAAGCGTGATAATCACTATGCCGCCGGCCCCGGCGAGGAAGGTACCCAGTCTGCCGATGTGGCGGATGCCGACGTCAGCGATCAGGGCGCCGGCCACGCCGGTCACGTTCGCGGTGCGCCCCCCCCCGACCGTATAGATGAGCGCGACGACGATCATCGAGACCGCCAGAATGAACACGCTCTTGAGAGCCAGAGGGCCTGGATCTCCGTCGGCTATTCGGTTCCATCCCCACATCACCAGGAGAAGCGGCGCCACCCAGGCACACAGGCCCAGGAGGTCGAACATCCATCCGGACACCTGGCGGTTCTGAAGCCCCAGCTGCGTCGTCCAGATCTCGGGACCTAGGTCATCTGACAGCGAGAAGTAGACGTGGGTGGCCAGGCTCACTCCGACGAGCAGGCCAAGAAAGAGCAACAGCACCCCGACCAGTTGCCGCCGCCTGTCATCCGTCATGTGGTCGAAGAGTCCCACGTATCAGGTCCTCCCGTTCGTGATGTGTCCGTCGTCACTCGTTCTCGACCGTGCTCACTGTCGGCTGACCCGGGTACGCCGAACTCGCGCGGCGTGCGGCGGTCACCGTCCGTCCCGGGCCGAGAGCAACCGTCTAGCGACGGTGGGAGTTCTGCAGGGAGATCCTCCCGTCAACGACGACGGGAGCGGTTCCGTACTTGTCCACTTGCGAGCAGAACTCAAGGTCGCTCTCGAATCCGAGCTCCGCCAGATGGAGGCCGTGGGAGGAACTCCTGACCACCTCTCCGACGTCTCCAAGGGCATTGGCCAGCGCCCTGGCCGCGACCGCGCCGTCGTTGAGCGTGGTCTTGGCCCGCGTGCCTGTCACGATTCGGTCGACCAGATGCCCGCCGCACACGAAATCCTCGAGCGACAGCTGCCCGAGGTCTCCTGCGCAGAGCAACGCGACCTTCTTGGCGCGGCCCGATATGACGTGTGTCGCAACGGCGGCCAGGTTCAGGAAGCAGCCGAGTACGATCTCCTTCGCCGACGCGCTCCTCGTGATGGCGATGGTGCCGTTCGAAGTGGAGAATATGAGCGTCTTCCCTTCGACTACTTTGCTGGAGTACTCGAGAGGTGAATTGCCCAGGTCGAACCCGTCGATCTTGATGCCCTCCCGCTCGCCGCCCAGGAGGGTCTTCTTGCGGTCGAGGGTTGACACGAGCTTCGTGGCGTCCTCCACGGAGGCCACCGGTATGATGCGCTCGACACCGCTCTCACAGGCGTGGATGATCGTACTGGAAGCGCGCAGAACGTCTATGACGACGACGCACTTGCCCTTCGATTCGGACTCTGAGAAGTCACTTGGACGCGTGTAGAGGCTGAGTTCCATGGCTAGACAGCTGCAACCAGCTCCTCATGGGCTTTTTTTTTGCGCTCGAGTGTGCCGGTGTCGAACCTGCCGGCTCGGAAGTCGGGGTCGTTCATCATCTCGGTATGGAAAGGTATCGTGGTCGCGACGCCCTCGATAACGAACTCGCTCAGTGCGCGTCGCATGCGCGCGATGGCCTCTTCTCTGGTGTTTCCGTGGGCAAGGAGCTTGGCGATCATCGAGTCGTAGTGCGGAGGGATCACGTATCCGCTGAAGACGTGCGTGTCGACTCTGATTCCCGGGCCGCCGGGCACGTAGAATTCCGTGACCGTCCCGGGACAGGGAGCGAAGTTCCTCTCAGGGTCCTCCGCATTGATGCGGCACTCCATCGCGTTACCTCTGAGCCCCAGCTTCCCCTGGTCGACGCTGATGCGCTCGCCCGCCGCGATCCTGATCTGCTCCTTCACCAGGTCGACGCCGGTCACGAGTTCGGTGACGGGATGCTCGACCTGAATCCGCGTGTTCATCTCCATGAAGTAGAAGTTATCGCGCGCATCGAGAAGGAACTCCACCGTGCCGGCGCTGACGTACCCCGCGCCTCTGGCGCCCCGTACCGCCGCCTCCCCCATCCGCTCACGCAGTTCGGGCGTGACCGCCGGTGACGGAGACTCCTCTATCAGTTTCTGGTGCCGGCGCTGGATCGAGCAGTCCCTCTCTCCAAGGTGCACGATGGTGCCATGGGTGTCGCCCAGTATCTGGAATTCGATGTGGCGTGGTTCCAGGATGAGCTTTTCGATGTAGATATCGCCGTTGCCGAAGGCGGCCTCGGCCTCGGTTCTCGCCATCAGGAAGTTCGCTGCGAACTCGGTCGGGTCCGCGGCCTCTCGCATGCCCTTGCCGCCCCCACCGGCGGAAGCTTTGATCATTACCGGATAGCCGAGTGATTCGGCGACCCTGGTCCCCTCCTCGGCGTCCGCGACGGTGCCCTCACTGCCGGGGATCACCGGGACACCCCATGCCGACATCAGGGCGCGCGCCTTGGCCTTGTCTCCCAGTCTCCGCATCATGTCCGCGGTGGGTCCTATGAAGGTGACGTCGTGCGCCTGGCACATCTCGGCGAAATCGGCGTTCTCAGCAAGGAAGCCGTAGCCCGGGTGCAGCGCGTCCGCGCCCGTCACTTCGCAGGCAGAGATTATCGCCTTGACGTCGAGATAGCTCAGGCCACCGTGCGCCGGTCCCACGCAGACGGCCTCGTCTGCGAACTTTACATGAAGTGAGTCTTCGTCCGCCTCGGAGTGGATGGCGACCGTGGGGATGTCCAGCTCCTTGCAGGCACGCATCACGCGCAGCGCGATCTCACCTCTGTTGGCCACGAGCACCTTGCCGAACATATCAGCTTCCTCTCAGGCATGTGTCGAGCTGTCAGTCTGGCTCGACCATGAACAGTGTCTGCCCGAACTCGACGGCCTTGGCGTCCTTCGCCGCTACGCGCACGATGGTCCCGCTGACCTCGGATTCGATCTCGTTCATCAGCTTCATCGCTTCGACGATGCAGACTACCTGTCCGCTGTTCACGTGATCGCCCTGCCGGACGTACGGAGGTGACCCCGGAGACGGCGACGAGTAGAACGTTCCGACCATGGGCGACTCTATCGGAACGAGCCCGGAGTCGCGATCGTCGTCGTCGGACGCTTCCTCACCCGAGTCCGCGGGCCGCGCGGCGGGTTCCGCCGAGGCGGACGGAGCGTGTGCGGCCACGACGGGCGTCACTGCGCTCGGAGCTTCCTTCACTATCTTCACGGAACTCAACGGACCCGACACGGTCAGTTCGCTGATGTCACTCTCCTCAACCAGCCTGATGAGTTCCTCGATTCTCTTCCTGTCCATCTGACCTCCGGATGAAGCGCTCGGGCGCCGCTCAGACGCGCGAAACGTAGGCCCCCGTGCGCGTGTCGATCTTGAGTCGCTCGCCCTCTTCAACGAACAAGGGAACCTGCACGATCGCCCCGGTCTCGAGGGTCGCCGGCTTGGAGCCTCCGGAGACAGTGTCTCCCTTGACTCCGGGATCCGTTGCAATGACCTTCAGTTCGACGAAGTTGGGCAGTTCGACGATCACGGGCGTGTCGCCGTCGAAGAGCATCTCAACTTCCAGCCCATCCTTCAAAAACTGGGCTTTGTCCCCACCGATGGCCTCAGCTGTTAGCGAGAGCTGGTCGTAGTCGTCCAGCTTCATGAAGTTGTAATGGTCGTCCTTGTATAGGTACTGCGTCTTGCGCCGTTCCAGGCGCACGTTTTCCACCTTCTCCCCGGCCCTCCATGTGACATCGAGAACGCGTCCGGACTTCACTTCCTTAAGCTTGCTCCTCACGAACGCCCCGCCCTTGCCGGGCTTGACGTGAAGAAATTCGACTATCGTGAAGAGCTTGCCGTCCTTCCGGATGACCATGCCGTTGTAAAAGTCATTGCTCGTCGCCATGTAGCTCTCATGAGTGTGGGCCACAGAATTGCCGCTACCGGCGCAACTGACGCAGGATACAATCCCGCGTCGCACCCCGTCAACACGTATGTTCCTGCTCGAAAAAGCCCGAATTCAGGCACGTCCCGGCGATCGTGCGTGGTTTTCGATCGCCGGGACGTGCAGAACGATGGGGCCTTCAGGCAGGGACGCTTCCTCGCACGAGGCAGCTCTCCGCAACCACTGGTGACACTCCGGCCGGTCGGCTTCCCATCGGACCGTGCGATCCTACACCGTCGCCGGGTGTCTTCGGTATTCCTCCAGGGCCGATCTTGCCCTTTCATTGTCGGGTTCGCGTTCCAGGATGCGCTCGCAGACCTCCGCGGCTTTGCCGTACAGCCCCTGTCTCGAATATATCTCCGCGAGCGTGAGTGTCGCTATGCTCGAGGGGCCGAGCGACGGCGTATCGGAGTCCGTGCCAGCGGGCACGAACAGGTCAGCGAGGTGAGCGAGCTCCTCGGAGAGAGAGCTGGTGCCTGTCCGGTAGCCGGGTTCCGCGCCTCCCTCGAGAGCCGGGGACCACATCCCGTCGTTGGGAGGCACGTGTGCCTCCTCCTGGACCGGTGTTTCCACCACCTCCGCCGCGGCCTCAACGAAGGCCCGTGCCTCGAGATTGCGGGCATCACGCGCGAGCACATCCTCGTACGCCCGTAGCGCCTCCGCACGTCCTTCGGAGACGGCGATGGCCCTCGCGAGGACGATGCGTATCCCCAGGTGATCCGGGTACGCCTCGACGCCGCGCCGGGCCGTTTCGAGCGCACTGTCAATCCGCCCTGACAGCCTGTACGCCTCTGCGAGAGGCGCAAATACTCCTGGAGAGGGCTCGTGAGCAAGCTCGGACTCGAGCTCGCCTATTCGGTCGGTGAAATCGACAGATAGAGGGGCCATTCGCGGTGTCTCCCGCGCCCGGCCGCCGTGCGGCAGGGGAAGCTGTTACCCAGTCAAAGGCAGGGTGAAGGTATCAGAGCGTGTACCGTATGTCAAGTTGAAAGCCTCGCCGGACTTCTTCCTCCCCGGCGCCGCGGGCGTGCCGGGCGTCGTCGTGAGCCCGGTCTCCCCGGGGCGACGCCAGGTCGATATGGAGCCGGGGGCGATCAGCCTTCCACCGTGAAGGTGTGCGCGATCGCGTCGAGATTTCGCATGAGCGCCGTCTTGTCGAAGCCGGGAGCGAACAGGCTGACGTCCACAAGGTACACGCGCTCCTGTGACGGCTCGTAGAAGCAGTACGTCCGAAACGGCCCTCCCCCTACGAGCGTTCTGTTGCCCCACCATCCCGACACGCGAACTACACGTCGGCCCAGGAAGTCGACTCGCTCGGCCTCGACGGGGCGGTTCCACTCGATGGCGTCACCGTCGAGGTAGCGCCCGGCCAGCTCGTCGCGCCTGGACAGTGCGAACTGCTCGGACACGAACTCGGGGGCGCCGCTCGTCCAGTAGACGAAGACGGTCCTGTCGGGCCGCGTTCTGCGGAAGAACACGAACCCATCCTCCGCGTCGGTCGTGTAGAAGTCGTAGCCGCTCGGGGGACTCACGGACCATCCGAAGCGTTCGGACAACGCGGCCGCCATGCCGGCCTCGACGGCTGTCTCGCGAAGCGAGGTCGACAGGCGCCTGAGCGCCGCAGCCTCGAGGTCGTCGCGAACCTGGTCTCCCCGGTCACGAATGAACGCCGCGACCGCCTCGGAGTTCGCGCCCATCACCGCTCCGACCAGCTGGCGCTTCGCCCACACGTCGTCGGTGAAGTGCAGGGCAGCAGGGTCACCTTCGGCAAGTCCGGGGAACACCTCCCGCGCCATCCTTCCGACCGCCCCGCTCTCCCAGGTGCCGACGAGAAGCACGTGCCTCAGGTTCTTCAGGTCCCCGGATTCCTCGAGCGTTGTCAGGGTCGTTTTGAACGCCGGCTCGTCCAGAAGCCAGCTCCTCGGGGATTCCAGGGAGGCGACCACGAGCTCGACGAGTTCGGACGAACCCTCATCGTAGATGACAACCAGGTCGTCACTGTCGCCGACCGCGGTCACCACCGGACCCGAGCACGACAGAAGCGCCGCGAGAGCCACCACGCAAAGCGTGAGACGGACCAGTCCGCCTTCGAGCTTCTTCATCTTCACCCCCGCTTCACCTCCAGATGTTGAGTTCTTTCCAGTCGACCTCGAGAGCGCCGGGGGGAACCCCGAGGTCGTACGCGCCGCGGTCGACCGCCTCGCCTCCGCGCAGCGAGTCGTACCTGATAGTGATCCCCACCTCGCGACTCTCACCCTCGAGCGCCGCGAGTTCAACCGTTTTCGGCGCTGTCGTTCCCGGCTTCCAGCCGTGTCCGCTGTAGGTCAGGCTCAGATACTCATCCGCGTCTTCGCGACCGAGTTCGATCTCCGTGATGACCGAGCGGGCCACGTCGACCTTCACCCGGACGCGCGAACCCTCCGCCAGGCCGTCGAGAGTCAGGAGTCCGCCCCTGCGCGTGGCCGTGACCCCGGTCATCCTCGTGATGAAGGAGGCGTCCGGCAGTCCCAGAATGAGCGATGCGGGATCGAGCCAGTCGCCGTAACCGGCGAAATCCGAAAGACACGCGGTCACTACCAGCAGGCGCGCCGGGAGGTAGAGACGGGCGCATTCTCCCTCCAGGAGGGCGAGGGTGGTCAGAGACGCGCCGAGCGTTCCGAGCGCCGGTCTGATATCGGCCCTGAGCCAGCCCGGCCGCTCGTAGACGACGGCGAACGCCACGTCGACCGTTCTTCCGGACAGCGTTATTTCGCCCTCTCCGGTTCCCCGGTAGCTGTCGGCCCCGGGGAGGCCCGAGTTGATCGCGTCCACCAACGCTGTGAGCTCGGAAGGCCCAACGGGCTCCCCCACTCGCGGTGCGGGCGCACAGCCCGCGAGCAGTGTCAGCACTGCAACGCCCAGGACCGGTAGAACTCTCATGGTGTCTCTCCGGTCAGGGACTCGCGCGAGCCCTCGGGTGTCGTGGCGCCGGCGGATTCGATGCGCTCGATCGTGGAGGCACGCCCCGGCGACAGCTCCAGTGCCCTCGTCCAGACCGCGACTGCCCTGTCGATCAGTCCGAGTTCGAGCAGAACATCGCCCAGGTGTTCAAGTATGACCGGGTTGTCGCCGCCCAGCTCGATCGCGAGGTCGAGTTCCCGTCTCGCCTCCTCCATGCTCCCCAGCTTGAAGTGGGTCCAGCCCAGCGTGTCGCGCAGAAGGGGGTTGTCCGGCTCGAGTGCGACGGCACGCACCGCGTAGTCGGCAGCGCGTTCGAGGTCGCGCTCCTCATCGGCCAGCGTGTAGGCGATGAAGTTGAGCGCCGTCACCGAGTCCTCGTCCAGTTCGAGCAGCTTCTCATACGTTTCGACGGCGCTGTCGAGATCTCCCGCTCCATAGTACGCGGCGCCGCGTGCCCGCAAGATGGGCGCGGTATCGCCGAACCTGGCGCTTGCCGTGTCGAGGACCGCCTGTGCCCGTTCCGGTTCGTCGAGCATCGAGTAGCCTGCGGCCAGAGAAATGAACTCGGGTTCGAGCGCTCGATATCTGGAGAGTATCCACTCGAGCAGCGGCACGCCCTCCTCCGGTCTCTCCAGAGCTATCAGGAGGCGGGACAGCATGCCGGCGACGGCCCTGTTGCCGGGGTCGAGTCGCAAAGACCGCCCCAGCTCGGAGATCGCTCCCTCTGAGTCTCCAAGGATCAGCAGGGCGCGGCCGTGCATGGAGGCGATATCGGGGTCGAGCGAATCCACATCGGAACGGGAGCGCAGATACGCGGCCCCATCCTCCGTGCGTCCCTGCGACAGCAAAGCCTGTCCGTACAGCGCCGCTAACTCCCGCGGCGCGTCCTGGCCCAGCGCGACCTCTCTGAGGATCCGTTCCGCTTCCCCGGACTCGCCCTGGACGAGCAGGAGTTCGCAGCGGACGGCGATGGCCTCCAGGTTGTCCGGGCACAGCTCAAGAGCCTCCCCACTCCTGTCGCTCGCCTCCTCGAGCCTGCCGAGCGCGTGGAGCGTGCGGGCGACAGCGACGCTGACCTCGCAGTGGTCCGGATCGAACAAGTCCGCCCTGCGGTACTGCACGAGCGCGTCATTCAGCGCGCCGCTGACCTCCAGGAGACGCCCCAGGCTGTAGTGGAGGTACGCCTGAGAGTTGGGACGGATCTCAGCGGTGTTCCCGGCGCTCCGGGCGGGTGCGTTGAAGGCGCCGAGCATAACGACGGTGCAGACAATCACCGCCGTGATCTCGCAGATTCGTTTCACTTGAGACAAAGCCAACAGAGAAACCTCCTTGTGCACGGAACACAGTCTAGCACGCGCCAGAGTCCCTCTCAAGCTCTGTGCGGACCCGAGGAGCTCCCACGCCGTGCGGGGGGGGTGCCGGCCCCGAGGGTGCCTCATGATGCCGCTTGGGGGCGTGCTGGAGCTGTGCTATATTTGAATTGACGAAGTTGGCGGGGCGTCAAACTCACTTGGTAACTCCGCTGTTTCAGAGTTGTTTCAGAATGGAACGATGCACTCGCTGGAGAGGGGACGCAATATGAAACGGACAGCGCAGGCGGGCGCGCTCCTCGTGGTCTCCCTTCTGCTCCTGAATACCGGGTGTTACACGGTTCTTCAGCACCCGACGGGGAGCAGCGTGGCTCATGAGGGCAGCGCCTACAGAAGCTGTGCGGACTGCCACGCGGACGCTGCCTACTACCACCCGTACAGTCATCCGTACTACAGCTACGGACGTTCGCACAACCGCTGGGGCAGCTACTACGGTTCCCCCTGGTGGCACAACGACCACTGGCAGTGGGACCAATACGACTACGATCACGACTACGATCACGACTACGATGCGCCAGAGGTGGAGACGGGTACCAGGCACCTCTGGAGTCCCGGAGGCTGGGCATCCAGCGGCTGGGGTTTCGCCAAGCCGGGGTCCGGCACTAGCCGCGCGACGCCCCCTGCGAACCTGTCGAGCAAGAAGGACGACAAGAAGGACGACAAGAAGGACGAAGAGAAGGACGAAGAGAAGGAGAAGGACGAGCGGAACCTGTGGAAGAAGCCGAAGAAGGGTTTCTAGCGAGGAGAAGAGGATGAGCAGGAAGCGGCTGACGTACGTCCCGGTCCTTGCCGGCGTTCTGGCGATGCTCGCTTCGCCGCCGGCCTCGAGGGCCGACTCGGGCTTCGTCGCTCCGCTGGACGAGGTACCGCTCACCAACACGCTCGCCACCGGCGCGAGGGCAGTCGGCATGGGGTTCGTCTCGATGGCGGTCGCTGACGATGCGACCGCGATAATGTCCAATCCGGCGGCGATGGCACGGTTGAACAGGGTCGAGCTCTCCGGCGGCTTCAGAAGAGGCTCGCTCGGGGTAGACGGCGAGATGTCCGGCAGCGAGTTTGGGACCGACCTGAGTGGGACGGACCTGGCGTCGCTACGTTTCGCCTATCCGTTCCCGACGTTCAGGGGCAGCCTTGTCCTCGGTTTCAGCGCCGAGCGGATCTATGACTTCGCCGGAGACAGGTTGGCTGCCTACGACGGCGAGATAGAGTGGGACGAGCATCCCGACGACGGCGTCGATGGTCCCGATGCCAGCGGCGTATGGTATAACAAAGAGGACTACGTCTCCGACGGTGGTATCACGGCGCTGTCCGCTGCCTGTGCGCTTGAGGTCTCTCCCACTGTATCGCTTGGCGTTGCCTTCTCCTATCTCGTTGGCGACTACTCAAGGGGCTTCGTCTGGGACATCTATGACACCGTCGACTATGTCTCTGAAACGTACACTGAGGTTCACCTACAGGAGCGGTCTGAGGCCGACATCACCGGCTTTCGCGGAACGATCGGAGGTCTCTTCTATGCGATGGAGGGGCTTTCCGTCGGAGTCGCGATCGACACGCCGACGGCGGTGACGTTCGATGGCACTGGGTGGGATTACGTCAGGAAGGTGATGCCGGATTCTACGACGGTCGGTGAGTGGAGTGAGTTCTTCTCCGACAAGGTGACGCTGCCCTTCGCGTTCCGCGCGGGAGTCGCCTACGCGCCGGCGGATTTCATTGTCGTCGGAGCTGATCTCAGCTACTCCGACTGGTCTGAGATGGACTACGCGGGCAGGATAACCGAGACAGACGAGAGCGCCGACGTCCCCCAGCGGCGGGCCCTCTACGACGAGAAGGTCGGGTACGGAGTGGGCGCAGAGCTGACGGTTCCCTCCTGGCCCCTCCGGATTCGCGGCGGCTACGCGTACCGGCCGATCGCGTACAATGGCCTGGAAGTCACAACTGACCGCTCCTACTTCACACTGGGCGCAGGGATACTCATCGACACCGTGCTGGCTATCGATGTCGCGTGGATGAACGGCACCTACGAGAGGGCGGACGACGAGTACGCGTACGTCGAGAGTGTCGACGATACGGACCTCATCTTTGAGGCTACCTACCGCTTCTAGTCTGAGTTTCATAAGGTAGAGAAACGGCCCGGCGCTCAAGCGCCGGGCCGTCCGTTTGCCTTGCTGCTGTCGAATCGTCGAGGTTGCTCTTGAGAGGGGCCGAAGCAGCGCCCTACACCCTCAGGGCGTGCTGCCTGACATACTCCTCGATAGTACTTTTTGTTCCGGCATCCAGACCGGTGAAGAAACAAGCGACTCTGTAACCCCCGTTCTCGTCGCCCGAAGGCTGACACCTCACCACCACGGCCTGAGTCTTCACTATCTCGTTCTTCACCTGCCCCTTCTTGTTCTTCACAGGCAGGACCATGGTAACCTGGAGCTTGGTCAGGGGCGACACGAAGTGCCCCACATGGCAGTAGACGCCCTCCGCACCGACGTTGATGCTCTCGGTCGTGATCGACTCGCCGGGGAAAGCCTCATCCGCTCCTGACAGTTGAAGCGCTATCTGTGCGTCCACGCGCTTCGACTGCCTTCTCTCCCTGCCACCCCAATCGTCTCTCTTCTTGTCGCCCATCGCGCCTCCAAGAGATGACATCTGTTGCCGGTCGCCCGCCGGCGTCAAAATCGGTCTAGGCGGCGTTCAGCCTTGTGCCCGCAGACGTTACGAAGCGCGAGCCGCCCAGATGATGCAGCGTGTGGTAGGGCCTTCGCAGCCGCAGGTGCCCGTCAAAGGCGGAACTCTCCACGGATGCAGCAACGACCTCTCCCACAAACAGCGTGTGGTCCCCAGTTATCGGTGCCGAGACAACCCTGCATTCCGCGTGCCCGAAGCACTCCATTACAAGGGGCGCCCCAACAACGCTGCCCGGAGCCTCGGTCAGGCCGGCTTCCTCGAACTTGTCACCGTCCCGTCCGGAGGCCGTCCCGCAGTACCAGACGGCCTGCAGTAGATTGGATCCGGGGATGTTCACCACGAATTCCCCGGAGCGCGCTATCAGGTCATGGGAGAAGCGCGCCGGCGCTACCGCTATACCAATCATCGGTGGATCGATGCTGACAGGCATCGCCCAAGCCAATGTGATGACGTTACTTCTCTCCGCATGCCGGCTCGAGGCCAGCACAGTGGGCCCGTGATTCACGAGCCTCGTCACCTTCCTAACGTCGAGCGACCTCTTTGGCACTGGCGAACATCCTTGCCTAGCGGTTCTTCTTCTTGTGACGGTCCTTCCTGCGCCTCTTCTTGAGCTTGTGCTTCGCCATCTTGGCTCGTCGCTTCTTCTTGAGACTAGACATTGGCCTCCTCTGAGCTTTCTGTTTCGGACCCCGGGCCGGGGACGGTGTCAGACACCCCTTCCTGCCCGCTCCAGTTGACCCTCTCCTTCAGAAATCTACTCGGTTTGAAAACGGGTACCATCTTCTGAGGGACCACCACCTTCTGGGAGCGATCCCGGGGGTTGTACTTCATGCTGGCCTTGCGCCGCTTGACCTTGAAGGTGCCGAATTCCCTGATCTCTATGTGCTTGTGAGTCGCAAGCGAGGCCTTTATGGCCTCGAGCAGAGCTTCCACGACCTGGGCTACATCCCGTTTCGTGAGGCCTGTCTTGCCTGCGACGATATCCACAAGGTCGGCTTTCGTCATGGCCCTGAACCTCCGTCGTCGGAACTCGCCTCTCGCGCCGGGACAGTGTCCCGATCGCCTGCTCGCAACGCGGCCCCCCGTGGACCGCGTAATCGGAGTGTCATCCTCGATGGACGAGACTTCTCACCCATTGAGGACACACCAAGCACATCCTAACAAGCGGGGGCGGGTCTGTCAAATCCTTTTGTGCAGGTCACTTGGAGGGCCTGTACATGTAGTGAGCACCGAGGCTTGAGGCCTCGGGCGGAAGGAGTCTCGACGCGGCGCCCGAAAGAAGGTCCCAGAGCGTCAACCGCTGACGCCTGACGGGCTCCTGCACGCGGGGTTCGCCCTCGATCCCGCCCCTGCGGGCCGCGATGCTCACGGCGTCCTCCAGAGTCCCCAGCTGGTCCACGAGCCCGACCTCGAGCGCCTGACGGCCGGAGAAGATGCGTCCGTCGGCCAACGCGGCGACAGCGTCGTACTCCATTCCCCTGCCCGCAGCAACCGCCTCGATGAACTGCGCGTGTATGTCGTCGATGGTCTCCTGCAGGAGTTCCCGTTCATCGTCGGTCATCTCCCTGCTCATGGAGCCCACATCCTTGAATCTGCCGCTCTTTATGACCTCGAAGTCCATCCCGAGCTTCCCGAACAGCTCCTCAAGATTGGTGAACGACATGATGACGCCGATGCTGCCCGTCAGGGTGCCTGGATTGGCGACGATCGTGTCCGCCGTGCACGCTATGTAGTAACCTCCGGAGGCGGCCACGGAGCCCATCGACACGACCAGCGGTACGTCCTGCTCCTGGACGTCCCGGATGTACTCGAATATCTCCTGCGATGCGGCCACTCCGCCACCGGGGCTGTCGACCCTCAGGACGATGGCGCTGATACCCGGATTGCCGACCATCTGCTCCAGGTCCGCTATGATCTGCCTGGAGTCGTAGATACTCCCCTCCACCCTGATGAGCCCGACACGCGCCCCGTAGGACGGGAGCGACAGCTGCTGACCCAGCAGCGATTCTATGGTCACTATCGTCACGAGGAAGATGACGAGCAGCGCGAGCACGCCGATGAGCCATCCCCAGATGCATCCTTTACGTGTCATCTCCGGTCACCTTTCTCATCCATGAGTTTGCCAAGCCGAGCCAGGACGGCCCGGACCACCTCTTCTTCGTCTGGTTCGGCGTCCTTCTGAGGGACGCCGCCCGGTGTAGAACCGCCGCCCGGTGCCGAAGCGCCCGCGCATGCTCCGCAGTCAGTGCACTCGGCCACGGTTTCCAGGCCGAGCTTGTCCCGCACGCTCAGGAGCTTTCGCACGTCGTCGCTCGAGAGCGGCGACGGCCCGCCCAGAGCCTTCGCAGCGAGCGTTATCTCTGCGAAGTGCTCAACGGTCTCCATGCGGTAGTAGGCCTGCGACAGGTCGCGCCCGAGCGTGAGGACGCCGTGGTTGCTCAGGAGTATCGCGTTGTAGCGCGGGATGAACTCACTGACCGACCGCGCTACCTCCTCGGTCGACGGAGTCGCGTATCCGGCCAGCGGCACCTCGCCCAGGGTGAGTATGACCTCCGGAAGCACGCATTGCGCGAGTGGTACGCCCGCGACGGCGAAGCCGGTCGCCTTCGGCGGATGCGCGTGAACGACCGCGCTGACGTTGGCCCTCGCCCTGTAGACGGCCAGGTGCATCGGGAGCTCGGACGTGGGGTCCAGCTCTCCCGACAACTTCTCGCCGGATGGAGAGACGACGACCATGTCGGAAGGCTTCAGGAACCCCTTTGACAGCCCGGTCGGCGTCACTAGGATCCTGTCGCCCAGTCTCGCGCTGATGTTGCCGTCGTTCGCCGCGACGTAGCCGCGTTCCCATAGCCTCCTGCCTATCTCGACGATCTCTCTTCTCGCCTCGAACTCGGAACGCAAATCAGCTACTCCTCGATGTCCACGCTGTCGACGACGCCCACGATCACCGTACGGATGGGCGGATTGTCCATCTCGGTGACCAGCGCGGCCGAACTGCCCTCGTCCATGACGAGCACCGTGTCCCCCTCCCCCGCGTCGACCGAGTCGACCGCCAGCTGTGAGTCTCCAGTTGGCTCGCCCATCTCCGTGAGCTTCTCGATCACGAGGAGTTTTCTGCCCCGTAGCGCAGGGTGCTTTGTCGTCGAGACGACCTCGCCGATGACCCTGGCAATGAACATGGATAACCTCCGGGCCGCGATCAGGCCGACGTGCGCAGGTGGTCGACGATCCCCACTATTGCCGCGTCCACCGGATTGAAAGGCTCCTCGAGGGCCTTGGCGGCCTCCCTCGACTTAACGATGTAGACCAGCTGCCCTGGCGCCGCGCTCACCGTGTCCACTGCGACTACTGGAGTTCCCTTCTCCGTGAGGTCGTGACTGAGCGGCTGGACGACCAGCATGCGATACCCCGTAAGGGTGTCGACCTTCTGAGTGGCCCAGACCGTGCCGATTACTCTGCAAAGATGCAACGAATTGCCTCCGTCGCCGCGGGACTACAGTATGCTGGCACGCAGCTTTTCGTGCGGCCTGGGAATAACGACGCTCCTCACGAGGTTGCCGCCGCTCTTGGCCACCCGAAGCGCGGCCTCCATGGCCGCCTCGACCTCGAACACTTCTCCCATCATGGTGAAGAACGCCTTCCCACCCAGTCCCTTGGCCAGTCGTATCTCGAGCAGTGTGACGCCCGCCGCCTTCGCGGCGGCGTCTGCCGCCAGAATGGACGAGGCGACCGTGAACGTCTCGACGACTCCAAGGGCACGGAGGTCCCCTACCTCGGTCGCTCCGAGGATCGCCGGGAAGACCTGCGGGTGGACGTGCGGTATGAAGAGCGTGTCGACCACGACGTCCCCCCCCGTCTCGATGCCGCGGTTGAGCGAGGACTCGACGGACGACACGTCGCCCGCGATGAGGACCATGTACTTGCCGGGACAGATGGCCGTCGATTCGAGCACCTCGATATCGGCGGTCTTGGCCATCTCATCGGTCACGCTGATGCCGATAGCGATGCTCACTGTCTCGATGAGTCCGATTGCCTCTCTCAACGACCGGTACCTCCCCTTTCACCCGTGTTTCGTCAGGCGTCCGCCGACGCGATCACCACGGCGTCCTCGCTTGCCGATTCGACCACGCCGCTGATGCTCGCGTGCACCCTTGCGCTCACGACGTCCTCCGCGGCCTCTCCAACGACGTCTCCCTTAAGGACCGTCTGGCCGGGCGTGACGACCGGAACGGCGGGTTCGCCGACGTGCTGTTTCATCCGTAGCGTCACTCGCGAGGGACAGAGCGGTTCCGGGCGAAGCGGCGCGTCAACGTCGTATCTCTCCAGTCCCAGTCTCCGCGTGAGCCGCGCCGTCGGTATCTGTCTGTACTCCCTCACGTCGTCTGGCGACAGGTCCGTTCTTCGGTGCGGGTTCGGGACGCCTCGCCGCACCAGTTCCGCCTTGAGGTCAGCCAGTATCCGTCGGGGCTGGATTCCCAGCGGGCACGCGAAGAGCTCGCACATGCCGCACTCGCAACAGAGGTATGCGGAGGTTATGTGCCTGTGGTCCTCCGGGAATTCGGCGTACTGGATGGCTCGCACAGTCCGGTGAGGCTCGAGGCCGTGGCCGAGGAGCGCACGCGGACAGAGTTCGGTGCAGGCCATGCACTGACAGCACGCCGCTCTGGCGAGCCGGAGCACCTGGGCCTCTCTGGAGCTCATTGACGATACGAGACGATGGTCGGCCGGAAGAACGATGACGCCGGCCACGGTCTTCGTGGTCGGTTGACCGCCGTCGAGCATCAGGTGCCCCATCATGGGGCCTCCTATCACGACCGCGCTGTCTTCGCACGTTGCGCCGCCGGCGCTCGCGATCAGCTCATTGATGGACGTTCCTATCGGAGTGACGAACGTTCCAGGGGCGACGACCTCTCCCTGGACCGTGACCATCTTTTCGCTGACGGGACGTCCCTCGACAGCGTCTGTTACCTGGGCCAGCGTCGTCACGTTGTTGACGATCACGCCCACGTCAAGCGGTATGCCTCCCTCGGGCACGACGCGTCCGGTCGCCTCGAACACCAGAAGGAACTCGTCCCCGGCAGGGTACACGTTGGACAGGGGCAGAAGTTCTACTCCGCTGTCACTGGACAGCGCCCCCGCGATGGCGTTGAGCGCGCGCGCGTTCTTCTTCTTGAGCGCTATGACAGCGCGCCCGGCGCCGACGGAATCACGGACGATCGAGAGTCCCCTGACGACCCGCTCGGCATCACGCGACATCAGCTCGGTGTCTGCCCTCAGAAGTGGTTCGCACTCCGCGCCGTTGGCCAGAACGATGTCGGCGCCGGCGGCGGCCTTGATGTGAGTCGGGAACCCGCCCCCACCTGCGCCCACGACGCCTGCCTTCTGAATCGCCGTGACCGTCGCTCCTGCCACCTCGTCCTCCGTCGCGGCCGCTACGCGCGCGCTAGATTATGCGGAAGTAGTCGACGAGCGTGCACCGGCGCTCGCGCGTGAACGTTGATGCCCGCGTGAGACCCTCTCCCGTCGGGCTTGCGATCGTGAAGGTGGTGAATCCCTCTCCACCGAACCCGAGGCCCGCGTAGGACGGGCCGTTCTTGACGAATATGGAGACGTCCATGAGCCTGGCCATTCTCGAGAGATTGGCGATGTTCCTCGAGTGCATCACCGCGGTGTGACCGAATGCGCGCTCGACCTCTTTGGCGAAGCTGATCGCCTCGTCGGCGGTCTCGACTGTCACCAGCGGAATGACCGGCATCATCTGCTCGGACCACACAAGCGGGTGCGAGCTGTCGGCGTCGAAGAAGGCGAGGCGGGAGCCCGCCGGGCACGGCAGTCCGGCCTCCTCGAGGATGACGCTGACGTCCTTGCCTATGAGGCGGCGGTTGAGGCTCGATGGCTTGCCTTTCCCCGCGTCCTTCTCCACGATGAGATCGGTCAGGCGCTCCGCGGCCCTGCCTTTGACCTCGACGCCTCCGGCGTCGGTCATGGCATCCTTGAGCTGCGGCACAATGCCGCGGACGGCGACTATCTCCTTCTCGGCGATGCAGACGATGTTGTTGTCCAGGCTGGCTCCCGCGACGATGTCGCGTCCGGCCCGTGCGATGTCCGCGGTCTCGTCCACCACAACAGGCGGATTGCCGGGTCCGGCGGCCACCACCTTCTTGCCCGACTGCATGGCCGCTCTGACCACGCCCGGCCCGCCCGTTACCACGAGAAGGCGAACGCCTTCGTGAGCCATCAGAGCCTGCGCGGTCTCGATCGAGGGTGAACCCACCGTCAGAAGGAGCGCGCGCGGTCCTCCGGCCTCGGTGATGGCGCGGTTGAGCAGATCGATGCAAGTCAGCGAGACCGCTCGGGCGCTCGGGTGCGGATTGAACACTACGACGTTGCCGCCCGCTACCATGCTGATGGCGTTGCCGATGATGGTCTCGGTCGGGTTCGTGGAAGGGGTGATCGAACCGATGATGCCGTAGGGGGCGCGCTCGACGAGAGTGAGGCCGTGATCGCCCGAGTAGGCGATCGGTCGGAGGTCCTCCGTGCCCGGCGTGTTGGTCGCGACCAGGCGGTTCTTGCGCACCTTGTCCTCGAAACGGCCCAGGCCGGTCTCGTCCACGGCCATTCTCGAGAGGCGGTCGAGGTTCGAGAGTATGGCGCGTCTCATCGAAGCGACCGCGGCCTCCCTGATGGCCATGGGCATTTCGCGCGATTCCGCCAGGCTGCGCTGCGCCGCCGACACGGCGCTGTCGATGTCCGCAAGGATGCCCCTGCCGTCGAACGGCAGCGGGCACTCGGGAGCCGCGACCTGCACTCCCTTCGCCTTGAGCTCACCGACCACCTGGTCGACTATCGCTCCGATTCCCGCTTCGTCCTTGCCCATGGACTGGCCGTCCCCGATACAGTGCAGCGATCCCACAGAGACAGAAGCTCCGCGCCCACAGGCTGATCGGACCTCCTCCCCATCCGGGATCGCCGCAATGAGGCTACTTGGTGTAGAGTACCTCGCCCCCGATCTCGATCGCGTCGACGATCGCCATGATGACCGCGTCGGCGGGCCTGTCCTGGGTCAGCGTCGTCTGCCTCGCGGAGCTTCCGCTGGCGTACAGCACGACCTCCCCCGTTCCGGCGCCGACCGCATCCACGGCCACGACGAACGTCCCTGTCTCGCTTCCCGAAGGATCAATCTGTCTGACGACCAGAAGCTTCGTGCCGACCAGCTTCTCGTCCTTCCTGGTCGAGACCACGGTCCCTACGACTTTACCGAGATTCATAGCTCGCTCTCGCCCCGTTGGGGCACACGGACATCGGATGGCTAAAGCGGCGCCTGTCGAGCCGCCGCGCCCGGGCCGTCCCGAAGGCACACGGAGTCGCCGCTACTTGGCCTTCGCTCTGGACGTCTTGCCGATGGGCAGCACGTCCTCGAGGCTCTCATGAGGCTTCGGGATGACGTGCGTGGAGATCAGCTCGCCGACCTTGCTGGCCGCGGCGGTTCCGGCGTCCACGGCAGCCCTGACCGCCGCCACGTCGCCTCTGACGAGAGCGGTGACATAGCCTCCGCCCACCTTCTCGTAGTGCACCAGCGTGACCTGGGCGGCCTTGACCATGGCGTCGGATGCCTCGACCATGCCAATGAAACCGCGCGTTTCGATCATACCAAGGGCTTCGCCCATTGCTTCCTCCTGTGACCGAATTGTGTTGTCCGTCACAGCACTTCCAGCAGTGTCAGCTGTGAAACGACGCTGTCGGACCGCCTACGGTTTGAGCAGTATATCCTCCAGCATTTCGTGAGGCGCCGGTATCACGTGGTAGGAGACCAACTCGCCGATCTTCTGCGCGGCCTCCGCACCCGCCGCCACCGCCGCCTTGACCGCGCCAACGTCGCCTCTGACCAGCGTCGTTACGTAGCCCCCACCTATCTTCTCGTACTTCGTCAACACAACGTTCGCGGTCTTCACCATGGCGTCGGTGGCCTCGATGAGTCCTATCACGCCCTTAGTTTCGACCATTCCCAGTGCAAGGCCTGACAAGTGTCACACCTCCCCCATATGCACGAGCCCGTCAGATCAGCTGAGGATCTTCACGGTCATCGGCAGCCGCACTCCGGCGGCGTTGGCATCGTCGGTATCCACGTGAAGCTCAAGCGCCGCGCTCTTGCCGACGCGGATCAGTACCTTCTCGAGAACCACTGCCCGGTCGCCGGGGAAACGCATTCTTACAAGATCGCCGTCGGCGACCCCGTACTCCCTCGCGTCACGCTCGGTCATGTGAACGTGACGGGTCGACATGATCGCGCCCTCTTTGAGCTGCACCGATCCGGACGGCCCGACCACCGTGACACCCTCGCTTCCGACGAGGTCGCCGGATCTCCTTACGGGTGGTTCGATCCCGAGGCGCACGGCATCGGTTCCGGACAGCTCGACCTGCGTGTAGGTGCGCACGGGCCCCAGCACGCGCACGCGCTCCAGGGCCTTCATCGAGCGTCCAACGACGGTCACCGTCTGCTCGGAGGCGAATTCCCCGGGCTGACCGAGGTCGCGAAGCGTGGTCAGCTGGAACCCCTCCCCGAACAGCCGGTCCAGGACGCCCCTCGATATGTGCATGTGGCGCCCGGACACGGTCACCGGGATACCCGAGGAAGTTTCGCCGGCCCCCGTCTGGCCGCCCCTCTCGTCTCTGCTCGGCGACCCGCCGTCGCGCGACTGGTCCGCCTGAGGCTTGCCCACACCGGACTCGCCGCCGCGGGGTTCGTTGCCCTTGAGCCTTCTCAGGACCTCAGAAGCCAGCCTTTCGACATCGTCCATCCGGCGTCCTCACGGACCTCAGAGGTAAACCAAATTTGGGAACCAGATGCCGCAACTCCACAGACGAGCGCGGCTTCCGCCCCCGGATGAGCGAGAGTCTAGCACCGGGCACAAATGCTGTCAACGGAAACGCAAGCGGCTATCTGGGGATGGTCTGGCAGGTGGAGCGAAACGCTCGTGCGGCCGGCAGGACGCCTGGAGGTGCGACGGTCCGGGCTCTCGGGCCGTGGTCGGCTCCTGCCGGTCCCGGCGGCTCCTGCGGCACGCGAGACCGGACGAGACAGGGGTACAATAACGCGTCCCCCGCTTTCATGCCGTGCAATCAGGTAGCGTAGAACTCATTCTCTGGGTATGGGGATCAGCCCACGACCTGGTGACTGCTCACGAGCATGGCAGGGGACGCATGTCCCTATTTAGTTGTCGGGGGCACATAGAGCAGGAAGCGTGCCCAGACACCCAAAGGGCAACGCGAGCGGCTCAGAGCGGTTCTGTGGGGTCCAGAGGGTCTTCATGGGGCGGATTGTCGAGCGGTCGGCAGGTCGCGGGGCGGAGGTTCCAGCGAACGCGGGCACGCAACTGGCGCACAGGTTGTTTCATTTTGCAAGACTGTGGCGCTTCGCATCGTCTGCCGCGTCGGAAGGTCGGTCCGGGTCGGCCGCGTCAGCTGGAGCAGGCGCGGCTGACAAGTCGGGCGGGGTCGGCCGGGTCAGGCGGGGGCCTCCCTCGAGACCAGGCGCAGTCCGCGACGGTACTGGCATGCGATAAGGTAGACCATCACGTCACGGGACAGTCCGCGGAGCCACATGGCGCCCGCGAGCGACCTGACCAGTGTGTAGAAGACTCTGTTCGTGGCCATCGCGACCAGGAGTTTGCGCAAGCGCAGGTTAACGGGGTCCCCCGGCGCAGGCGGCAAGAGCAGGTCCGCCGAAAGCTCGTGAGCGCGATGGGGGTGCTTTGCGAGAAGGCGCAGCAGCGGCCCCGCGCTGTCTATGCGCTTCTCGAGTACGTCGCCGAGCGTCTGGTCGTGCAGGTGGTAGGCCACGGCCGCAGCGCAGTACATGAACCGGAGGCCCGCGTCATCTTCCAGGCGGAACGCCAGCTCCGTGTCCTCGAAGCCGTAACGCGTGAACGTCTCGTCTAACAGCCCGACATCGAGAAGATGCCGTCGCTCGACCGACGCGTTGTTAGTCACGAAGTAACGGGCGGGAGAAACCGAACCCGGTGACAGCCGGTGCACTCCCATCTCGTCGAGGTATGAAAACACCGTCCTGTGTCCGAGTTCCGGCGCCGTGATGGCGCTGCCGATGGCCACGGCGTCCGGATTCGCATCGTGAAAGCGGACGTGTTGCTCCAGGAAATCGGGCTCGCAGCGCATGTCATCGTCCACGAAGACAACAAGGTCGCCCGTCGCGGCGCGGATGGCAGTGTTGCGCGCGGCGGCCCTCCCCTTGTTGACCTCGTGTCGGATCGGAACCAGGCTGTAGGGGGTGACGAGCGACTGAAGATGCCTGAAGCTGCCGTCGTCTGAGCAGTCGTCGACGACGACCACTTCCGTCAGACCAGCGGGATACGTCTGAGTCGCGAGCGAGGACAGCGTCGGCTCGAGGAACGCCCGCTTCCTGAACGTGGGAATGATGACGCTAACCGAGCTGCCTGGCTCCACCGCTCTTCCTCCAGCGCTCCACCAACTCGAAGCAGAGTTTTTCCATCCTCGCCATGTGCGCGTTGTGGTCGGCCCGCTCCCTCGTTATCGCGGCGCTGACGGCTCCGAACTCCCTCCTGCGCTCCGGGGAGTCGATCAGCGACAGAATGGCGGCCTCGAGAGCGGCCTGGTCGCGCGGGGGCACGACGAGCCCATTCACGCCGTCGGTCACCCACTCGAGCGCGGAATCCAGACTTGACACGACGACGGGAGTCCCGCACGCCATGGCCTCGAGCAGCGACACCGCGGTCGCGTCGACGGACGGGACGCTCAGGAACGCGTCGGTTGTCACGAGGTACCCCGGAAGATCCTCGTGAGGTATCTTGCCCACGAAGTGCGCTCTCTCGTCTATGGCGAGTTCTACCGCCAGCGCCCTGAACTCGGCGTCGTCGCCCTCGTTCCCGGCGACTATGAAGTGCGTGTCCGGCCGCTTCTCGAGTATCCCGGGGATCGCTCGCACGATGACGTCGATGTTGTAGTAGGGCTGCGTGAAGCTCCTGATGCTGATGACCACGGGCGAGTCAGGGGGGATCCCCAGCCGCTCCCTTACGTCTGAGGGTGCGTCCGGCCTGAAAGCGGTCAGGTCCACGCCCCATTGGATGACGTGACATGCGTCCCGCGGCGCGCCCATGGCGGCGGCCTGTTCCAGGATGTCCTCGGAGTCTCCCGTCACGAGGTCTGCGCGTCTGAGCGCCGCGCGCGCCAGCTTCCCCTTCAGGAAGGACGCGTGCGGCGTCAGATACACGTCGTCGCCCCAGACGGTCAGCACGTTCGGGTGGAAGCCCGAAAAGGCTCCCCAGTAGCCGTAGCCGGTGAGGAAGTGCGTGTGCAGGAGGTCGGGTTTGATCTCCGCCAGTATCCGCTTGACCTTCCTGAGCGCCACCGCATAGTGGATCGGCTTCGCGGCAATGCCGGTGCGGATGTCGTACAGCTTCACACCCTCTATCGGAACGGGCTGGACCGTCATCAGATGGACGTCGTGGCCGCGCTCCACGAAAAAGCGGAGCCACCGCTCGGTGTGTATGTGCCCGCCAATCGAGAGATACGCGATTCGCATGATGTCGATTCCGCCTCGGCCGTCGCGAGGGCGTCCCGCGGGCCGCGTTTCCAGCCTCGCCGTGAGCCTGCTAGAAGACCAGGTCGACTCCGGTGTCCATCCGGGATTCCACGAGTTTCGAGTGGCGGCGAAGGTAGCCCGCGGCCACCCACACGAAGAGCCACACCACGGGTATCAGCTTGAAGCCGTGGTTGAGGACGTGCTCGAACGCGCTCCACGCTTCCCACGCTTCTGAGGGGTTCGCGCCGGGAACATCGTAGAGAATGAACAGCGTAGGAGCCGCGGTGAGCGCGAAGATGAACCAGAGCACGCGCGCTCGCGTCCTGGCGTAGAGCAGCACGAAGACGGGTATCAGGAGCACGTAGTGGTACTCCCACACCTCTCTGAACACGAAGAAGTACACCATGGTCCAGAGCGCGAAGGACTCGAGGAAGTCGAACGGCCTGCGCCGGAAGGTCACCCACAGGCTGGCGACCACGGGCACGCCCATGACCATCCCCACGCCCAGTCGCGTGATGGACAGCTTGATCGGACCGAGCTGCCCGAACGCCTGTGACGCCAGCGGGAAGAAGCGTTCCTTGAGGACCATGAAGAAGGCGACGGCGCCCATGTTCCCCGTATACGGATCGAGGTTCAGGCTGAAGTTGTCGTGAGTGAAATGGCCGGTTCCGTGACCGCGGAGCAGGAAGTAGGGAATGGTGGTCACGAGCAGCAGCAGCACCGCGATGGCGATGGTCCGGTACTTCCGCAGCCTGAGCAGGATGGGAACGTAGAGCACCGACAGGTGCTTGATGACAACGCTGGCCCACCACCAGCCGTCCGCCGCGAGCGCCCTCCCCCGGAGGTGCATCACGGCGAAGCCGAAGGACATCGCGGCCGTGGCGAAGGTGAGCTGCCCCATGTACTGCTCCATGTAGAACGGAGTGTACATGAGCCACATCGCCGTGAGATGCGCGAACAGGGTCGCGTCCCGCGTGATTCCCCTCGTGCCGACTATGCAGAGCGCGAGGACAAGCTCGATGAGAGCGACCCAGATCCAGTAGGCGACCTTCGGCGCCACGGCGTTGGCCGCGACACCGATCGAGTACGCCACGAAGGGAAGGTAGCGGTAGAAGTACGCGTACGGTACGACGCGGTCGGGATCCTCCATCGGTCTCGTGTAGATGCTCTCGTTGTCGAGGACGTAGCGCCCGGCCTGGTAGAACGCGTAGAAGTCGCTTCCCTGCCCCTCGCCCAGGTTGTGCATGCCCTCGGGGAAGAGCGGGTTCAGGAAGTGGCCGGGGTCTACCAGCGACGCCAGGAACAGGACGTGGACCGCGATGGCCACGAGCAGGACTATCCTGGCGCTGGACTTCATGCTGTCGCCTCCCCAGTTGTCAGAAGAACCCGCCGGGTGTTCCCTCCGCGCGCGGCCTCAGTTCGACAGGCGCCGCGCCGCGTTCCTGGCAGCGCGATACCAGCCCTTCTCCAGCACGAATCTGCGCACGGGAACGTCCACCGTCCCGAACGAGGCCTTGAACGCCCTGACGCCCCCGATCCCGCCGCTCGATCCCAGGTCGTAGGTGTGGTGTCCGTCGAGCACGCCCTGTTCGATGGCGTTGGCGTGCAGGAGGTTGTTCGGCGCCAGTGACTTGGCGGCGTCGGTCGAGACGTTGCCCCAGTTCATCACGGTGCCGTGGAGCGCGAAGTTTAGATCTCCCGCCAGTACGTCACCGTCCTGAACCGCGAGCCACATCTGAACTGCTTCTGCATCAAGCCTCGACAGAGCGCTGAAGAACTCGGGCCCGGGGCGAGGTCTGATCTGCCACTCGCGACTGCACTCCTCGAGGACCGCGTGGTATGCGAGGAAGTCCGCTTCCGACTCCGCGCGCCTGATGACCACGCCGGCCTTCATGGCCTTCCGGATCTTGTTCCGTGCCGACGGCTTGAATCGCGTCTTGAGCTCATCGTAGCTCGCGTCCAGTCGCACGATCTGTACGCGGTCGTTGACACGCTCGAAGCCCGGCAGGTCGGATTCCTCGATGCGACCGGAGCGATCCACAAGCTGCGCGAGGCCGACGCGAAGCGACGCCGCTGCGCTGACGAATTCCGCGAGCAACGCACTGGCGGCGTTCGCCGGCGCCCCGGCGCCAAGCACGGGGCCTCCGAAGGTCCCGAAGGCCATCGATTCGAGCGTGGTGGCCTGGAGTCTGGGACGACTGAGCGCGGGCAGGAGCGCGAGCACCTCCCCGCTCTCACTGGCGGAGAGGTGCGCGCGTCGGAAGCCCGGCAGCGTAGAGGTCAGAACGTCAGACCATTCCAGCGTGTGGAAGAACGTCGCGGCCTCGTCTTCGGCGACGAGACGGCTCCACTCCCTTGGAATGACGTCGGTTGCTGCCTCGATGTCCAACGTTAGAGCCACCTCTTTCGTGCGATATCGTCAGGTCGCCGCTTCCGGGCTACTTCCTGTAGTAGTCGAGCAGCTTCCTCACTGCCACGACGACGTCGTTCGCGTCGGCGTCGCTCATGGACGGGTAGATGGGAAGCGACACGGTGCGCTCGAAGAACGATTCAGTAACCGGGAAGCTGCCGCGCCCATAGTCGAGCCTGCGGCTGTAATAGCTGTGGTAGTGGATCGGGATGAAGTGAACGCTCGCCCCTACTCCTTCGTCGCCGAGGGACCTGATGAATGAGTCGCGATCGACGCTGAGCAGCTCCGGGTCGAGCTGGATGGCATACAGGTGCCACGCGTGCCGGCACGAGTCGCACCACGACGGGGCCTTGACCCCCTCCTCGGCGCTGAATCCGTCGTCGTATATCCGCGCGATCTCCTCGCGCCTGACCCGGAAGTGGTCGACCTTCTCCATCTGATGTATGCCGAGGGCCGCCTGCATGTCGTTCATGTTGTACTTGTGGCCGGGCTCGTTCACCTCGTAGAACCACGACCCGCGTTCGGAGTAGCGATTCCAGGCCCCGCTGCTCATGCCGTGAAGGCTCAGGACCCCTACACGCTCGACCAGATCGGCGTTCGGCGAGGTCAGGATCCCGCCCTCGCCCGTTGTGATGCCCTTGGTCACGTAGAAGCTGAACGACGTGGCGTGCGCGACGGATCCGACGCTTCGGTCGTCGTAGTGCGCTCCCATGGCGTGGGCGGCATCGCCGAGCACCGCGACGCCCCTCGATCGCGCGACATCCATGATGCCGTCGATGTCGACGGGTCTTCCCCCGAAGTGCACCGGCACGATGAGCTTCGTGCGCTCCGTGATGGCGCCGGCCAGGATCTCGGGCGTCACGTTGAGCGACTCAGGGTCCACGTCGACCAGCACCGGAGTGGCGCCCACGTGGATCGCGCAGTTCGGCCCCGCGACGAAGTTGAGCGCGGGGAGGATGACCTCGTCCCCCTCCTCCACGCCTAGCGCTATCATGCCGAGGTGCAGCCCGGCCGTGCACGAACTGAGAGCCGCCGCGCGCACGACGCCGACGTAGGCCGCCACCATCTCCTCGAACTTTTTCGTTCTCGGACCGACGGTCAGCCATCCCGACCTCAGGGTCTCGACGACCTCGGCTATCTCCTTCTCGCCGATGGACGGGAGGGCGAATGGAAGGAAGTTCCCCCTGACGGGTTGGCCGCCCTCAATCGCGGGTAGTGCCCTCTTCATCCTCTTCCTCCGCTGACATGTCTTCGAAGAGCTCGCGGAGCTTCGCGATGATTCCCTCGCGGTCTCCCCGCGCTGCCAGTTCCTCCAGCGCTTCGCAGGAGGCCGCCGTCTGTGCCAGCGGCGGCGCATCACCGGGCTTCAGTACCAGGATCTTGTCGTATTCGGTCCGCGACAGGGTCTCGGACGAGGACCAGAGCTCCTCATGGAGCTTCTCACCCGGTCGCAGGCCGCAGTACTCTATAGCTATATCCGTGCCGGGTTCGAGGCCGGATAACCTGATGACGTGTTCGGCAAGCTCGGCGATCCGGATGGGATCGCCCATATCCAGCACGAATATCTCCCCCCCGCGGCCGGCGAATCCGGCCTCGAGAACCAGCATGGCGGCCTCGCGGATCGTCATGAAATACCGAGTGACGTCCGGGTGAGTGACCGTCACGGGACCGCCCAGACGCACCTGCTGGCGGAACATAGGAACGACGCTGCCCCGGCTGCCCAGGACGTTCCCGAAGCGCACGGCGATGAGCTTGGTGCTGCATCCCTCCGCCGTCTTCCGAAGCATCGTGAGCTCGGCAAGCCGTTTCGAGGCGCCCATGACTCCTCGCGGGCGCACCGCCTTGTCCGTGGAGAGCATCACCAGTCTGTCGACGCCGTACCTCGACGCGGTCTCGATCAGCCTTCGTGTTCCGCTGACGTTGTTCTTGATGGCCTCGTCGGGGAAGAACTCCATGAGGTGAACGTGCTTGTGGGCCGCGGCGTGGAACACGATCTCGGGATGATGCTCGGCGAAGAGTTTGTCCAGCGCGACCTCGTCCGTGACGCTGCCGATGATCGGAACCCGGTTGATGTCCGGGAAATGGGTCGCAAGCTCTCTGTCTATCTCGTATACGCTGTTCTCTCCCCGTCCCATCAGGAGCACCTTGGCGGGATGGAATCCGGAGACGAGCCTGACGAGCTCGGACCCTATTGAGCCGCCGGCGCCCGTGATGAGGACGACGCGGCCCTCGATGTACGCGGTCATTTTCCCTTCGTTGAGCGCGACCGTCTCACGACCGAGCAGATCCTCGAGTTCGAGTTCCCTGATCTGACTGATCTGGACGTCGCCGAGGATGATCTCCCACACGCCTGGGACTATCTTGAAGGAGCACCCGGCCTCCTCGCACAGCCTGACCACCTCGCGGATCGTGTGGCCCGAGGCCGAGGGTATTGCGATGACCACTTCGTGTACGTCGTGACCGGCCGCCACGGTCCCGAGGACTGCAATCGTGCCAAGCACCGGAGCGCCGGCGATGGTCTGTCCCTGCTTCGCCGGGTCGTCATCCAGGAACCCCACGACCACGTAGCCCTGCTCAGGTCTTGCCGCCATTTCGGTCGCGGCCATCTTGCCGGCCGCGCCGGCGCCGACCACGAGCGTGCGCACCCTGCCGTCCTGTTGGCTCATCTTCTACCTTATGATCGCGGCCTTCGTGAAGAACTGCTCTCCGGAGGGAGTGACGATCCTCACGATGTACACTCCGCTCGCTACCTCGTTCAGATTCGAGTCCAGCGAATCCCAGAGAAAGGGCTCACGACTCGCGTCCAGCTTGCGAACGCGCTGACCCGTGATGTCGAAGATCTCTACCGTTGAGCCGTCCGGAGCGCCGAGGATCTTCACGTTCTTCTCGGACGCTTCGCTCTCTTCCCAGGGGTTCGGATACACGAACACGCTCGGCTCGGGGCCGAAACCGGACTCGAGGACGTTCAGGGACGTCTCGCCTGTGCCGCCTCTCACCGAGACCGCCCACACCGTTCCACCCGCCTGGTCAACGGCTATCAGATTGACGTCATCATCCTGTAACCCGCCTGAGAAGGCGGTGTAGGTCTTCACGACCTCACCGCTTCTGTAGAGCATGGCAGCGCCCTCGTCGGTCCCTATCCAGATGTGCCCCTGCGCGTCGCCGTCTATAGTGTTGACGCGAAACCCGGGGATCCCGTCGATGTCGGTCCAGGTCTCCGTCGACGGGTCGAGGACGGCGAGCCCACCGTCGGCGCCCACCCACACGCGACCGTCAGTACCCACGTAGACCGCGTGGATGGCGTTGCTGGGAAGCCCCAACGTGTCACTGTAGTGGACCACGGTATCATCGTCGTACGTGTGGTAGTCGCCGAACCCCCACACGTCTATCCCCGCCTGCGCGTAGACGATCCACAGTCTCTCCTGATGGTCGAGCGCGAGCGCTCGGACGTCCTTCGTGAAGAAGGGCGCGGAGCTGTCTCCGCGGTCGTACGCAAGCCAGTCATCGTCCGAGGTAGTGGACGGGTCGTTCTCGATGAGCAGCTCCAGAGTGGAGGGCTGGTCGAAGTTCTCATCTCTCATGCCGAACCACATGTTGCCGTTGCCGTCCTCTACCATCGAGAAGACGCGCGGCGTTTCGAACTGGGCCGGCTGGCTGTAGTACGTCCACACGTCGTCGGTCTTGTCCGTGAACGTCCCTCCGTCATCGACGCGGTCCACGGTCTGCACGCCGTCTTTGCACGTCCATTTGTCCCCGTTCCCGGCAACCAGAATGGTGTTGTGGTAGGCGTTGCTCCGGAGCCCGCCGTCGGCGGTCGTGTGCAGGACCCACGTCGACCCGTCGAACGCCATGAGCCCGTCGAAGCTGGTGGAGAGCCACAGCGTCCCCCCATCGATGGTCACGTCCGTGATCAGAGGAGTGCCCGTTCCAGGCCCGTCCGGCAGAGTCACCTGGCGCCACTCCTGGGCCTGCGCCCCGGACGCCGTCCCGAGCGCCGCCACGATTCCCGCCAGCAGTAGTGCTCTCATGGTGCAACTCCTTCACCGTAGGGCCGAGACCTGCTCAGACGCCGTCCTTGTGGGCGGACACGTCCGACGTCACCGACTTGGCGGGCAAGCCCTCGTCCGAAGGCACATCGGCCCACCCGAGCAGACACTGCATGAACCATCTCATCACGATCTTGACGTCCCCGCTCAGCGACCAGTTCTGCACGTAGTAGGCGTCGAGAGCCCTGAGTTCGTCGTGTGAACTCGCGGCCTCCGCCGCCGAGACCTGGGAGAGGCCGGTGAGGCCGGGTCGCGCGTCGAATCTCAGGCGTTCCCGCAAGCTGAGTGTCTCCAGATCGACCGGAGCGACTGCTCGCGGCCCGACGAAGCTCATCTCCCCCTTGAGGACGTTGATGACCGCCGGGAACAGGGAGAACCCGTGCCGGAGGACGAACCTCCGGAGCGCGGTCGCCTTGCCGTCGCGGTTGAGACGGTACATGCCGAAGGTCTCTGCCTCGAGCCCGGCTCTGGGAACAGCCGAGAAGGGCCCTGTTCGTCTGCCGACCAGCGTCGTGACGGACGTGATAATCAGGAGGGGCGTCCAGGCGACCAGGAGGACCGCGGCGCCGACAACGTCCAGCGCTCGCTTGGCTACGGCGCCCGCACGCAGCAACGCCTCACGTTCAAAAGCAACGACGGGGAGATCCAGAAACTCCTCTACCTTCGCGCGCTGTGTGAGTATTGACGTCAACCCCGAGACCATCTTGACGTCGACGGCGCTCCTCCTCGCCTTGAGCAGGAAGTCGGCGATCCTCTCGTGGGATACGTCGGGATCTGCGAATATCACCTCGCCGATCCGGTACTTCTCGATGAACTCCGGCAGTTCTTCGAGGCGGCCGATCACCGGGAATCCCGGCGGCCGGTCACCGCCGTTCGTGGACACGAGTCCCGCGAGGTCGTAGCCCAGAGCTGAATGCTGGAGCAGCCGCTCCGCCACGCGGCGGGCCGTCTCGTCGGTGCCCACGACCGCCACTCTGGTAAGGTCGAACCGCCCGGCGCGCACCATGCTGTGGAGCCTCTTGAGCCCCATGCGGAGGACCACGGTCAGCACCACCGCAAGCACGCAGAACGCCCCGACAAGGACTCGCGAGTAGACCGTCTGTGACGTGAGGTACGTGCTCGCCATCAGGATGATGGCGGATACAACGGTCGCCCGGAAGACCCGCATTGTCACATCGGACGCCCTCTCCCTCTCGATGGTGGCGCCGTAGAGGCCGAAGAAGGCGAACGAGAACGCGAACACCAGGTTGGCGAACACCAGGAACGTGCCGTAGACGGACACGCCGAACATCGGTTTTTCCAGGAGCCCTTTCAAACTAGACCTGAGAACGTACGCCAGCGCAAAGCCGCCGTTGATGGCGACCAGGTCCGAGACAAGCAGCACCGAGTTCGTGAGCACGCGCCTGTACTTCTTCAACCGATAGATCGCCTTCCCCCACTTCTCGTAGAAGTGGATCATAGAGAGGCCGTGCGCGATGAGCTGCTTCGACAGCCCGGGGCGCGCGCTCTCACGCGCGTGGCGGTGCCGCATGACCGAGTCGGCCACGTACCAGACCTTCCAGCCGCTCTGCCACACTCTGTAGCACCAGTCCACGTCCTCGAAATAGAGGAAGAAGCGCTCGTCCATTCCCCCGAAGTCCGCCAGCGCGGCCTTCCGCACGATCATGCAGGCCCCGATGACCCAGTCAACCTCCCTGGATCGCTCGTGATCGAAGTCGAGCATGAGGTAGTTCGAGATCGTGCGTCCGTTCTTGAAGAGCCTCCCTAGCGGTGTCCTTCGAAGCACGAGCGTCCAGAACGTGTAGAACCGCCTGCACGAGTGCTGCAGCGAGCCGTCGGGATTCAGCAGCTTCGAGCCGGCTATTCCCACATTGGGGCGCTCGTCCATGAAGGAAACGAGCCGGTCGAGCGCGCCGGGAAGGACCACGATGTCCGGATTGAGGACGAGGACGTAGCCCGCTCGCGCCTCGGCGATGCCTTGATTGACCGCTCTGGAGTACCCCACGTTCCTGCCGTTGGCCACCAGGCGGACCTCGGGGTGCTCCCGCTCGAGGAACTCGACCGTCCCGTCCGTCGAGGCGTTGTCGACGACCACAGCCTCGATGCGCGCGGAGCCGTCGGAATCGCGCACGGACGCCAGACACTCGCCCAGCTCCGGCAGGCTGTTGTAGCCGACGATGACGATCGAGAGGTCGGGCCCCTGAGATCGAGCTACGGCCTCTTCAGGATTCTCTCGAGTCTCAGGCGCCAGACCAACCACATTGCCTCCCATACGATTCGCCTGGACATCTTCGACGTGCCGGCGTGGCGGTCAACGAACACGATGGGTATCTCGACTATCGAGAAGCCCTTCCTCCAGCTCCTGAAGTTGACCTCGATCTGGAACGAGTACCCGTCCGACCTGATGGTATCGAGCTCGATCTCCGCCAGCACCTTGCGGTGGAAGCACTTGAAACCACCGGTCGAGTCGCGGAGCGGCAATCCAGTAATGATATGAGTGTACACGTTGGCGAAGTAGCTCAGGAACAGCCGCTGGAGCGGCCAGTTGACCACGTTGGCGCCGGTGATGTATCGCGAGCCGAGGACGACGTCGTGCTCGGCGGCCTGCTTCACCAGATCCGGGATCACGTCGGGATCGTGCGAGAAGTCGGCGTCCATCTGGATGATAAGTTCGGCGTCCGTCGCCAGCGTGTGTTTGAAAGCGTAGACGTACGCGGAGCCCAGGCCCATCTTCCCCGGCCGGTGCAGCACATGGACGCGCGGGTTTTTCGCGGCGACCGAGTCGGCGTACTCACCCGTCCCGTCCGGCGAGCCGTCATCGACGACCAGAAGCTCGATGTCGGGCAGCTGTCCGAGTACTCGAGGTATCAGCTGCTCGAGGTTTGCCCTCTCGTTGTAGGTGGGCACTACCACCGTGGTTTTCACGCAGGGGCTCCCCCATCTTGTGCTCGTGCCGGCCAGACCAGAAGCCCCACCAGAGCCGCGAGCGCAAGGAGGCTGATGAAGAGGCCGAGCCGCAATTGGGACGGGACGTAGCTCATCACCACGGTATGCTCACCGGGCGTGAGATACACGGATCTCAAGGCGTAGTCGGTTCGATAGATGGTTGTCTCGGCGCCGTCAACGGACGCCTTCCAGCCCGGTGGATAGTATACCTCCGAGAAGACGAGAAGACAAGGTTGCCGGATGCTGGCGCGCACACGGATCTCGCCCGGCTCGTAGGAGACGAGTTCGGCGACGCTCCCCTCGGCGCCGACCACGGGACCGGGCAGTTCCTCGGTCACTATCGCTGTTTGCGCCGGATTGAAGTTGTCCACACGCAGCTCCGCCAGCACCATGCTGCCGCTCGAGACGCGCTTCGCCGCGCCGACCAGGAAGACCCTGGGAAGCACCGTGAGATTCTCGTGTACCCCCGGACCGACCCGCACGAACGCCGGGTGCTTGAGTTCTTCGGGGCCGACCACATACTTGACGTTGAGTAAAGCCAGGAGCTTCAGGTTGCTGACGCTTAGCTTGTTCAGGACGTCGTCGGTGACCGCCAGCTTGGCCGGGTGGTAGCCCCCGATGGACTCGATGCGGTGATACATCCAAGCGTTCGACGAGAACTCGCGGTCGACGGGGGCGATCCTGAACACGCCCTCCTGCTGTTTCAGAAAGGACACCGCCGGCGACTCGGGGTAGTAGGAGTCGAGCGGCCTCATCTTCTCGGGCCTCATGAATCTCGCGTTGACCAAACCTACGTCCCAGACGACCAGTCCGAGTAGCAGCGCGAAGACAAGCGGCCGCTGGAGCCTGCGCGTTCCGGCGACGAAGATGGCCACTCCGGACGCCGCGGCGAAGGCGAGTAGAATGCCAGCGTCCTTGAACGCGAGCGTCGCGGCGGTCGCCCCTAGGCCGCGGAGCTGGGCCACCTGAGCGCCGACGTGCTTGACCAGCAGAGCCGTCGTCGCCGCCGACCCCAGCGCGCCCCTCGCGCCCAGCACGACGAGCGCGACCGCACCCCCGACCGCAGCGCAACCTGCGGCCCACCGCACCATGCTCTCCTTGCGCTGCCCCATCTCCCCCAGCAGTATGGACGCGCCGTAGCCGGCCAGCGTGGCCAAAGAGAACTGGGCCAGTATCAGCGACAGCGCCGGCACCCTGAAGCGCCGGAAGCCGGGCAGCACCTGGTAGATTACTCTGTAGACAGGTCCGAGGTGTCGCCCGAACGCCATGAAGATCCCGACGGCCACGAGCACCAGGAGGAATCCGACGCTGCGGTCCCGCCTGCGAATGAGCGCGACCGCCGCGAGAGACAGGACCACGTAGCCCACGTAGTGAGAGACCTGCTGGAACGGCATGGTTCCCCAGTACGTCTCGTTCGCCAGGCCGAAGAACGACGGGACCAGGAAGGTCATTAGCTCATACGGGTGAAGCGACCACATCACGGCGCTGTCGAATCCCATGCCGCCGGCCTCGGCGGCGCGCGTCGAGAACCCCGAGTAGCTCATGAGCGGCAGAAGCAGAACCGCGGCCAGCAAGGCGGAAAGAACGCCTCCCGCCGCTATGGACCCGACGCTCGAGCCCAGGGGGCCCCACGTCTCCCCGGCCCGCCTTCGCGAGACGAGGTAGTAGATCACGAGAACCAGCACGGCGAGCCACGTGTAGTAGCTTATCTGCACGTGGCGCGCCAGGAACTGCAGTCCGCCCACCAGCCCGAGGATGGCTATCCAGCGCCTCCCGGCCGACTCCATGAGCTTCTGCGCGGCCATGAGGACGAGCGGGATGTACGCCGTCGCGAGTATCTTCCCTCCGTGACCGATGGTCGCAAGCCCCACCAGGTGCGGAGACAGCATGAATGCGATGCCACCGATGACCGCGCCGCCGTGCCCCACCTTCCGGGATCTCAGGTAGAAGAACGTGCCGAGCCCTGCAAGCTGGTAGTGAATGAACAGGAAGAAGAGCCTGGGCATGTGGACGCCGGGGATCCTCTCCAGCAGGAACTTGATCCAGTAGCTGGGATAGACGAACGCGCTCCAGCTCATGCTGTCGAAGAACGGCATGCCCGAGAATATGTAAGGGTTCCAGAGTGGCAGGTGGCCCGCCGCCATCTGCTCGTTGGCGTAGTCCTCGAAGATCGCCGCGGCCGCCAGAACGTCCCCGCCGGTCAGGATCTCGCCCAGGAAGATGACTCGCCAGAAGAAAATGAAACACGCGGTGACTATCAGGAGCACCGACACGAGCGTCGCGCGGTTCCCGAAGAGTGGTGAGGCCTTCGCCGGGGTCGTCTCGCGGGGGCCCTTCTCGGCCCTCGCTGTTCTCTTGGCCGTCATGCGTTTCTCTCTCCTGTTGGTTCCTCGAGATGCGAACGGTGCCGCGCAATGATGACGTATCCGCCGGCAAGGCGCAGTCCCCACGCGATGGCCGTTGCGATCGCCACCCCCATCAGTCCCATCGCCCTGATCATGATGACGTCGAGAACGATGCTCACGACGACGCCGGCGAGGTTCAGCCACATGAACTGCTTGAGCGCCGGCCTCGGCAGCCGTCCGCCTATCACGCTGGAAGGAACAGAGTAGAACAGCTTGGCGATGCCGGACAAGGCGAAAGGCAGTATCAGGTAGGCGCCCTCGTCGTACCTGCCGGCGTAGAGGAAACTGACGATGCTCTTGCCGGCTAGCAGATACGCCGCCGTAACGACGGCGGCGAGGCCGCCGATCAGGAGGTTGTACTTCCGCAGTTCGAGCTTCCTGATGACGTTGACACGCGGCATCAGGACGAAGCTGATCGAGTAGAAGAGGAAGTCGAAGCCCCTCATGACGGCGAATATCGACGCGTAGACGGCCAGATCGGCGTAGGGCATCATCTTCCCGATGACCAGCTTGTCGACGGACACCATCAGCGCGAAGGACAGGTCCAGGCCCAGGAGGAACACGCCCTCGCGCAAGACCGATCGTGGAACCGGCGCGGCGTCCTTCCTGGCCGCTCCGGAGCGCAGCAGTAACAGCAGGAGTCCGGACAGCGCGAACGCGAGGGCCAGCGTCACGAGTGCGGTCGTGTACGTGAGAGTGCCGGCGAACCTGAGCGCCAGCAGCACGACGCCGGAGGCTATCGTCGGGAGCCGCACGGCCGTCATCGCCAGCTCGTAGCGGTGCTCCGCCCGCATCACCGAGCTCAGGGTGGTGGCCACGTTCTGAGAGAGGACCAGCGCAAGGAGGACCAGAGCGAGGCTCCAGCCCAGCCCGTAGAAACCCGCGCCGGCGAAGGACGCGACGACTCCCAGCGGGAGCACGATGGCGAGAACACGGCGCACGTGCGACGGGGTGTCGAACGTGCCGCGGTCGCTCTTCGAGAGGAAGCGGACCACTGAAGCGCCCTGGCCGGCCATGGACAACGTGGACAGGATGGGGAGCGCGCCCAGCAGGAGCGATATCAGCCCGACCTCGGTCTTGGAGAGCGAGCGGGCGAGCAGGGTCTGCGTGACCAGTTGCAGGGCGGCGCCGAGGAGAACCACGGCAAACACGCGACCGACGCGCGTCGGCGTGGAGGATGCGTGTCTGGCAAGCAGGGTCTGGAGTCTGTTGGTGCCCCTCACCGGCCCTCCGTGCTGGAGCTGGCGCGTCGACCGAGACTGCGGATCACTCGATGTAGCCAAGCGACTTGAGCTGCTCTCTGATCGAGTCGTCCATCGTCGACCCGACTTCTCCCCTCTCCTTCCCGACGGCGGGCTCGTATGAGGGAATGAACGACACCGGGCGGGCGGCGAGATGCTGCTCCTCGATGATCTCGGTCAGCACCCTGCCGTCCATGTCCTCCCCGACTGGCAGTCCCATGACGGCGAGCGCCGTGGGTGTGATGTCGAATATCGTCGCGTCTTCGAACCGTCCCGAGGCACTGAATGCAGGACCGGAGGCAATGAAGACCCCGGCCACGTCGTGCGTTCCGGTCAGCTGAGGCCTCCCGGGGTCCGGGTCGAGGCGCGCCTTGAAGCCGTGGTCGGAGACCACGATGATGTTGACGTCGTCGCCCAGCGCATCGAGCAGCCGGCCGAGAAGCTTGTCCGTGTAGACGTAGTAGTTGTCTATGACACCACCGTAGGCGGCGATGTCCTCGTCGGGAACGTCCCCGAAAGGCTCGGGGTCCGCGTACTTCCAGAAGAAGTGCTGGACGAAGTCGACGCCACGCAGGTAGACGGCCGACAGGGTCGGCCTGTAGCTGGGAGTCAGCGCTGTCGACATGCGGGAGTAGATGGCGTCCCGGAGGTATCCCCAGCGAAGGGGCTCGTCGACGATCCTGTTCTGCTGATGGTGGAGCTCATCGCTCGGATAGCGCTTGTATCCGGGGTCGAACGTGAACGCTCCGAACGATTGCAGACGTTCGTTGGTGGGGCGTCCGCCGAGCGACTGAAGCACCTGCACGGGCCCGCGCATGAGCGAGTGAAGTCGGTCGGACAGCAGGAAGCCGTTGACCTCGTCGACGGGCCACGTGACGTACCACCCGACGACGCCGACCGGAAGGCCGAAGCTGGATACGATGTCCCACACGGGCGCCGCTGACCTCATGGTCGCGTTCACGGGCACGCCCGCCTCGTTGACGAAATCGCGGATGCCGTGCTTGTCCGCGGACTTGCCCGTCGCAATGGTCGTCCATATGCGCGGGGATATCAGGGGCGGCTCCGACCACAGCGTCCCGTGTGCGCCCCGCTCCATCAAGCGCTCGAAGTTCGGAAGTCTCCCGGATTCGACCAGTGGACCGAGTTTCTCCCAGTCGCATCCGTCGACTCCGATGATGGCCACGCGCGGCGCCGAACCCGCCGCTGAGGATGCGCTCCCAGCGCCCCCGCCGCCCGTCCGCGCCTGAACTCCAACCAGAAGGACGACGAGAGCGACCACGGCGCAGATCGCTCCGACGACGGCCACTCCCCTTCCGGGGACACGCCTCCTCAGAAACGAGAGCACGCGCGACAGCGCCCACGCTAAGAGCCACCCGACAACGAGCCCGACCACCAACACGACCGCGAGCCCTATCACGTTCAGCTGGAGCGTCGTGAGCGTGTCCGCCCGCACGAAGGCCTCTGAACCCTTGAGCGGAAGGAACGTGAGCACAAGTGCGACCCAGAGGGTCACGGTCGCCAGAGCTCCGAAGACCGCGCGCTCTGAGGCGCCGGGAGTGGGCGCTCGTCTTCTGGAGCGGGTCGTCAGCGGAAGAACCAGCCCGCCGAGCGCGGCGTACACAACCGCGAACGCGACGAGCATGGGCAGAATCTGACGCGGCGCGAGTGACAGCGCGAAACCGCTGGTCCTGAGGCCCGTGACGCCCAACAGGGCGCCGGTTGCCAGCGCGAATCCGACGGACGTGAGGACGAGCGTTCTCCACATCACGCCTTCGCCTCGGCCGCGGGGATTATGAGGAGTATCAGCGGTCATGCCTCTTCGAGAGCCTCCTTGAGCGCCGCGAACACGCTCTCCAAACCGATCGCGTCCATGCAGGACGGGCTCCTGTCGCACACGCGTCTGTAGCAGGGCGCGCAGTCGAGCGGTGTCAGCACCTTCCCGCCTGAGCCGAAGAGTTCGATCTCCTGAGGCGCGCTGGGTCCGAACAGCGCGATCACGGGCACGCCGAGAGCGATCGCTATGTGCATCGCCAGCGTGTCCCCCGTTACCATCGCGTCGAGCATGCCCACGATGGCCGCGAAATCGAGGACCTCATGCAGCCCGCCGTCTACGGTCGTCTCGGGCGCCAGGGCCATCACCGCTTCGGCCCGCTCTCTGTCGTCCGGCCCGCCGAGGACGATCGCCGTCCCTCCGAGCCGCTCGCGTACCGCATCGGCCAGCGCGGCGTACCCCGCCGGTGTCCAGGCCTTGTTCGCGAAAACGCGACCCGCGCCCACGTTGAGCCCCACGAGCGGCTCTGTGAACGAGAGGCCTCCAAGGAAGCGCCGGGCGTACTCGATCGATAGCTCCGGGAGAGCCAGCATGTAGGGCTCGCTCTCATACTTCAGTTCGGCGGTCCGGCAGAAGATCGCAGGATAAGTCATCGTGTTCTCGCGGAACTTCATCTCGTCGGACAGGCCCAGCTCGTAGTCGTAACGCGCCCCGTCGTTCAGCGGCTCCACTCCGCCTGCTGACGACATCGCGAATCCGACTTTCGCGGCGGCGTCGAGTGACGAGGCAAGCGCGCAGGCGCGCTCCTCCTTGTCCAGACAGATGAGAAGGTCGATGGATTGCACGGACAGCGTGAGCCACGTGCCGAACGAGAACGGCAGCGCGCGGTCAATGAAGGGATTGCGCTCCATCAACGGGAGCGCGCCGCGGTCGGTTATCCAGGTAACGTACGAGTCGGGATGCGCCCTCTTGAGAGGAGGCAGTATCGACGTGGTGCGGAGCACGTCACCGGCCGCCGCCAGCTTGACGACGACTATGTGCTCGCCCCGTGGAGCGTAGTGCTCGCACGCCTCGCACCGCCCGCCCCACGCGCAGGGCCTGTCACCCAGAAACAGTCTGCAATCGGTCTTGACATGAATCGGCATCGGCCCGCTCCGTCCCGGTCCAGGCTCGGCTGCTCTACTCTATGTAGCCGAGCGCCCTGAGCTTCTCCTTGATCCCATCATCCATCGGCGACTCCATCGGAGCATCGTCGCCCCGGGGCCCGTCGGTCTCGTACGTTGGAACGAACGTGACCGGGTATTGCGCAAGGTAGGACTCGGTGAACGCCGCGAGCACAGGAACTCCGTCCATGTCCTCGGCCACCGGGAGTCCCAGGTAGGCGAGCATCGTCGGGGTGATGTCCACCACCGACGCCTCCGGCAGTCTGAAGTCTTCCCTGATACCGGGGCCCGCCATGATGAACACGCCGTCCACGCCGTGGTCCCACGGTACGTCCTTGCCGCCTTCCACGGTCCTTATCTTCTCGCCTCTCTCCCACAGCTCCTTGAGGTCGCGCTTGGTCTCGAAGCCGTGGTCGGACACGATCATGACGGTCGTGTCGTCACCGATCTCCGCGAGGTAATCCGCGATCACGCCGTCGACGTAGCGGTAATAGTTCCTCACGACGCTGCCGTACAGCCGCTCGTTGGACGGAGAGACGACGAAGCCCTCCTCGCGCTGATCGCCCCAGTAGTAGTGGGACACCACGTCCGTGCCCTGCAGATAGACCGCGAACACATCCGGATTGAAGCGCTTGAGCATCGCCAGCCCCGCGTCCGCGAAGGTCTTGTCCTTGGCGAACACCCACCGGGCGTGGAACTGCTTGGCCGGGTTGGTGAACGAGGGGTCCTGGAAGAGGAGAGACAGCTCGTCGGCCGTCACGTCCTCCTCGGTGATGATGAACGGCTCGAAGTCAGCGTAGAGCTCCTCCGGGTAGGTTCGTCCCGGGAAGTCCTCAACGATCAGACGTCCCGACGCATCGCGTGCGGCTCCGAACGGGATCCCGTGACGGCTCCAGTTGACGGGCCACGCGCGCTGCGCGATCATGAAACCGTTGACCTCTTCGGCGGGCCAGCTCGGCCACCATCCCACGATGCCGACGGAGACGTCCGCCTCGGAGAGGATGTTCCAGAAGGCCTTGACCTTCCTCATGTTGCTCGTCACCGGGACTTCGCGGTCCGTTCCCGGGATCACGGCCGTGAAACGCGTGATGCCGTGCCTCTCCGGAACGACACCCGTTGCTATTGATGTCCACATCTGCGGCGACTGGATCGGTACACCCGTCTTCAACACTCCGAAGGAGCCGCGATTGACCAGCGAAGTCATGGCAGGCAGTTCGCCCGCCTGCATCATGGGGGTAAGAATGTTCCAGTTCGCCGCGTCAATCCCGAAGAGGACGAGGCGCGGGTGTCTTGCCGGGGGTTCCTCGCTCGAGCACCCGGCCAGCGGCAGGAGCATCGCCAGCAGAACGGCCGCAGCGAACGCGCTCGCGACGGTCAGCGCCCGCGCGCGGCGTCCGGTGGCAGCCGGGGGTGTCTTCGTGTAGTGCGTTCTGTGCACTTGTTCAGGCTCTCCTTCGTCTCGTGATCGAATCCCAGAGTCCCCGCAGGACCGCTCCGACGTTGCCGCCCCTTCCTCCGACCAGTTCGCGCGCCGCGAAGCCAACGGTCCGACACGCCGTCAGAGGGAGGATACCGAGCCAGTGGTACGGCCGCGCGTGCAGGGAGAAGAACCTCAGGGTGCTGCGCAACCGGTTGTAGATCCTGAAAGGCGTCAGCCCGCCGCCTGAACTCATCGAGACCTTGTGCCAGATCTTCGCGGTCGGAGCGACGAGCACGGTGAACCCCGCACTTCGGGCACGGACGCACCAGTCCGTGTCCTCGTTGTACATGTAGTAGCTTTCGTCCATCGGGCCGATCTTCCTGACGGCGCTCGCGGAAGCGAGCACGGCACACGCGGTGACGTAGTCGACCTCTCGGACGCCGGCATACTGTCCGACGTCCTCCTCCCGCAGCCCGAGGTGCCGTATACCACCTGACCAGAAGGAGACGGCGCCCCCCGCCGACCAGATGACGTTCGGACGGTCGGCGTAGTAGATCATGGGACCAACGAACGCGCTTTGCGGATGCGCGGTCGCGACATCGACCAGAGCGCTCACCGCCCCGGCGTCCAGTTCGATGTCGTTGTTGAGGAGCAGCACGTACTCCGCTCCCCCATCGAGCGCGACTGTCAGACCCGCGTTCACTCCGGCCGCGTAGCCGCGGTTCGACGGCTGTTCGGCCACGCGCACGGAAGGGAACTCCTCACGCACGAAATGCGCGGACCCGTCGGACGACGCGTTGTCCACGACCAGCACCGAGAGGTTCGGATAAGACGAGGCGAGCAGCGTCCGCAGACAGGGCTCGACAACCTCTAGACCATTCCAGTTGACAACGACCGCCCAGACTGGGGGATGCTGCACCCTAAGACCTCGCCATCTCGAGGAAGTCACGAACGGCCCTGCGCATAAGGTCACCCGCGTGGTCGCGCTGGGCCTCCAGGGCCACGTTCGCCCTCATCCGAGGGGCATCTCCGCTCTTGAAGTATCGCACGACGGCGGCAGCAAGCTCCCCTTCGTCCTCAGGTTTCACAATATAGCCCGTTTCCCCGTCCCGCACCACCTCAGGGAGTCCCCCGACGTCGGTGCTTATCACGGGAAGGCCTGCGGCAATGGCTATCTGAGTGATTCCGCTCTGCGTGGCCGATACGTAGGGCAGCACGGCCACATCGGCGGCCAAGAAGTAGTCCCCAACCGACTCGTCGGGGACGTGTTCGGCGACCACATGGACCCGCTCGCCCAAGCTCAATTCGTCGATGATCCGGTCGTACTTGGAGCGGTCGTCGTAGAACTCCCCGACGACGAGCAGCTCTACGTCGACCTCCTTGAGTATCAGGGGCATCGCACGGAGCAGATACGCCAGGCCCTTGTACTCGCGGACGTAACCGAAGAAGAGCACGGTCGGCCGCGTGAGTCCCAGCGATTTCCTGACCGCGTCTCTGTCGATCCCGGACGGTGCGTAGCAGTCGTAGATCGGCAGCGCCGCTTGCCTCACCGGCGTCCGAGGGAAGAGTGAGTGGACGCGGTTCGCGACGACGCCGGAAAGGACCATGAAGTAGTCGGCCGAAGCGAGCGCGAACTTCGTGAGGAACTGATCGGCGAACCGGTTCTCGTGTGACACGACGTTCTCACACACGAAGACCACACGGGCGCCTGTCCTTCGCCGGAGCAACCGCGCCATCGTGCCGTAGCATATTCCGAAGAAGGGGTTCCACCAGACGAAGACGACCATGTCGGGTCGTCTCCGCGGCTGGGAGATCCACCTGACAGCCTTCAGCCAGGAGAACGGATTGACGGAATCGATGATCTGCCGCGACGGCGTGTTCTTCACGGGGTCGCGGCTGACGTTCATCTGCGTCTTCCCCGGGAAGAGCAGAGACGGATACAGCCGCGTGAACGAGACGACGTACGTGTCGTGGTCGAGCCTGAGGTTGTCGTAGAGGTGGGCGACGAAGAGTGCGTTGCCGCCCCGGAGCGGATAGGCCGGGCCGACGACGGCAATGCGCGCGCTTTCCTCGGTCGCGAGAGGCGCGTCCGCGGGCGAACTCCTGTCAGGCGCTGTCGCCAAGCTCACCGCCCTTCCGGCCCAGACGTTCCCTCACGGGGAACGAGATGTCGTCCCCCTTGAGATTCGCCACCATCTCCCCGAGGAGGCCGAACGAGATGAACTGCACGCCGATGACCATGAGTAGAATGGCGAGGGTCAGGAGAGGCCTGCGGCCTATCGCCTCTCCCATGAGCTTGAGGACCGTCAGATAGACCCCGGAGAGAAATCCGCCCGCGAACAGCAGCGCGCCCAGCATCCCGAACAGGTGGAGGGGCCTCGTGATGTAGCGGCGCAGAAACAGCACCGTCACGAGGTCGAAGAACCCCCTGACGAAGCGCTCCGCGCCGAACTTGGAGCGGCCGTACTGGCGCGCGTGATGCTTGACCACGACCTCGGTCACCGTGAAGCCCGCCCACTGCGCCAGGACGGGCGTGTAGCGATGAAGCTCGCCGTATACCCTGATGGTCTTCACGACCTGGCAACGGTAGGCCTTGAGACCACAGTTCATGTCGTGGATGCGTACGCCGGAGAGCCTCGCGGTCACCGCGTTGTAGAGCTTCGACGGGAGCCGCTTGGACAGCGGGTCATGGCGTTCCTTCTTCCAGCCTGAGACGAGGTCGTACCCGCTCTCTATGACCTCGAGCATCGCGGGCAGCTCGGCCGGGTCATCCTGCAGATCGGCGTCCATCGTGAACACGACATCGCCCGCGGCTTCCTTGAACCCCACGCTGAGAGCGGCCGACTTGCCGAGGTTCCGGCCGAACACGAGCACCCTGACGTTGTCGTTCTGTTCGTGGAGGCTCCGCAGGACGTCCATCGAGGAGTCGGTGCTGCCGTCGTTGATGAAAACTACCTCCCACTCCCGCCCGAGGGGAGTGAGCGCGGCCCCGATGCGCTCGTACAGCTCTCTGATGCTGTCGGCCTCGTTCAGAAGCGGTATCACGATAGAGATATCCATGTGTCAGCCGACCTCCCCGTTCGCGCCCTCGCCAAGCGTGAGCGCCGTCGATTCGATCCACTCCCTCTCGCGCTCCAATCCCTCCGGGAGCCCGACGCGCGGACGGAAGCCGAGTGTCTCTCTGGCCCTCGAGTTGTCAGCGAGCGTGTCAGTGACGTCTCCCCTGGCGCGCTCGACGTAGCGCCTGTCGAGAGCAGCGCCCAGGCAGCCCTCTATGGCGTCCAGAGCGTCATTGAGTGTGACACGGCTCCCACCCCCTACGTTCAGCACGCTTCCATCGGGGCCCGATTCAAGGGCCACAACGGTAGCGGCGACGGTGTCGTCGATGTAAGTGAAATCGCGCGTCTGGTGGCCGTTGCCGTAGATCGTGATGGGCTCGTCGAGGAGTCCCGAGCGTATGAAACGATGAAACGCCATGTCGGGTCGCTGGCGCGGACCGTAGACGGTGAAGTACCTCAGCGACACGGTCGGGACGCCGTAGTTCCGGTGATAGAGCACCGCGAGATGTTCGGCGGCGAGCTTGGTGACGCCGTAAGGGGACACCGGGCAGGTGAGCCCGTTCTCGCGCATCGGAAGGTCCGTGGTCTCTCCGTAGACCGAGGAAGACGAGGCGTAAACGAACTTGGAGACGCCTCCGTCCTTGACGGCCTCGAGCAGACGCTGGCTCGACAGAATGTTGCACTTGATGTACGTCGAGAACGTCGTACCCCAGCTGGCCCTGACCCCCGCCTGGGCGGCCAGGTGGCAGACGGACGTCACTCCGTCGAGGATGGGCGCGAGGTCGGCGACCGCCAGGTCGGCCTCCACGAGCTCGAAGGACGCGTTGTCACGCGCTCCTCGGAGGTTCTCTTCCTTGAACGCGCGCGGGTAGTAGTCCGTGAAGGCGTCCACCCCGCGGACGTTCCTGCCGTCGGCGAGCAGGCGCTCGACGACGTGTGAGCCGACGAAGCCCGCCGCGCCCGTTACAAGGACGATGTCACCCACGTTCCGACCTCCCGCTGCACGTCCGTCCGCGCGTCGTTTCGCCGGTACTGGCTGCGCCCTCGGCCGGGCCGTCCGGCCCCGGCCCGTAGGCGCCCGTGATATTCCTGAAGCTCTCTCCCACCCTAATGCCCATCGCGCCGAACGACCACAGGCCGACGCCGGCTATCAGGAGCCCCGTCAGGGCGTGCGCGACTATGATCACCGCCATCACCTCGTGGCGCGCCATGCCGGCCGCTGCCACGCCTCCCGCGAATATCAGCCCGATGACAAACTCGTTGTAGCCGATTTGCGCGGGAGGAGTCGGCAGGATGTACGACAGCGTCAGGAGAGTATACCCGAAGAGCACTCGCGTAAAGGCGACATCCACCGAGAAGGCTCTGAACATGAAGTAGAAGTACAGGCCGTCTATGAGCACCGCAAGACCCGTTAGCCCGAGGAACGACCACAGCGTGCGGGCCTCCCGTCTTGCGACCCCCATGCCCTGGACGAAAAGCCCGATGAACTCGGACAACCTGGCGTAGACCTTCTTGGGCAGCCAGGAGATGAGGCCGCAGAGAAGGCGCGAGGCGCCTTCCGGGTTTCTGAACGCGAAGAACAGGAGGGCGATCGCCAGAACGAAGATGGCCAGCACCGTATAGATAAGCGCAGCGAGCGTGACGCTCATGCTGACGGAGAGTATGGGCACCATGGCGACGACGAAGAGGATGGACACGAGTTCGAAGAGCTTGTCCACGAATACCGTCGGCAGGCTGGTGGCGATCGGGATTCCCTTGAGCCGTTTGAGAAAGAACGACTTCGCCACCTCTCCCGCCCTGATCGGAATGACGTAGTTGAGGAAGTACCCGGCCATGAGCATGTGGAAGCTCTCGGAGACGCGCACCGAAGCGATGGGGCGAAGGATGGCCCGCCATCTGAGGCTTCGCACGAAATAGGCGGTCAGGTAGAGAACCGCCGCGGCGACGAGCCACCCGGCGTTCGCCCCGGCGATGTTGCGCCGAAGCTCGTCCGCGTCCACGCCCCAGAGTGCGAGCGCAAGCAGGACGACGCCCGCTACTATCCCGAGCGACATGCGAAGTCGCCTGCTCATGCCGACGCCTCCTCGCCGTTCAGCCTCTGCGCCAGCACGCCTCTGTGGTGGGCGAAGAAGATCTTGAGCGGCGGGAAGCCGGTGTTCTCTATTGCGAAGTGCTTCTCGATGTCGGACAGAAGCTTGGTTCTGCGTGCTTCGTCGAAGTACGGCAGCGTGTCGATCGTCCAGGTGTACCTCTCCAACCTCTTGGAGCCGCTGACGAACCTCTTCAGGAACGGCAGGAAGGTCGCGGCCACTTCCTCTATCGGCGAGTCGATGTCCGGCCACCACGGCGTGTCGACGAGCAAACGTTCCACGACCTCGAATCCCCGGTCGGCGAGCTTCCTTGCGATCACCCTTGTGTTCATCACGGAGATGTTGCCGTGGCTCCACGCCTCGCCCGCCGCCTTGTGGTGGAGGCGGTGGACGGGGAACCCGTAGTTCCAGGTGTTGGAGACAAAGACCATGACGAACCTCGCGCTCGCCTCGCACATCTCGTCGAGAAGTGCGTCGGCCGAGGCGACCTGCGGCAGGGAATTGAAGTTCCACACGAGGTCGAACGAGCGCGGCTCGACACCGAGGGAATCCCCGTCGGCCGAACGGATGATCACTCTGTCACTCAGGCCGAGAGCGCTCCATGCGCGCTCAGCGAGCGCGACCTCGTCCGGCTCGCCGAGCACGAGCTCGACGGAGGCGCCCCGCTGCGCCAGCGGGATGCTGTTGAGCCCGCTGATGCCCGTTATGCCGTCGGTCGGTCCCTCGAGGACCTTGTGTATCGTGTGCCTCTCAGCGAGCCTTGCGAGCAGCCGCGCAACGGCGACGCGCTCGTACGTGGTTCCCAGCCCGGTGTCCTTCTCGGTCGCCGGCATCCGTCAGAGCTCCCTCCTGAGTGTTTCCGCTACTTCCTCGGGTGTGGGCGGGCACCCGGCGAGGTGCGTGAGCGCCTCCCTATCCGCAAGCCCCCGGGTACACTGCCCGAGGCAGATCACGCGTCCCTGCTGGTCCGGGACTTTCGCGGCCTTCCCCTGGATGATGTGCAGTTTTCGGAAGACGCCCCAGTACGCCAGCTTGGGCACGAGCGTGAACCAGTACTTCGGCCGTCTTATCGCCAGCTGCACTGCGCCGCCGAAGGAGTCTATGCACATGGAGCACGCGGTCGGGTCGCGCCACGAGTATATGTTGACTACTCTCCCAAAGTTCTCGTTGGCCGGCTCGAAGTCCCTGGAGGGCGCCGCGCCGATGACCCCCGGGTTCATGTCGCCCACTCCCAGTTCCTGCGCGAGCCTCAGGTGTTCGACCTTCATGGGGTCGAACCCCATCAGACGCGCCGCCACCGAATCGACCTCAAGCATGTTGGTGCCGACCGCGAAGACGCGCGACTTGACGACACGTCCGTGAAGCGGTCCGTCGCCCTCGACTCCGGTGATGCCGTCCAGCACGACGAGGTCCGGCGGACGTATGGAGGCGTGCTGTGCCAGCGGGTCGTGCAGCCCCAGCTGGTGATCGCGCTTCTTGTCGGGCTCGGACAGCAGCCCCTTGTGGTTCTTGACCGCGAGCGTGACCGTCGTGTAGCCGTGCGTCTTGAGCTTCGGAACGTTGACGTAGAGGTCGGTGTCTTCGACGATCGCGGGAACTCCCAACTCCCCGTACTTCCACTCCCTCTTCCGACGCTCAGCCGTGTTCAGATTGACGAGTTCGACACCGAGCCGAGCGGCCAGCTTGGAGTAGCCGGTGACGCGGAAGACCTCCTCGACGTCGAGTCCGACCCCGGGTCCGTCGCCCATCGCGATGGAAGTGAATCCCCGCTTCCGGAGCACATTGACGAGCGCCTCGACCACCACGGGATGCGTAACTACGGCGGTCTTCGGGCTGGCAGCGACCACAAGGTTCGGTTTGATGAACGCGCTGTGCTTGCCCGACAGGTTCACGCCGAGCGCGTCCAGCGCGCGTTCGATCGCATCCTGGACATCGCCGAGCCTGTGGTGTCCTATCTCTTCCAGAAAGACCGCCACTCCGACGCTCTCCCTCACAAAGATGCCAGCGACCGCTTTTCTCGCAGCGGGCGCGGAGCCTCCGCGGCCGGCTTCCTACCGCCGCCCTCCCGATGCGACCTCGAAGGCCACGCCGGTGACGGTCGGCACGTGCATCAGCATGTTCGTGTAGCCGGCGTTCGCCAGCGGACACGCGCACTCGCCCGCCCGGATCCTCTTCCGTTCCTCCATCGCCTTCTCGCCGTACCAGATGCGGCTGAAGTCGAAGTCGACGTCGCGCAGATTTCCCATCGACTCGGCCTTGATGCAGCAGAACCACACGTGTCCGTCCGGCGCGATCTGGGCCGACGCCACTCCCGCATAGCACGGGATCGGCTGCGCGCCCGACGCGAGGTATCGCTTCACGAGCTCATAGTAGCGCACCCTGAACGACTGGGTGACGCGCGAGATGCCTGAGTAGTCCTGCTCCTTGATCCTGGCGATCAGAAAGTCGACGGCCACGGCGTAAGCGGTTGCCGTCGGTGTGATAGACGCCCCGAGAGTCTCGAGCTCCACGCGCTCCTCGGCTATCTCCGTGATGAACGAGTCCGGCGCGAGTTCGCGGACGACGTATTCGTAGATCGATCGTATTCGCTCGACGTTGTGCACCGAGATGACCGTGTGAACGCCCACCGTGAGGTTCGGTGACTTGAGCGCCCTCAATCCCCGGTAGGTCTCGACGGCCTTCTCGAAGCTCCCGTCTCTGCCACGGATCCGGTCGTGCTCCTCTCCGACGCCGTCCAGCGACAGGTTGATGATGACCTGCGTCTTCGGGCAGCGTCCGGCAAGGTCCTCTACCATCGCTGGGATCCGGGATGAGAGAAGCCCGTTTGTCGGAATGTTGATGATCCCGGGGCGTCCGTTCCGGTACGCGCTCTCGCAGATGTCGGGAAGGTCGGACCGAAGGAACGGCTCCCCGCCGCTCATCGTGTACCAGTAAGGCGCGCGGCCGAGCGAGCGAAACGTTCGGTCGAACTCCTCGGCCGTGAATTCACGAGCGTCCTTGGTGTAGACGTTGCACGTGAGGCACCTGGAGTTGCAGCGGTAGGTCACGCTGACCGTGAGGTTGAGCGGGAGGATCCTTGGCCACCCGGTCGCGTGAGCCAACTTGTAGAGTGGGATCTTCGCGAGAATCTCAACCATCGACCGCCCCCGCCCCCCTGGCTCCTGTGTCGTGAGTCGCGGGCGCATCGAGGCTCTTTGTGCTTCGGGACACTTCCCAGGTATAGGGGTTCTTCTTCATCACGTAGTAGTCGATCGCGCCCAGAAGACGCCCCACGAACTCGAGGAAGACGCCGCCCGCGGTCCAGAGCAGCGCGCGCGGCGAAGGCGTGAGGTCTTCCAGGAGGACGGAGACGATGCCTCCGACCCTCTTCGTCGAGACCTCGTAGGACTGGACCTTCGACAGCCAGATATGACCGGCGTATATGCGCCGTCTCTGCTTGAGAAAATCGCCCACCGTCGACGCGCCCTTGTTGTAGATGATCGCTTCAGGTACGTAGGCCAGGGAACTGCCGCGTTCGATCACGATGGCCTCTATGCTGGCTTCGTCGACGGCCGTATCAGGCGGGATCGAACGGACGAAGGACCGAAACGCGACCATCTCTCCGAGCTTCGGCGACTTGAGCGCCAGCATATGGTGAAGACGCCAGAGCATGTGCACCACGAATCCCATGAAGGTGTTCGGGTCGTCGACGGGTGTCGGCCGGCCGCCGGTCATCCCCACATTCGGGTTCTCGAAGGGCGCCAGCATGTGCTCCACGCAGTCGGGCGCGGGGATGGTGTCGCCGCTCTCGAGTACGAAGACGTCGGCGTCGGCCGCGTCGAGGAACAGGTTGATGGCGGACGCCTTGCCCTCGCGCGATTCCTGCCTGATGAGCGAGATGCGCTGGTCTTTGTCGGCCCATTCGCGAACGATGTCGTCCGTACGATCGGTCGAGCCGCTGGACACGACGACTATCTGACGCATATCCACGCGCTCGAGCGACTGGCTGGTGAGCGCGGCCAGCAGCTTGTCGATGTTCTGCTCTTCGTTGTATGCCATCACGCCGACGCTTGCAGTCAGCACGTCTTAGCCTCCGGTAGTCTCGCTACTGCCCGAGCAGAAGCCTGTCTCCGAGGAATCTCGGGAGCCCCGCCTCGATTATCTTCGTCCTGGCCGTTTGGAGGTCGTACGCGACCCGCACGAGCCGCGCGCTCCTGTCCTCGAGGTCCAGCACGGCGAAAGACGCTCGCGGGTCGCCGTTGCGCGGCTGCCCCACGCTGCCCACGTTTATCAACACGCGTGCCCCCGCGGGCAGCGCGACCTCGCCCTCCAGGAGTTCGCTCGTTCCCACCTCGGTTCTCAGAACCATCATCGGAACGTGTGAGTGCCCGATGAAGCAGAACGACTCCTCGAAGGTCGAGAACTCCCTGGCCGCGGCCTGCGGGCTCAACACGTAGTGCCACCTCTCGGGCTCTCCCGGGGACGCGTGAACGAGCCGGGCGTCCGGAAGGAGGCTCTCGTACGGCAGGCTCCTGAGGTACTCCAGATTCTCCTCGGTCAGTTCGTCGCGAGTCCATCGAATAGCCTGGACCGCCCACGAGTTGAAATAGGCCTCCTCGGCCGGGTCAACCGCGGCATGGTCGTGATTGCCCTTCGTGGTCACATCGGCCCGCTCTCTCGTGAGTTCCACCACCTCGTTGGGATTGGCGCCGTAGCCCACGACGTCGCCGAGGCACATAATGCCGTCGACTTTCATCGCGTCGATCGCCTCGAGCACCGCTGTGAACGCCTCGTAGTTGGCGTGTATGTCGCTCAGGATGGCGTATCGCACGGGAAGTCTCTCAGCCCTCCGCCTTCGATCCGTACCTGACGTCGCCTGCTATCCGGTCCAGAACCCCGTTGACGAACTTGCCACACTCGTCTGAGCTGAACTTGCGAGCGATCTCGACGGCCTCGTTGATGATGACCCCCACGGGCGTGTCGGGCCGTTCGAACAGCTCGTACACACCTATGCGGAGCACCGTGAGGTCCACAATGCCCATCCGCGAGATGTCCCAGTGCTCGCTGGCGCCGGCTATGGCGCTGTCGATGCCCTCGAGCCCCTCACGCACCCCGGAAACGAGTGTGGCCGCGAATGCACGAGCTTCTGCGGCGGCATCGTCGATGTCCGGTATGCCCAGATCCGTCAACCCCGTCAGCTTCTCGCGGTACAGGAGCATCACGGCTAGTTCGCGACCTTGCCTTCTGACTTCCATGAGCGGAACGCCCCTCCCAACTCCTGCTATTCCATCGCCGCGTAGAGGTCGGCCAGTTCCATGGCCGACTGCGCGGCGTCCCAGCCCCTGTTTCCGCTCTTCGACCCGGCCCGTTCCATGGCCTGCTCGAGGCTGTCCGCGGTGATCACTCCGAACACCGCCGGGACGCCCGTTTCAGCCGCCACGTGAGCGACACCCTTCGCGACTTCCGATGCCACGTAGTCAAAATGCGGGGTCGCCCCACGTATGACCACGCCCAAACATATTACCGCATCGTAACTTCCGGCGTCACCCATTCTTTTGGCGACCGCCGGGATGTCGAATGCGCCGGGCACCCAGGCCACGGTGATGTCATCGTCGGCCGTTCCGTGTCTTCTCAGGCAGTCCATCGCGCCTTCCAGAAGCCTCAGCGACACGAATTCGTTGAACCTCGAGACGACGACGGCGAACTTACGTCCCCTACCTGTGATGTTCCCCTCGTAGACTGTGCTCATGTCTGAATCCCCTCCGCTAGTCGTCGTGCTCCGCATCGGAGCCGCACCCGTTCTCGCCTACTGCACAGCTCTCAAACTCCAGTAAGTGCCCCAGTTTCTCCCTCTTGGTCGTCAGATACCTTCTGTTCTTCTCGTTGGGTTCTATCTCTATCCCTACTCTTTCCACGATGGTCAGGCCGTAGCCCTCGAGGCCGACCACCTTCTTCGGGTTGTTTGTCAAGAGCCTGATGCGGCGGACCCCCAGGTCCGCTAGGATCTGCGCCCCGATGCCGTAGTCGCGAAGGTCGGCGTCGAAGCCCAGCTCCTCGTTGGCCTCCACCGTGTCCCTGCCGCGGTCCTGAAGTTCGTATGCCTTGATCTTGTTGCGGAGGCCTATGCCTCTACCTTCCTGGCGCATGTAGAGGAAGACGCCTTCGCCCTCACGCTCTATTGCCATGAGCGCATGTCCCAGCTGGTCTCCGCAATCGCATCTCGCCGAGCCGAACACGTCGCCCGTCAGACACTCCGAATGGACTCGGACCAGCACGTCCTTGTCCGGTCCGGGGTTCCCCTTGACGAGCGCCAGGTGGGGGTTGTCGTCGAGGTCGCTCTCGTACAGCGTGAGATCGAACTCACCGTACCTCGTTGGCAGAACCGTTCGAGCCACGGCGCGCACCAGTCTCTCCGTCGACTGGCGGTACTCTATCAGCGAGCGGACGCTCACTATGCGCATGTCGAAACGTTTCGCCATCTGCTCGAGCTCAGGCATCCTCGCCATGCTCCCGTCCTCACCCATGATTTCACAGAGGACCCCGGCGGGCATGAGACCGGCGAGTCTGGAGAGGTCCACGGCAGCCTCCGTGTGGCCCGCCCGCTTCAGCACGCCGCCCTCGCTTGCCCTCAGTGGGAATACGTGACCGGGCCTCCCGAGGTCGGACGGCCGGGTGTTCGAGTCGACCAGAGCCTTGATGGTGGTGGCCCGGTCGTGCGCCGAGATGCCGGTCGTCGTACCTCGGACGGCGTCGACGGACACGGCGAAGGCCGTGCCCATGATCGACGTGTTCTTCCCGACCATCGGATGGAGGTCCAGTTCATCAAGTCGCGCGCCGGTCATCGGAACGCAGATGAGCCCCCTCCCCTCACGGGAGATGAAGTTGATCGCCGCCGGTGTCACCTTCTCCGCGGCCATGATCAGGTCTCCCTCGTTCTCCCTGGTCTCGTCATCAACCACGATGACCATCCTGCCCTGCCGGACTTCCTCTATCGCGGCCTCCACCCTCTCGACATCTTGTTTCATGGTTGTTACCCCGTGAATCCCAGTTCCCTGAGCCGCTTCTCTGTCAGCCCTCCGGCGCTCTCGCCCCGCTGTTCCGGCTGACCGTCCTCTTCGCTACCCCTCAGGAGCTTCTCCGTGTGCTTGGCCAGGAGATCGGTCTCTACGTTGACTCTCGTCCCTGGGCGATACGTTCCGGCCAGAGTGGCTCGGAGCGTCTCCGGGATGAGCGCGACGGTCACGAGCGCGCCCGAGACCTCGGCGACGGTCAGGCTGACGCCGTCCACCGCTATGGAGCCTCTCGGCACGACGTACCTGGACAGGCCCTCTGGCAGCTCAAGCGAGAGCCGTGTTCCGTTCGCGTCCTGTCTGAGCGCCGTCACGCGCGCGGCCCCGTCGACGTGTCCCGCGACCAGGTGCCCTCCTAGTCTGTCGCCCAGTCTGAACGCTCGCTCGAGGTTGACCTCACTGCCACTTCTCAAGTCCCCGATAGTGGTGACCAACATCGTCTGCCTGACGACGTCCACCTCGAATCCCGAGGCGTCTGAGCGCACGACGGTCTGGCAGACTCCGTTCACCGACACGCTCTCACCGCGCTCGAGTTCCGGCGAGAAGGGTGCCGCGATGCGAACGGTGGCGCCGCCGCTCGTCCTGCGGACACGCGCCACTCTGCCCTTCGCCTCCACCAGTCCAGTGAACACGTCACTCCTCCTCTGCGGCTTCAGGGTCCGCCGTGAGCACATCGGCCTCGAACAAGCAGTCCCCGCCGATCTCCGTCCACCTTCCGCCGACAAACCTCGAGCCCCCGCCCCACCAGCGCTCGTCGAGCGAAGCCAGCGCGGGCAGCCCGGCCGCGCCGTAGAGCCTGGGCGCCACGAAGAAGGCCACGCGGTCCACCAGCCCATCTGACAAGAGCGAAGTCGCCACCGTGGCGCCCCCCTCGGCGAGGACCGAGATGAGTCCATCAGAGGCGGCGCGCTTGAGCACGTCGCGAAGGTCGAGCGTCCCGTCGGATTCCTTGCACCGCCAGATCTCGACGCCTTTCTCCTCGAGAGCGCCGGCCGCCGAACCGCTCGCGTTCTCGCCGCCGGCCACGATGGTTCTGACCTCGCGTGCGCCCGTGACCACCTCCGAATCCAGGGGAACGCGCAGGTGGGTGTCCAGGACCAGCCGAACGGGCTGTCGGACATCGCCGGCGCCCGGTCCCGCGTCGTCCACCCTCCTGGCCGTCAACCGCGGGTCGTCAGCAAGCACCGTTCCGACACCGACCATTACGCAGTCGGCCTCTGCCCGCATCGAGTGGACCAGCGCGCGCGACGCGCGCGACGAGGTCCAGCGGGGGCCGCCCGTGGGCGGCGCGATCCGTCCGTCCAGCGAGAGCGCAAGCTTAAGCGTCGTGAACGGCAGTGCGGTTCGTCGGAACTTGAAGTAAGGCGCGTTCAGGGTCCGCGCCGCGTCGCGCATCAGGCCGAAGTCCACCTCGACGCCCGCCTCTCGCAAGATGGACAGACCGCGTCCCGAGACCTTCGGGTTCGGATCCTCGATGGGAACCACGACCCTACTGATGCCGGCCGCGATTACCGCGTTGGTGCAGGGCGGCGTGTTACCCGAGATACAACATGGTTCGAGCGTCACGTAGAGCGTCGCGCCGGACGTCTTCTCGCCAGCCTCGGCGATGGCGTTGACCTCGGCATGAGGGCCTCCGTACCGTTCGTGATAGCCCGCTCCCACGACCTCGCCGTCCTTGACGATCACGGCGCCGACGACCGGATTCGGGCTGGTCGCCCCGCGGCCGCGCCTCGCGAGTTCGAACGCGCGCTCCATGAAGGCGGAATCCAGCACGTCGAAGGCCTTCTTCGGGCTTCCGGCGATAGTGCTCACGCCTCTGTTCCTCCCGGGGTGATGTCGTTCCCGCGCGTTGCCGTGCCGGGTGCGGCCGCAGGCGGGGCAACAGAAAAGCGCCCCGTACATCCCTCGGGGCGCTCAAGGGGCACAGGAAGAGACTCACCTCCCGTGCCGGTTCCTTCTACCATCCAGACTCTCACTGTCGGCGCCTGGATTTCACAGGCTCTGCGGATCGCTCCGCTCGCGGGCTGTAACCGCCGGTGGGGATTTGCACCCCGCCCCGAAGGAACATGTATTCAGCTGTCACCTAGGAATCTACCACCCGCAGGGTGCGGTGTCAAGCTGCCTCGGGACCCTCTTCCTCGACCCCCAGAAGCCCTCTCGCGAACGCCGAGGCGTCGAAGGGCTCGATGTCGTCGATGGCCTCTCCCGTGCCGACATACACGACCGGCACCGCCAGTTCCTTCGCTATCGCGACCACGATGCCGCCGCGCGCCGTGCCGTCCAGCTTCGTCAGCACGAGACCCGTCAGGCCCAGCATCTCGTCGAAAATCCTCGCCTGTGACAGGGCGTTCTGTCCCGTGTTCGCGTCGATCACCAGCAGGACCTCGTGCGGCGCGCCGGCGAGTCGCCTGCCCAACACGCGTCTGACCTTCTCGAGTTCCTGCATCAGATTTTTCTGAGTGTGGAGACGCCCCGCCGTGTCGACTATGAGCACGTCCGCGGAACGGGCGATCGCCGCATCGAGCGCGTCGAAGGCCACGGCGGCCGCATCACCCCCGAGCTGTCCGCCAACGAACTGCGCCCCGCTTCGCTCCGCCCAGATGGAGAGCTGCTCGGTCGCAGCGGCCCTGAACGTGTCGCCCGCCGCGAGGATCACCTTGCGCCCGTCGTCGATGTGGAGTTTCGAGAGCTTGCCTATCGTGGTCGTCTTACCGACGCCGTTAACCCCCGCGACCATAACAACAAGAGGCGCCCCGGGTTCTCCCTGGACGCCCTCCTTCTCTGCCGCGCGGAGCATTGTCTCGATCTCGAGCGCGAGGAATTCTCTGACCTCGGATTCCGATCCGCCGCCCGCGCTGAAACGCTGCCCGAGGACGTCTACTAGATGAAGGGCCGTCTCGACGCCCAGGTCGGCGGCGATCAGAGTCTCTTCTATGGACTCCAGCGCCGCGCTGTCGACGCCGGCGCCCCTGCCCAGAGCTACCCTGATGCCCTCCGTGATCGCACGTCTGGTCTTGGCCAGGCCATCACGCAGCCTCGAGAACCGCTTCCTCACTCCCCACCTCTTCCCGTGCGGCGTCGAGACTGACCGAGACGACCTTTGATACGCCCGACTCTTCCATGGTGATGCCGTAGAGCCGGTCGGCCTCCTTCATGGTTGCCTTGTTGTGCGTGATGATGATGAACTGCGTCCGCGCCGAGAACTCCTTCAGCATCCGGACGAACCGCTGAACGTTCGCGTCGTCGAGCGGCGCGTCGACCTCGTCGAGGATGCAGAAAGGAGAAGGCTTGACGAGATAGATCGCGAACAGCAACGCGATGGCCGTCAGCGCCCTCTCTCCGCCCGAGAGCAGTGAGAGACGGCCGAGCTTCTTCTCTCTGGGCGAGGCCACTATCTCGATCGCGGAATCGAGGGGATCGTTCGGATCGGCCAGTCTCAGATCGGCGTCGCCGCCCTCGAACAGCCTCTGGAACATGGTGATGAAGTTCTGTCTGACCAGCTCGAACGTCTCGAGGAACATGTCCCTCGCCGTGCCGTTGATCTTGTCGATGGCGGCCTTCAGCGACTCCTTGGATTTCTCCAGGTCGTCATACTGCCCCGTGAGAAACTCGAGACGCTTGCTCTCTTCGTCATACTCGTCGAGGGCCAGAAGGTTGACAGGGCCCATGGCGCGCAGGCGAGCCTTGAGCCGCTCGATCTCCTCCTTGGCCTTCGGCGCGTCGAAGTGAGGTTCCCCTTCCTCGCTTCGAAGGTCGCCCAGCTCCTGAACGTCGGCGGAGTATTCCTCGCGAAGCCTCTCGCGAAGAGCCTCGAACCGACTCCTGAGCTCGGTGTTACGCAGCTCGATCTCGTGCAGTGCGGACTGCGCCTTGTCTCTGGCCTCTCGGGACGTCCTGGTGTCGCCGTCCAGTTTCTCTATGTGCGTCCGAAGCTCTCTGACCGCATCGCGCATTTTGTCTCTGTCGCGCTCGAGCGCGCTCTTCTCAGTGTTCAGACCGGACAGGACCTCTCCGTCGGCCCCGTTACGCGTGTCCAGTTCCGCGACGGTGCGAAGGTGCTGCTCGCGCTCCTCCGTCTTCTTCTCGATCGAGCTTCTGGCCGTCCGAACGCTCTCCCCGAGCTGCGCGTGCTCACCCTTGAGCTGAGTGACCTCCACCCTTGCGGCCGCGGCCCCGATCTCGGCCTGCTTCTCCTCTTCGGTGACCTTGGCCCGCTTCCTCTCGGCTACCCTGAAGTTCCTCTCGAGTTCGCCCAGCTTCTCTCCCAGTTCGTCCTCACCCTTGGACAGCTGGGACAGACGATTCGCGAGCGCGGTGAGGTCCCGCCGCGTGGACTCCATTCTCACGCCCAGGGCGTCCCTGTTGGCGGCAAGCCGCGATACGCCGCCCGAGAGGTTCGTCTTCCCCAGCTCGAGTTCGGCCAGCTCCCGCTTGGCGTCCCACAGCTGCGCCTCGGCCCATTCGGCCGCCGCCTCTGACTTCTCCGCCGCCTCCGACGCGGCCGCGAGCTCCGACTCGGCCTTCTCCTCGTTCTGTCTGGCCTCGGTCAGACGCTTCGCGAGTTCCGCGACGGCGCGCTCAGCCGCATCAAGGCGCTCGGCGCGTCGCAGGAGACCGGCCTCTTCATTCCCTGGACGACCACCGGACATCACGCCCGCCGCCGTGACCATGTCACCCGCCGGAGTGACGAAAGCGAGGTCGCGCGCGTCGTCGCGCGTTCTGAGGGTCAGGGCCGTGTCGAGATCGCGCACGATCACGACGCCCTCCAGCAGGAACTGCGGCAGCAGTCCGAGCGAGGCGTCACACCTGACGAAGTCTGACGCCGGGCCGACGACTCCATCCGAGGAAAGCACGCCGTCGGGCGGGCGCTCGGTCCGAACGCCGGCAAGCTCCGAAACCGGGATGAACGTCGCCTTGCCGAGGGAGCCCCTCGAGAGGTGCCCCATGGCGCTGCGTGCAGACTCCACGTCACGCGTGACGACGTACTGCACCGCCCCTCCAAGCGCGGTCTCGATGGCCCCGTCCATACCCTGGTCGATCGCAAGAACGTCAGCAACGGTCCCGATAAGACCGGCGACCGAGCCAGCTTCCTCCGAAAGGAGCGAGCGGACCCCGTCCTGGAAACCGCCGTAGCCGTCCCTGATCTCGAAGAGCAGTTGTCTCTTGTGCTCCGCGGCGTCGAGCTCGCCCTCTAGCTTCGTCTTCCGCTCGCGCGCGCTCAGCAGATTTTCCCTTCCGCCGTCCAGGGACGCTGTTGCCTGCTTGTGCGCGGCGCCGGCGTCGTGCGCGGCTCCGCGCAGTCTCTTCTCGGACTCGAGGCCGGTGAGAATGTGCTCTTCCTTGTCGGCGAGTGTCGCCCTGTTCTCGCTAAGTTCGGCCTCGAGAACAACGTGTTCCTCCATCAGGTCGTCCAGGCGCGTTCGGTAGCTTTCGAGCTCGCCCTTGAGTCCCGCGGAGCTCTCGAGCCCGGCTAGCCGCGTCTGCTTATCGCCGTCGAGGAGTTCCTTGAGCCTGTGATGTTCCTTTTCGACCTCCGCGAGGCCCTCGGTCATCGATGACAGCTCGCCGTCGCGCTCCTCCGCTCGCGAAGCGGCTTCCTTGATCCGGTCTTCGAGCCTTGCCGCCCTGGCGAGGGCGAGAGACAGGTTGGCGCGGATGTCCGTGAGTTCGGTGTCCAACTCGGCGACACGGCGCTCGGATGCGTTGCGCCTCTCCGTTCCCACGAGCAGACCGTCCGCGAGGGAGCGCGCACGCGCGTCGAGTTCAGCGATCTCGATCTCGAGGCTCCCGAGCGCCTCTTCCTTGTCGTGACGTTCTGTTCGGATGCCCATGCCCTCGCGCTCGGAGCTGGACAACACGTCGTCGCACTCGCCTATCGACCGCCGCAGCTCGGAGATCCGTCCGGCCGACTCGTCCTTGCGTGTCTGCCACTCGGCGTACTCCCTCCGACCCAGCGCGATGTCGAGTTCCCTGAGTTCGTCCGTGTAGCGCCGATGCCGCCTGGCCTGCGCGAGCTGCCGCTTGAGCGATCGCACCTGCTTCTCAACCTCGCTGATAATGTCGGACACGCGCTGCATGTCCGTCGCGGTCGCCTCGAGCTTGTTGAGGGCGGACCTCTTCCGGATCTTGTACTTCATGATGCCTGCCGCTTCCTCGAACATGAAGCGGCGGTGGCCGGTGGAATCCGAGAGGATAGAATCGACCATCTTTCGCTCGATGAGCGAATAGGTCCGCGTGCCGACTCCGGTGTCCAGGAACAGGTCGTTGATGTCCCTGAGGCGACACGGCGTCTTATTGAGAAGATACTCACTCTCGCCGGACCTGAAGACGCGACGTCCGATGACCACCTCGGTGTAATCGGTCGGCAGGTAGCCCGCGGAGTTGTCGATGGTCAGGGCCACTTCGGCCATGCCGAGGCGGCGACGCTGCTTGGTGCCGTTGAAGATGACGTCGGCCATGTTGGCGCCGCGCAGTTCCGCGGCGCTCTGCTCGCCGAGGACCCACCTGATGGCGTCAGCAACGTTTGTCTTCCCGCACCCGTTCGGTCCGACGACGCAGGTCATGCCCGGGCCGAACTCCAGATCAAGTTTGTGCGCGAATGACTTGAACCCGAAGATGTCCAGCTGCTTGAGGTACACCGACCCTCCTTACTCGCTATTCGCTTTGTGGTGCGCGCCCTACCCAGGCACCTTCATACCCGAAACTCTTGATTGTGTCAAGGACCGCGCTGGCGCTCGCGAGCGTCGGGTATCCGCCGGACACCAGCACGCGAAACCAGGTTCCTCTGTCCGCTACCTCCGCTGCCATCACTTCGGCCACGACGCCCCGTTCGCTGAGTTCGGCTACCTCAACTTCCGCCGCCGATTCGCGGTGGTGTGAGCTGACCATGATCCTGTACGACCCGCCGGGCCCGCTTATCAGCGGGGCTCCGTCGGGACGCTCGCCCGCCTGAGGAACGGCGGCGGCAGTTGCGCCGCCCTCATCGCCCGACTCCCCGGGCTCCACGGCAGCTGAGGGTCGACCGTCGGTCGGTCCTTCCCCCTCGACGCCTGGTGCCTCGTCGCTCGCTCCGTCCTGTCCCGTCGTTTCCTCGCCCGTCTCAGTTGAAGCTGGTGGACCGCCCCCGTCGGGCTCCGAGTCCCCGCTTTCGGTCACTTGCTCCTGTCCCGTATAGGCGGGTCCGTCGGGAGCGGAGTAGAACCTCCGCTGTCCGTCCATGTACCACCATAGAACCGTCGCTATCACGAGTATAACTGCGACCGCCACCGTGGAGGCCAGATGGTCAGGCCGCGTTCGAGGGGGCGACGACGCGCCGAGCACAATGGGCGTATGCCGTGGCTCCTCGGTGTCGTCGGGTTCGTCTCCGCCCTCGCCGTGCATCAGCTCCGGGCGCGTCGGCGTCAGCTCCCCCGCCTGCGCCTCCGCGTCCACCGGCTCGCCGGGCCGCTCGCGCGCCGGCAGGACGATTGGCGGAAGTTCAGATGGCTCGCCGGCCCGCTCGGTGTCGGCGACCTTCTCGACCTGATCGCGGACGTGGACCCCCGTCGTCCTGACGCCCTCTATGCACGATGCGAGAGATTCGACTTCGGCCACGCTCCCGGCGATGCAGATGACGGCGTCGAGCGCTTCGGACGTCATCGCGAGGTTGGCGGGAGGCACGAGAACGAGAACGAGGGCCTCCTCCGCAAGTCCCCTGAGGACACCGGAGAGTTCACCGCCCTCGAACACGCGATCGACCGAAAGCGGATGTGATCCCGTCGTGACCACACGGACCCCGGACGAGAGCGTACGTCTGACGACCGCCGGAGGTGACACGCCGAACAGGACCGCGTCCACCAGACCCTCGTCCCCGTCCTCTGGAAGAGGCTTCCCGAGAACGGGGCGCTCGACGGACGCGTCCACAAGAACTACGGTTCTTCCTCGGTCGCCGAGCCACGCGGCCGCGGCCGCCGCGATCTGGGCGGTCTCCGCCATGTCGGATCCCGAAAAAGCGACAACGCCCTTCACGACGCCGATGGATTGTTCGATCCTAGGCATCCAGCCGTCGAGGGCGTCTCCCACGACCGGTCGCACGAGCACGGGTGACCGCGCGATGCCGGAACGCTCCAGGGTCACCCCCTCGGAGAGCACTCCGGACTCGCGAAGGTGTTCGAACTGCTGTGTGGTCGCTCCCGACACGGATGTGTATTCCACTGTTACCTCTCCCCGAACGCGTGGATCAGGGCCTCGACGACCGCGCTGTCCTGGTCTTCAGGGACGGTTCTCAAGTCAACGATTATGCGGTCGTCCTGTGTGCGCGCGACGACGGCCGGTGACGCCGCGAGCATCGCGGCCGTAACCGATCCCGCGGTGACGCTCCCGCGCGGCTCTATCTCGATCCCGCTGCTGGGTATGACTATCTCCGGAGCGGCGCCTCCGCCCACGCGCCCTTCCAGTTCACGCGCCGATACCCGCGCCCCCTCGCCCAGCGCCAACGACAGCGACTTGGCCATTCGCTCGGCCCTTCCGGCAAGCGAATCGAGAGGCGCCAGGATCGTTGACAACACGGGGACCGACGTCTCTGCGTCGCCGCGAAGGTAGCTTGCGAGCGTCGCCGACAGGGCGGCCAGAGTCAGCTTGCCCGGGCGAAGCGCTCGCATCAGGGGATTCGCCCTCATGCGCGAGATGGCGCTCTCCGTGCCCACCGCGATGCCGGCCTGCGGGCCTCCGAGGATCTTGTCGCCGCTGAAGGTCGAGACGGTCGCTCCGGCGGAGACGCTCTCAGCCACCGTCATCTCTCCGGAAAGCCCGAGCTTCGCGGGATCGATGAGGATGCCGCTTCCAAGGTCATGGATAACGGGAATGCCGAAGCGCTCTCCCAGTGAGGCGAGTTTGCTCAACGAAACGCGCTCGACGAATCCCGAGATCGAGTAGTTGCTCCAGTGCGCTGACATGAGCGCCCCTGTGCTGCTCCTGATGGCGTCCCGGAAATCCGACAGGTGTGTGCGGTTCGTCGTTCCGACCTCGACCATGCGCGAGCCGCTGCGCTCGAACACGTCCGGAAGCCTGAACGAGCCGCCGATCTCTATCAGTTCGCTTCGCGATACGACGACCTCGCGACCGGCGGCGAGAGTGTTCAGAACCAGGAGGACGGCCGCCGCGTTGTTGTTCACCACGAGAGCGTCCTCGGCGCCGGTCAGCTCGCACAGCGCGTCCCTGACAAGGTAGTCCCTCTTCCCGCGAGTGCCCCTGATCAGGTCGTACTCCAGATTCGAGTACCCTCGCGCAATCTCCGCAACCGCCGCCACGGCCTCTTCAGAGAGCGGCGCTCTTCCCAAATTGGTGTGAACGACCACGCCGGTGGCGTTGATGACAGGCACGAGACCGCGGGCAGGCGAGCGCAGGACCTCCGCCTCCACCTTCCTGAGGATACCGGCGCGTGTGTCCTCGGGGGTGTCCCCGTGGTGCCCCTCGCCGGCGAGCATTGCCGCGCGCTCGCGTTCGAGTATCTCCCTGACGAGACGGGTCAGTATGGGCGTAGGCTGTACTGTGCTGAGGCTTCTCTCCTCGAGATGAGCCAGCACTGCATCGACGGACGGTATCGCGCTCAGTCTTCTCTTGTCGGTCATACGTCAGCCCGCACGCTCCCTGAAGCCCGCGCCTCAAAACGGCCGCTTTGGATCGCGGCCAAGAATGATCGGTGATGGCGTCAGAATATCCGTCCATGAACGGGTGGTCAAGGGGTTTTGCCCGCGTAAGTCGCGAAGGGCCCGTCCCTAGCATCTGGCGGGGCGCAGTTTGTACGGGGCACGCTGCCAATCGGCGGCGTGCACGATCATCGTCCGCCGCGATTCGCTTCACAGCAGCGGCGCCCCAGATCTTGTGCCGAAGTCCCGCAGAGGCCCGCGGGCGCTCTAATCCCCCGCTGCCGTGCCAGTTACGTCTGCATCGTATCCGGCTTGGCACGTCACTTGCACGAACAGAAGGCGTGCGGGACCCCCGACGAAGGTTGCGGGGACGGTGAATCACCGAGCGCGGGCGTAGCCGGGGAGGGAAGCGAGACGCACGTTGTTACACCCGGGGCACGAGAGTTGCGGGGCGACATCGTAGTGAACGAGAGGGAGTCGTACGATCCTTCTCATAACCCAGGGCTTCAACATGGAGTTCGAAACGATGCTTAAGAGAACGCTTTGTGTGATGATGGTCGTCGCCGCGGTGTTTGCACTTGCCACGACCGCGACCGCGCGGAAGACCGTTGCCAGCTACACCGATCAGATCGACGCGTACGCGTCGCGCAGCCCCGTCATCCTGTATTTCGATGACATGGAGGGCGGCGTCGCCGGTTGGACGCATGAAGACAACACCGCCACCTCGGTTCCCCACTTCCATCTGGACACCTACATGGCCTACGAGCCGCCCGCGAGCAGAGGGCGCGGACAGTCCTGGTGGTGCGGTAATTTCGACTATGACGCGGACGGTGGTTACGGCAACAGCTGGGATGACAGGCTGGTCATCCCGACGGTGGACCTGACCGGTGCCACGTACCCGATCCTGACCTACGCGTTCCGTCACGACTCGGAGGCCGGCTACGACTACACGTACGTTCAGGCCGAGAGCCTCGGCGTCTACGTGAACCTGAACAAGGGCTACGACGGCAAGCAGCCGTGGACCGACATCGGTCTCTACGGCTTCATCCTGGATGCGTACGACAATCCGCTCAACGCCCGCTTCCGCTTCCTGTCGGACGGCGGCTGGTCGGATCAGGACGGCCACTATCTGTCGGTCGGTGGCGGTTTCATGTGCGACAACGTGAAGGTGTTCGACTACTTCGGCGGCTACGTGTACTTCTACGATGACGGCGAGAGCGGCGGCCTCTGCGTCTCCGGCATCCCGTCTTCGGCCGGCGACTGGTGGCACATCATCGATCGTGCGTGTATCGCCTACAGCGACCCGCACAGCTGGTGGTGCGGCGACGCCGCCGACACGTCCCTGACGCCTCCGAATCTCAACAACTCGTTGATCTCCCCCGCCGTGAGCATCGTCGGAAGCGTCACGTGCACGCTTCGCATGCTTATTCACGCCGAGGTGCCGACGGTCGACAACGACTACTGGACAGAGGAAGTCAGCGTGGACGGTGGCGGCAGCTGGACCATGACCGCGGCGTTCTGGGGCGACTTCGGCCAGTGCGACGGATGGGGCACGAGCGGAATCGTCGGTTACGACATCAGCCCGCTGCTGCCGGGAACGGCGTTCCGGTACAAGATCACGTTCTACTCGACCGACAACGGTTGCGGTCCGGGTGCCGCTGGTGGCGCCGGCGTCATGCTTGACGACACCTGGCTCGAGGACTGGACCGGTTCGCCGGTCGAGGCGCAGAGCTGGGGCAGCATCAAGGCCATGTACCGCTAGTCTTCCGGAAGTGACCTGAGATCAATCGAGGGACGGCCGTCAAGGCCGCCCCTCGATCTGTCTGGTGGGGCCGTGGTTCGGCGCCGGTCCGCCGTGCCTTGTCCTGCGCTCGAGCGACGCTACGTGTATCTCAGGAGCATGTACGCCGTCGTGACGACCAGGCAGAGCGCCGTGACGGGCACACCCATCCGCGCGTAGGTGGCGAACGAGAGCGGTTCTCGTTCCTTGGACGAAAGACCCACTACCGCCATGTTCGCCGCCGCGCCGACCACGGTCGCGTTCCCACCGAGGCACGCACCCGCCGCCAGCGCCCACCAGAAGCCCAGCGCAACGCCCGGGTCGGCCGCGCCCAGGTGATTCACGATGATCTGCACCATGGGTATCAATACGGTGACCGTGGGAACCGCCGATATCAGTGAGGCGGTGATGGCCGTTCCCCAGAGGATGATGACCATCAGGATCGCCGGGCTGTCCGACGCCCCGAGGACGCCGCGTGCCAGGAGATCAACCGCTCCCACCTTCTCCAGGGCGCCGACGAGAACGAACAGACCGACGAAGAAGAAGAGCACTCCCCACTCGACCTCCGCAAGCAGCTCCTCCGGGTTGATGCGCGTCACTACGAGCAGGACGGCCGCGCCTGCGAGCGCGACGGTCGCAGGTTCGAGTCCCAGCACGTGGTGGAACACGAATCCGGCGAGCACCAGACCGAGCACCCCGAGAGTGCGGCGGAGCAACGCGGGGTCTCGTATCGCCTGCGTCGCGTCCATCGATTCCAGTGCCATCCTCTTGGCCTCGGGCGGAGGGGCGAAGAACTCCCTCTGCCCCGCTAATCTCAGGTAGAGCAGGCTGACAACGAGACATACGAGCGCAAGCGGCCCGAGGTTGACGAGGAAATCCATGAACGAGAGATGTCCTGACATGCCCGGAACGACGGCACGGCTGCCCACCAGTATGTTGGGCGGGTCGCCGATAAGGGTCGCCATTCCGCCTACGTTGGCCATGATTATCTCCATGACCAGGAACGGCACGACGTTCTTGCCCAGGAGATCGGAGACGAGATAGATGACGGGGACGATCATCAGGACGGTGGTTACGTTGTCGATGAGGGCCGAGCTGGCCGCGGTGATCGCGGCGAAGCCGGCGAAGATCAGAAAGACCCTCCCCTTGCCGCGCTTCGCCACTACGAGGGCAAGGTACTTGAACAGACCGGTCCTCGTAAGCACGGCCACGATGAGCATCATGCCGATGAGCAGGCCCAGGGTGTTGAAGTCTATGAAACCGACCGCTTCTTCCTGGGACAGCGATAGCCCCGGCAGGAGCAGGACCGCAAGGGCTCCCGCCAGGGCTATTGTCGTTCGATGAAGCCGCTCGGTGACGATGAAGAAGTAAGCGGCAACGAAGATCGTCGTCACCGCGACGAGTGGGAGCATCGCTCAGATTCCTCTCACGCCGTCTCCCTGAGCTACTGGGAGATGAGTTCCCCTTCCTCGAAGGGCGGGTTCTCCTCACCCATGTTCTCGAGCATCCAGTCGGCCGAGGCAACGAGTTCCGAGTCGGGGTAGCGTAGCTTCATTCTCTCGAAGGCGTTGCGTGCCGCATCGTAGTTCTGGAGTTCCTCGGCGTGAATGAACCCGATCATGAACTGCGCCTCTGCAGCGTGCTCTCCCTGCGGGTAGTTGAAGACCAGCTCGGAGTAGTAGTTGAGTCTGCTCAGTGGATCGTCGGTCTCGGACGCGAGCGTGAAGAGCTCTTCTTCACTCCGCGGCTTCGCCCTGAAGACCTCCTCGTTGACCGTGACCCCGTAGCTCCCCTTCAGCTCCGCAAGGATGTCATCGTAGCGCTTGCGTGTCTTCTCGGGCAGCAGGCTCTTCTCTATCTGCTCACGGACCTCTTCCAGGGGCTTGGTCCCTTCCTCGACTTTCTCCTCAACGTAGACCACGTGCCAGCCCATCTCGGAGCGGATAGGATCCGTGACCTCCCCCACCTTCCACTCACGGACGCTCTCGATGAACGCGGCGTCCATGCTTGTGCCCGGCACGCCGTCGCCCTGCGAGACCGACGCCATCAGTCCGCCGGCGCTCTTCGTGCCCTTATCGGTCGACATTTCGCGGGCCACTGCGGTGAAGTCATCTCCGCCGAGGACGCGAGACCTGGCCGCGTCGGCCTGCGCGCGCGTCGGCAGCAGGATGTGGCGGAACTTGACGCGTCCGCGGCGCTGGAACTGCTCGCTGTGCTCATCGTAGTAGGTCTGAATGTCCTCGTCGGCCACCACTACCGTCCCCTCGACGTCGGCAGCGTAGTACGCCTGGATGACGGCACGGCGCTTGACGACGTCAAGAGCCTTCACTATCTCGGGATTCTTGTCGTACCCCGCCTGGAGGGCCGCCTGATAGAGGACTTCCTCGTCCACCAGCCTGTGGAGGAAATCGATCGTTCCTTCGGGGCCGGCGAACTGCTGCTGAGCGAAAGCTGGCAACTCGGACAACTTCTGCAACAAATAGCTCTTCGTGATGTTCGTTCTTCCGACTCTGGCCACGATATCGTCGTCGCCCCCGGAGCCGCAGCCCACGCACCAAATGACCGCGGCGAGAACGACGAGCAGGAGCGTACCTGCCATAAGACGTCTCGACATCTGCCCCTCCTCGCTTGTTCGCTTGTGTTTGCTGCGGTTGTAGGCGCAGCCGGAGAACGACTGCGGCCCTTGCCCCTACTCTCTGATGACCCAGACCTTTATCTCCGCCTCCACGTCCTTGAACAGGCGGATCTTGATCGGGTAGACACCGAGCATCTTGATGTGCTCGTCCATGATCACGTTGGCCGGGTCGGTCTCGTGTCCCTGCTCCTCAAGGGCCTGCGCGATGTCCCTCTCGCCCACGGATCCGTAGAGCTTGTCGGCCTCGTCGGCCTGGACTCGCACAGTGCAGGAGACACCACTCAGACGCTCCGCGATCAGCTCAGCGGCCCGCCTGTCTTTCTTGATGCGTGCCTCGTCTACATGGACCTTTATCTTGAGCTGCTCGAGCGCTCCGGCCGTGGCCGGCAGCGCCTTGCCGGACGGGACGAGGAAGTTCCTTCCGTACCCGTCCTTAACCGTGACGACATCGCCTCTCGACCCGAGTCGGTGAACGTCCTCGACTAGTATGACCTTCATTGCGGATTCACCTCCCTGTGTCTGCCTCTTGCTGTCCGTCTAGCCGTGCTTGTGGTGCCGACCTACGAACGGCAGAAGGGCGATCTGACGGGCGCGCTTCACCGCCACTGCCAGCTGTTTCTGGTGTCTTGCGCAGGTTCCCGTCACCCTGCGCGGGATTATCTTGCCCTGCTCCGTTACGAAACGAAGCAGCCGCTTCTCGTCCTTGTAGTCGAGCTTGTCGACCTTGTCCTGGCAGAACCGGCAGAACTTGCCGTGGCTCTCATTTCTGGGCATCTGTGCCTCCGAGTCAAAGGTTGCAGTTCGAGCAGCCCGGGCTACTGGTCCATCACGATGTTCATGTTGCGGAGAATGTCCTCCCGCAGGCGATAAGCTTCAACGAGTCTCTCGATGGCCGCGGGATCCGCCTCGAACGTGAGGAACGCGTAGTACCCGTCGTACTCGCCCTTGATCTCGTAGGAGAGCCGACGCTTGCCCCACTTGTCCCACTCCTTGATCGCGCCACCTTCCGCCGTGATCATCTCCTCGACCTTGGCCATCTCTGCTTCGAGACCGGCCTCGTCGAGACCCGGGCGGAAGATGAACGTACCTTCGTAGTTCCTCATTCCTTCCTACCTCCCCTTGGTCTGACTGCGACCCCGTCTCGCGGACGGGGTGAGGAGACCCCGGATCTCGTCCGACCGGGGTTTGCCCCTCTCCTGACACAATCGCAGCACGAAGCTGCACTACACTTAGTCCCCCGCGCGACAGCGCGGGCACCACCCTGCCCACCAGCTTCTGCGTTGCTGCTCCGCGCCCTAGTGGAAGTGGACGAGAACAACATCGCCCTCGTGCACTTCGTAGTCGCGGCCCTCCGTCCTCAGGTGCCCGCTCTCGCGGACGGCGTGCATGGAGCCCTCACCCACGAGATCGTCGTATGACACGACCTCGGCCCTGATGAAGCCCTTCTCCATATCGGAGTGTATCCTGCCTGCCGCCTCGGACACCGTCGTTCCCGCTGGAACCGTCCAGGCCCTGGTCTCCGGACCCTTGATCGTGAAGAAGGTCACGAGCCCGAGCAGCCTGTATCCCGCGCGAATGAGTCTCTCAAGGCCCCTCTCTTCTATGCCCCAGCCGTCCAGGAACTCCGCGCGCTCACCCTCTGGCAGAGTAACGAGCTCCGCCTCAAGCGAAGCGGCGATCGGGACCACCTTCCAGCCGGGTTCGCCCGTCGCAGCGGAGATGCGTGCAACCCACGCCTCCTCGCCCGCTCCCGCGCCCGCTCCCGCGTCCGCTTCTGACACGTTGGCCACGATGATGTGGTCCTTGAGCGTCAGCAGACTGAACTCTCTCAGGAGACCCAGTTGGGCCTCCGACAGGGACGCCTCGCGAAGCGGTGTTCCGGCGTCGAGCGCGTCTCTGGCCACTGCCAGCGCGTCTGCGACATGGCCCGCTTCCTTGTCCCCTCTTTCTCTGTCCTTTCGCCGCTTCTCGTGGTTCCGTTCGCAGGTCTCGAGGTCGGCGAGCAGAAGCTCCGTCCTGATGGTCGCGAGGTCCCGCTCCGGGTTGACCGTTCCGTCAACGTGAGCGACGGACGGATCGTCGAAGCACCTGACGACATGCGCGACCGCGTCGACCTCCCGGATATTCGCCAGGAACTTGTTCCCCAGACCCTCGCCCCTGCTGGCGCCGCGCACGAGGCCGGCTATGTCGACGAACCGGATCGCGGCGGGCGTCAGCTTCTCCGGACTGAGAATCTCCGCGAGACGCCGGAGCCGTGGGTCCGGCACTGCAACGACCCCGATGTTGGCATCGACCGTGCAGAACGGGTAGTTGCTACAGGCAACGCTCGTGCCGGCGAGCGCATTGAAGAGGGTCGACTTGCCCACGTTCGGAAGGCCGATGATCCCGAGTTCGAGAGCCATTCCAGCCTCCCCGACTCTGCCTATCCCCCGATGAACAGGGGAGCCAGCACCAGAGAGATGACGGACATCAGCTTGATCAGAATGTTGATGGACGGCCCGACGGTGTCCTTGAGCGGATCACCAACGGTGTCCCCCACCACGGCGGCCTTGTGGGCGTCGGAGCCCTTGCCCCCGAAGTGCCCCTCTTCTATGTACTTCTTGGCGTTGTCCATCGCGCCGCCGGAGTTGGCCGTCTGGATGCCGAGCACCACTCCCGTTACGACGGCGCCGACCAGGAGACCCGCCAGCGCGCGCACGTCGTAGAAACCGACCGCAACGGGCACGAGGATCGCCAGGAGCCCGGGCTTTATCATGCCCGCGATGGCTCCCTTGGTGCTGATGTCAACGCACCTCGTCGAATCGGGCATTACCTCGCCCTTCAGGAGCCCCGGTATCTCCCTGAATTGTCTCCTGACCTCGTCGATCATCTTGAAGGCGACCTTCGAGACTGCCCCGAAGAGCATCGAAGAGAACAGGAACGGCAACATGCCCCCGATGAGGAGACCCGCCATGACGGTCGGCTCAGACATGTCGGCGACCGTGATCCCGGCCGACACCATGTAGGCGGACAGAAGGCCGATCGCGGCGAAAGCGGCCGACCCGATGGCGAAGCCCTTGCCGATGGCCGCTGTTGTGTTCCCCACCGCGTCCAGATTGTCCGTGATCTCGCGGACGTGCGGGTCGAGGCCCGCCATCTCCGCGATGCCTCCGGCGTTGTCGGCGACCGGTCCGTAAGAATCTACGGCGACGACCATGCCGGTCGTGGCGAGCATCCCGAACGCCGCCATCGCGATGCCGTACATCCCGGCGAAATGATGCGCCACGATGATGGAGATGCCGAGGGCTATCACCGGCACCGCCGTGCTGCCCATACCGACGGCCGTTCCGGTCGTGACCGTGATGGCCGGCCCGGTCTGCGACGCCTCCGCGAGGCCTCTGACGGGACGGTACTTGGTCGAAGTGAAGTACTCGCTCACCAACCCAACGACGATGCCGCTGCCGATCCCGCACAGGGTCGCGTAGAAGGGCCCTAGCACGCCGTACGTCGTGCCGCCGATGGTATATTCCGTCCCCATCATCTTGATGATGAAGAAGCTGGCCAGCGCCGTGAGGCCGGCCGCCACATAGGTGCCGCCCATCAGGGCCGCCTGTGGGTTCTTCCGCCCCACCACCTTGACGAAGATGATGCCCAGTATGGACGCCGCGATCCCGGCGGCGGCAATGTTGAACGGAAGGAGAACGAGCTTGTCTGAGATGGCGGCGCTGCTAACGAGAGCGACCGCTAGAGCCATGCTCGCGATAATGGACTCGACGTACGATTCCAGGAGGTCGGCCCCAAGACCCGCCACGTCGCCGACGTTGTCGCCGACGTTGTCCGCGATCACGGCCGGGTTCCTGGGATCATCCTCCGGGATGCCGGCCTCTATCTTGCCGACCAGGTCGGCGCCCATGTCGGCGCCCTTCGTGAAGAGTCCGCCGCCCGAGCGCGCGAATAGAGCCACGAGCGATGCGCCCATCGCGTATCCATTGACGATGGCCGGCACATGAAAGAGCCAGTAGACGAGAACAAGGCCCAGGAGAGCCATGCTGGCCACGCTCATGCCCATCACCGAACCGGCGGAAACGGCAACTCCGAGCGCTCCCCTGACGCCTCCGTCGGCCGCCGCCTGCGTTGTCCTCGCGTTGGCGCGCGTCGCGATGCTCATGCCGACGTATCCGGCCAGCGCAGACACCAGCGCGCCCAGTACGAACGCGACCGACGTCTTCCAGCCCAGCGGCAGATCGGGATTCCCGGACAGGGTCGGGGCCAGCGCGATGAGACCCGCGATCACGAGAACGAGCACCGAGACGTACGTGTATTCACGCTTGAGGAAGGCGCGCGCGCCCTCCTGAATGGCCAGCGAGATCCTCTGCATGACCTCGTTGCCGGGGTTCTTCGACAGCACTTCACGAACGAGAATGCCCACAAAGATAAGGCCGACGATGCCAGACGCCAGCGGAACAGCGAGCTGTGACATTAGTCCTCCTGCGGCCCCTCGCTCTCGGCGGGGTCCGCCTTCCGATTGAACACCATCATTGCGGCCTCGATACCATCGCTGAGCAGAAACTTCACGGCCTCGACGGCGCGCCCGACCATCTCGTCAACGTCCGGACGCTCGTCGTCGCTGACGCGGTCGAGAACGAAGTCGGCCAGGTCGCCTCCCTCGGGAGGTTGGCCGACCCCGAGCCGGAGGCGCGCGAAGTCCTCTGTGCCGAGCCGCTCGATTATCGATACCAGACCGTTGTGGCCGCCCGCGCTCCCCGAACTCCTGAGACGGAGCTGCCCCAACGGCAGGTTCGTGTCGTCACAAACCACCAGAAGCTGGTTGGCAACGGCGCCCGTCTCTTCAAGGATCTGCTCCACGGCGATGCCGCTTCTGTTCATGTACGTGAGCGGCATCAGGAGGCGCACACCGGCGCCGGCGATCTGGCCTGACCCACTCATGAAGTCGCCGCGCCCAGCCGAGAGTCGGATACCGCACCCGTCGGCCAGCCCGGCGACAACAAGGAATCCAACGTTGTGACGGGAACCCTCGTATCTCTTCTCTGGATTCCCGAGTCCGGCGATTACCCTCACGGCGCCTAGCTCTTCTCCTTACGGGGCTTTGGGGGGCGACCCGTCGGTTCCCTCGCCCTCGGCCGGCGCCGCTTCGCCCTCTTCACCCTCGGCCGCCCCGACGCCCTCGAGCTCCGCGCCCGGCTCCGTGAACAGAGTCGGCTGGAGAACCTCTACTACCGGACGGTCCGGATGGTCGAGTATTTCGAGCTTGTCGATCACGATGTCTCTGACGTGAATGGCGTGCCTGACCTCGAGTCTGGAAATGTCAACCTCGATGTGCTCCGGGATGTCACGCGGGAGGCACTTGACCTCCAGTTGACGCATCGCGTGGTCGAGGATGCCGCGCCCTTCCTTCACTGCCAGTGACTCACCCACCAGAGCGACCGGCACGTGCATGACGACGGGCTTGTTCTCCGAGATCCGCTGCAGGTCGACGTGAAGTATCTCCCGCGTCACGGCGTCGCGCTCCATGTCTCTGATGACCGCTCTCGTCGCGGAATCCTCACCCTCCAGCACCAACTGGATGATCACGTTCCGCCCCGACGCGGTCGAAAGGGCCGTCCGGAATTCATTGGCCTCGATGGAGATCGGCACGTTCTCCTGCTTCTCGCCGTAGAGCACCGCGGGCACATCGCCGCCGGCGCGTGTCCGCTTGGTCCCCTGCTTGCCCGTGTCAGTTCTTCGTCGCATCTTGAGTTTAACGGTTGCCATCTGTTCCTCTCCGTGTCTGCCTGTCAGTCGGCGCCTGGAGCCACATGCCGGTCGTCCCCGGCCGGTCCGGCGCACCGTTCGCGGCAACTCGCATCAGACGAAGAGCGAGCTTACCGACTTCTCACCGTGTATTCTGTCTATCGCCTCTCCCAGGAGTTCCGCGACCGACAGGGTTCGGATCTTGTCCAAGCCCGCCCGCTCGTTGCTGAGCGTGTTCGTGACCACGATCTCCTCGATCACCGAGTCGCAGAGCGTCTCCACGGCGCCTTCCGCGAACAGCGCATGAGTGGCGCCGGCCGTGACCTTCGCGGCTCCCATCCTCATCACGGCGTTCGCGCCCTCGATCATTGAACTGCCGGTGCTGATGATGTCATCTATCATGATGACGTGCTTACCCTCGACCTCGCCGACGACGTTCATGACCTCGGTCGCGTCGGGTCTCGGGCGTCTCTTGTCAACGAAGCCGAGCGATGCGCCCAGCCGCTTCGCGAACGCTCTGCCCATCTTGATGCTCCCGATGTCCGGCGACATGACAACGAGGTCGCTGCCCGCGTGCTCGTCGAAGTAGCGGAGAAGCACCGGCGCCGCGTAGATGTGGTCCATCGGGATGTCGAAGAACCCCTGGATCTGCGGAGCGTGAAGGTCCATGGTCAGGATCCTGTCTGCCCCCGCGACCGTCAGCAGGTTGGCGACGAGCTTCGCGGTGATGGCCACGCGCGGCCTGTCCTTCCGGTCCTGCCTGGCGTAGCCGAAGTAGGGCACGACCGCAGTGATCCGCCGCGCCGACGCCCGCCTCAGGGCGTCCATCATTATCAAGAGCTCGAAGAGACTCTCGGCCGGAGGCGCCGTTGGCTGTATGACGAACGCGTCCATCCCGCGGACGTTCTCGGAGATGCTGACGCTTATTTCCCCGTCGCGGAATCTTCCGACCGCGGCCTCACCCAGTCTCATGCCCAGGTACCCAGCGATCTCCTCAGCGAGTGCGCGATTGGCGTTGCCGCTGAAAAGCCCCAGTTCGTTAGGCATCACGTCCCCTCCACAAGACGGCCCTCGCGTTGGTCACGCCGAAATAGTTGCACCGCCCCAGCGGTAGTTCTGGCTGGGGCGGGAGGATTCGAACCTCCGAGGCGGGATCCAAAGTCCCGTGTCTTGCCACTTGACGACGCCCCAGCGACCATGCTTCTAGTCGCAAAACTCATCGGCGAGCACCAGCTCTTGCTCCGCCGTTTGAGGCTCGTCCCCGCCGATTGCGATCTGACGCTCAAACTCGGCGAGAACGGCGTCCTCTATCATCTGCCGCGTCGCGTTGTTGATCGGGTGAGCGATGTCTCTGAACTCCCCGTCCTTACGCCGCCTGCTGGGCATCGCGACGAAAAGACCCGTGTTGCCGTCAATGACCTTGAGGCCCCTGACGACGAACGCGTTGTCGAATGTGATGCTGACAAACGCCTTCAGGCGCTCCTCGTGGCGCAAAGTCAGCCTGACCTCGGTGATCTCCATCGTTTCACCGCCCTCCGCCTGGATGAAGGGACTGGACCGAGTTCGGAGCAGGCGCGGTCCGAAGAGACTTGCCCTCAGGGCTCGTCGTCTACCCGAGTCACGCTCTGGCCTACGTCGATCGGCGCTACGACATGTATGTCCACGTCACACCTCGCCAGGCGCGACGCCATGTCCTTCCCGGTCGCTTCGTCAGGAACGAGTCCGACGACCGTCGGTCCGCTTCCGGACATCACGGCGGCGAGGGCGCCCTGTTCCAGCAGCGCCTCCTTGACGCGCGCAACCTCCGGATAGGCAGACGCAACACCAGCTTCCAGGTCGTTCCGAAGCCCCTTGGCAAGCGTCGGAATGTCGCCTTCCCGGACAGCTAAACAGTTTACTCTAGTGAAGCTAGCGGCCTCTGTCAACCCGATTCTCGGGATTCCGTAGGCCTCGCCCGCCGAAACCCCGAAGCGCGGGGCGGCGAGGACAAACCAGACGCCGACGAGGGCGGGCAGCCGCTCGAGCTTCTCTCCCCTTCCGGTCCCCAGCGCCGTGCCCCCGGACAGCATGAAGGGCACGTCGGAGCCGATGGAGGCCGCCAGGTCCAACAGGGCGTCCGCCGGTGCTCTGAGGTCGAACAGGGCGTCCATGCCCACCAGGACAGCTGCAGCGTCGGCGCTCCCGCCACCCAAACCTGCTGCGACCGGGATCCGCTTCGTCAGCTCGATCGAGACCCCCCCGCACCCGAAGGTGGCGCGGGCGGCTTCGGCGGCCCTCCACGCCAGATTGTCCGGGCCGTCGGGGAGAGACGATCCGTGGACGGTCAGAGACACTCGATGAGGACCTTCCAGAGGACCGAGAACAACCGTGTCGCAGAGAGACACGCTCTGGTACACCGTCTCGATGTCGTGATAGCCGTCCGGTCTCACGCCCGTCACGGCCAATCCGAGGTTGATCTTGGCGAACGCTTCTACGCTGACGCGGTGCAGTTGCACTGCCCTCCCAAGAAAACGCTGCCGTCGACGGAACGGCAGCTTCCACGCGAGACCCGCCGACGGAGCGCGAACGCGGCGCTCGGGCGCGGATTCCCAGTTCTCACCTCGCGTAGATGACGAACGCCACCACGAGGACCCACAGGACGATGTTCAGCGCGAGTGGAAGGTCAGACAGGAGAGAGCGCGACGGCTGCCCTCCCTCGCCCGCCGCGAACATCAGGTAGAGGTATCGAAAAACGCCGTACACCACGAAAGGTATCGTGTAGACGAGCCCCGTGCCTCCCACCTTCTCGACGGTTCCCGGCCAGATGGTGTAGATGGCGTACGAGACGACCGTCGACGCTGTCACGACGCCGAAGAGGGCGTCTATGAGTGGCGGCGGGTAGTGCTTCAGCACGGGACGGTGCTTCCCGCCGTCGGCGCCGAGCACCAGCACCTCGTGCCTCCTCTTCCCCAGCCCCAGAAAGAGTGCAAGGAAGAACGTGCAGACCAGAAGCCAGGGCGAAAGCTCGGTGTCGGGCGCAGGCCCCTTGAGGACCTCCACGCTGCCGACCGCTCTGAGCACGAAGCCGATCGCGATCGCCATGACGTCCAGAACGACCATCTTCCTGAGGGCGACGCTGTAGAGGACGTTGAGAGCCAGGTAGCCGGTGGCAACCAGCCCGAAGTTCGGATGGAGACCGTAGGCCCACACGAGCGCGAGCACCGCCAGAACGACCGCGGCGACCGAAGCGACTCCGATCGGCAGGTCGCCCGACGCCAGCGGTCGCAGCTTCTTGACTGGGTGCTCACGGTCCCGACGTACGTCCATCAGGTCGTTGAATATGTAGGTGGCGCCGGACAGGGCGCAGAACGCAAGGAAGCCCGCGGTCGCGTGAAGGACGAGCGTCCGCGTCCCCATACCACCCGCGAACATAAGCCCCGCAAAGAGCACGAGGTTCTTCGTCCACTGGTCCGGCCGGAGGATCCTGAAGAGGTGTCGCACCATCATAAGCGTGTCCCTTTCTGTGCGTCCACGGCGACGACCGCTGCCGCTAGTGAGCTGAGAGAATGTCGCGTATTTTTGTAACGATCAGGTCGACCGCCACGACGTTCAGCCCACCCTCGGGGATTATCACGTCCGCGTACCGTTTGCTGGTCTCAACGAACTGCAGGTGCATCGGCCGGACGGTCTTTAGGTACTGTTCGATGACCTGGTCGACTGTTCTGCCTCGGTCCGAGATGTCGCGCCTCAATCGGCGAATGAAGCGCTCGTCGGCATCCGTGTCGACGTAGAGCTTGATGTCCATGGTCTCCCTGAGTACGTCCTCGGCCAGCACCAGAATGCCCTCGAGCAGTATTATCCGAGCCGGACGGACGGTGATGGTCTCCTTCCGTCTGGTGTGCGTCTCGAAGTCGTATATCGGCTTATCGACGGCCTTGCCGCCTCTCAGGTCGTTCAGCTGCGCCAGAAGGAGCTCATTGTCGAACGAATCCGGATGGTCGTAGTTGATGTTCTCGCGGCTCGCGGGCGAAAGGTCGCTGCGGTCCACGTAGTAGGAGTCGTGATGGACGATGACGACGCTCTCCTCCGGGAAATGCTTCCGCACCTGCTTGGCGACGGTCGTTTTCCCCGACCCGGTTCCCCCTCCGATGCCGATGATTATGGGATCCACTCGCTCTCCCTCTCCCCCGAGGCTACTGACCGAACAGCGCGGACTCCACGATCTCGCATATCGCGTGCCCGGCCGCGATGTGTATCTCCTGAATGCGCTGTGTGTCCTCGGTGGGGACTGCGATCAGGTAGTCGCACAGCCCCCCCATCTCCCCCGCGTCGCACCCGACGAGCCCCACCGTGACAACACCGCCGGCACGCGCCGCCTCGAGAGCTCTTACGACATTGGGGGACCTGCCGCTCGTCGAGATGCCGACCAGCACGTCTCCCCTGCACCCCAGTGCCTCCACCTGTCTTGCGAATACCATGTCGTATCCGTAGTCGTTCGCCAGAGCGGTCATGACCGAGGTGTTCACCGTGAGCGCGATCGCAGGCAGGCCGCCACGCTCCAGGCGCAGTCTACCCGCCAGCTCGGCCGCAACATGCTGCGCGTCTGCGGCGCTCCCCCCGTTGCCGCAGAGAAGCACCTTGTTGCCGGCCCTGAGAGCTTCGGTGACCGCAGCGGCCGCCTCGGCAACCGCCTCGGACAGAGACTCGGCCGCGAGCGCGTGCATCCTCGAGGACTCCGTGAAGACCGCCCTCGCGCGGTCGACGCCCGTCTCAGCATGTCGTTCCATTGAGCCTACCTTTCGGCGATGTACTCGGCCAGAGCGTCCCGCCAGTTCCTCGGTTCCCTGCCAGTGAGCGACACGAGCTTCGCGAGAGACAGGACCGAATAGCCCGGCCGAGGCGCGGGCCTCGGGAACTCGTCGCTGGTCACGGGCTCTATCGGGACGCCGGTGTGTCCGGCGCGGTCCAGTATCTCGCGAGCGAAGTCGAACCACGAGCACGAACCCGCATTCGTAGCGTTTACCACACCGGTGGCCTCCGCCGCAATCAGTTCCCGGATCGCCCAGGCGAGGTCGCGGACGTTGGTCGGAGCCCCGACCTGGTCGTTGACCACCCTCAGCGCCCGTCCGGAGGTCGCCAGAGACAGCACCTTCTCGACGAAGTTCGGCCCCGCGTGTCCGTAGAGCCACGCCGTACGGACTATCAGAGGGTCGGAAGAGCACTCGATGACCCGGCGCTCGCCCTCGTGCTTCGAGCGTCCGTACGCTCCCAGCGGGCTCGGTTCGTCCTCTTCCCTGTAGGGCCTCCTGCCCGTGCCGTCGAAGACGTAGTCGGTGCTGATCTGGACGACTCGCGCTCCGGCCCGCTCACCGGCCGCCGCGACGTTCCCCGCACCGCCGGCGTTGACGTCGAACGCGGCGGCGGGATCGGCTTCGGCGCCGTCGACATCAGTATAGGCGGCGCAGTTGATGATGAGATCTGGCGCCACCCGCGACACGAACGCGTCGGTCGCCGCACCGTCCCGCAGGTCGAAGTCGTCTAGGTCCGCCGCGGTAACCTCGAACTCGCCCCTGAGCAGCGGAACCAGTTCCGTCCCCAGCATGCCGGCTGAGCCCGTGACCAGGACCCTCTCCGTCCCGCGTCCGGTTCCCGGGGTGTCGCTTCCCACTAGGGCACCTCGATCCTGCTGGCGTCTCCCACCATGAAGCGGAAGGCCTTCGGCATCGTGCCGCTCTTCGTGATCTCCACGTCCTTGCCGATAAGGCTCCTCTCCATCCTGCTGCCGAGATTGGAGATGCTCGAGTTCTCGAGGATGATGCTGTGCTCGATCTCGGAATTCTGGACCGTCACGTCGTGATAGATGGAGGTGAACGGTCCGATGTACGACTTGACGATCCTGCAGCCTCGTCCTATGACCAGCGGACCGCGAAGGACGCTGCCGTGGATCTCAGCCCCTTCCGCGACCACCACGTTCCCGTCTATGCGCGAGCCGCTGTCCACGCTGCCCGCGATGTCCCGCTTGATGGTCTCGAGTATCATCCGGTTGGCCTCGAGTATGTCCTCCAGCTTCCCCGTGTCCTTCCACCAGCCCGTGACCTCGTGCGCCCGGACCTCCCTGCCCGTGTCTATCAGCCTCTGGATGGCGTCAGTGATCTCGAGTTCGTTCCGCGCCGACGGCTTGATGTCGTTCACCGCTCCGAAGATCTCCGCGTCGAACATGTAGACGCCTACAAGAGCGAGATTCGAGCGTGGGTTCTCGGGTTTCTCCTGGAGCCGTTCCACCCTCCCGCCCGACAACTCGGCCACGCCGAACTCGCTCGGGTTGTCTACGCGGGCCAGGAGGATCTGTGCGTTGGGCTTGTGCCTCTGGAACTCGGAGACGAAATCGGTGATGCCGCCCATGATAAGATTGTCGCCGAGGTACATCACGAACGGTTCCTTGCCGATGTAGTCGCTCGATATCTTGACCGCGTGGGCCAGACCGAGGGGCTCATTCTGAAGAATGTATGTGACCTTGAGGCCGAAGGAGGAGCCGTCGCCGACGGCGGCCTCTATCTCCTTCGCCGTCTCGCCCACGACGATCCCGACGTCGACGATCCCCGCGTTACGGATCGCCTCCAGTCCGTAGAACAGGATGGGTTTGTTCGCGATGGGGACCAGTTGCTTCGCGCTCGTGTGCGTGATCGGTCTGAGCCGCGTACCCTTGCCGCCTGAAAGGACGAGAGCCTTGATGCGGACCACCTGCCTTTCGAGTGTTCCGTGAAGCGGAAGCTCGACGCCCCCGCACGATCTCCGCCGCAGAACCGGGCGGCCTCCTCAGCGACTCCGGGGCGCCGCGTCGCGCGCCTGGGCGCTCACGAACTGCGCGGCTCGTGCACGGCCTCGGCGAGCGCCTTCATGAGACCCGCGTCTCCCGTCTTCTCAACTACGTCACCGGTGATGATGACGCTGGCGCCGGCTTCCACCAGCCGACCAGCCGCGGCAGGCTCGCGGATCCCCCCCCCGACCATGACCGGCAGGTCGACGTAGCGGGAGACCATGCGGACCATTTCCTCGGGAACGTGCTGTGCTGCGCCGCTACCCGCGTCGAAGAAGGCCAGCCTCATGCCCAGATACTGAGCCGCAAGCGCGTGCGCCATGGCTATGTCGGGCTTGTCCCGAGGGATGGGCTTCGTCGAGCTCATGAACTCGACGGATGTCGTGGCTCCGCCCTCGACCAGCATGTAGGCCGTCGGTATCGGCTCGAGCCCCGCCTCTTTCAGAACGGGTGCGGCGCGCACGTGCTCCCCTATGAGGAACTGCGGGTTGCGCCCGCTCACCAGCGACAGGAACAGTATCGCATCGGCCTCTTCGGTAACGAAGCCGATGTCGCCCGGGAAGAGGATGACAGGAACGTCGACCGCCCCCTTGATCGCGCGCACTGTTCTGTCGCAGCCTCCCTTCAGGGACAGGCTGCCTCCGACCAGGAGCGCGTCGGCTCCGGCCCCCACCGCGAGCGCCGCGAGCTTCGCGTTCTCGGAGGGATCGAACCTGTCGGGGTCCAGGAGCACCAGGTACAGGGCGCCCCGGGCGCGTATCTCACCCTCCAGCCAGGCGAGCGTTCTTCCAGTCTCCCTCATGCGCTCCCCTCGGTCACGCGCGTCAGCATCCGGGCAACGAACCCTCAGCTCTCGATGGCACGGCGGGCCACCTCATAGAATTCCTCGAGCGCCTGCTCAAGCCTGGCCGGGTCTCCGCCGCCGCCCTGGGCAAGTTGCGGTTTGCCTCCACCGCGTCCCCCCAGAACTCCCGCCACCTCGTGGACGAGGTCTCCCGCGCTGAGGGTACCCTTCTTGACCAGATCTTCCGTGACGACCGCTATGACAATGACACCGCCCTCCGTAACGGCCGCCAGAAGTCCCGCCCCGCTACCCAGCCTGTCGCGCAGTCGGTCGGCCTGGCCGCGGAGGGTCTTGATGTCCGGCGCGTCGGTTCGCGCGGCCAGAAGTCGGATACCCGCTACCTCGCGTGCACCGTCGAGCAGCGAGTCCACTGACCCGCCCGCGATCTTCTGCCGCTCCCGCTCGACTTCCTTTCGGAGCTTCGATGTTTCGGCGGTGAGTTCCCTCGCCCTGTCGAGCGCTTCGCCCGGGGCGACCTTGAGGACATCGGTGAGCTCTCTGACAAGCTCCGCGTTGTGGCGGGCTCGCGCCACCGCCGTTCTGCCCGTCACGGCCTCGATCCTCCTGACGCCGGCGGCCACGCCCGATTCGCTGACCACCGCGAAGGATCCGATCTCGCCCGTTCTCTCGACATGAGTGCCGCCGCAGAGTTCCAGGCTCACCTTCGACTCGCCGCAACCGACACAGACGACCCGGACCTCGGAGCCGTACTTCTCGCCGAAGAGCGCCGTCGCACCGCGCTCGAGCGCCGCTTCGAGCCCCATGCTCTCGGGCGCGACAGGGACGTCGGCGCGGACCCAGGCGTTCACCCTGTCCTCGATAGCCGCGATCTCCCTGGCCGACAGCTCGGAGAAGTGTGTGAAGTCGAATCGCAACCTGTCCGGACCCACCCACGACCCGGACTGGTGGACGTGGTCACCCAGCGCGTTCCTCAGAGCGGCCTGGAGCAGATGAGTGGCCGTGTGGTTCTTCTCGATGAGGCGTCTTCTCGCGACGTCGACGCGCGCCTCCGCGGGCGCTCCGGGAGTGATCGCCCCGCCGGGATCGGTCCCGACGTGCACGTAGCGCTCGTCGCGCGTCAGCACGTTCACCACCTCCACGGTGGCGCCGCCCACGGTCAGCGTGCCGGAGTCGGCCACCTGTCCGCCAGACTCCGCGTAGAAAGGACTCTCGGTCAGCGTGAACTCGAGCGTGTTCTCACGCGCGCGCCTGACTTCCGCCACCTCGGTGGCTACGGGGCCGGACAGCAGCGTATCGACCGTTTCGCACTCCGCTCCCTCCCCGCACGCACACGGGAGTTCGTAGCCTACGAACGCGGTGGCGGCGCGCTTCCCTTCCCACGTGCCTGCATCGCCGGGGTCGCCGAACGTCGAGGCCCGCCTGCCGCGGTCCTTCTGCTCCGCCATTGCTGCCTGGAAGGCCTCGCGGTCCACGATCATGCCGCGCTCGGCGGCCATCTCTTCAGCGATATCGAGCGGGAATCCGTATGTGTCATAGAGGCTGAAGGCGACGTCCCCGGGAACGACCTTCGAGTCGCTCCCGGCGAGGGACTCGAGCATCTCCTCGAACACGGCGCTCCCCCGCGTCAGGGTCTCGTGAAAACGCTCCTCCTCCGACTTGACCACGAGCGCGACATGCTCGCGCTTCTGGACGAGATGCGGATGCGCCTCTCCGAGCGCGTCAACGATCACTCCGCTGATGCGGTAGAGGAACGGTTCGACGATGCCGAGCGAGAGACCGCGGTGCACCGCCCTGCGGATCAGGCGGCGCACGATGTAGCCCTGCGCCTCGTTCGACGGCAGGATGTTCTCGGCGATCGCGAACGTCGCCGCCCGGGCGTGATCGGCTATGACGACCAGATCCGGGCCGGGCCGCCCCTCGGGTGGCCGCGTTCCGCTTGCCGCCTCGGCGTCGTCCCTCACTGCCGCCAGGACGGGCAGGCCCGTGTCGGTCTCGTGAATGCTCGCGGCTCCCTGCACGACGCTGGCAAGACGCTCGAACCCCATGCCCGTATCGATGCCGGGGCGCTTGAGCGGCTCGCGCGTGCCATCCGCACGCTGCAGGAACTGCGGGAAGACCAGGTTCCATATCTCGAAGAAGCGGTCGCACTCGCAGCCGGGGTCGCAGCCGGGGTTTCCGCAACCGGCCTCGGCGCCCATGTCCAGATGGATCTCAGAGCACGGCCCGCAGGGGCCCGAGTCGCCCGCCGGCCCCCAGAAGTTGTGCTTGTCACCCAACGCCACAAGGCGCTCGGAGGGAAACTTGATCCGCGTCCGCCAGATGTCGGCCGCCGCAGCGTCGTCCTTGTGGACGGTGACCCACAGGCGGTCCTTCGGCAACCCGATGACCTCCGTCAGGAACTCCCATCCCCACTCGATCGTCTCTTCTTTGAAGTAATCGCCGAAGGAGAAGTTGCCGAGCATCTCGAAGAAGGTCGCGTGATAGGGAGTCTTCCCCACCTCGTCAAGGTCGGAGAGGCGCAGGCATCTCTGAACGGAAACCGCGCGTGTGATCGGAGGGTTATCGTTCATGTAGTACGGCTTGAACGGCACCATGCCCGCCGACGTGAAGAGAAGCGTCGGGTCGTCGCGCGGTATCAGCGGAGCGCTCTCTACCTTCTCGTGTCCGCGCTCGATGAAGTACTCGATGAACCGGCGCCTGATCTCGTTGGACGACATGCCGTCAGGCATCTGATTCTCCCTCTATCTCCTTGATGACGGCGGACACCACCTCAAAAGAGAAGCCCCTTCTTATCAGAAACGAGTGCAGACGGGCGCGGCGCTTGCCACCGTCCACGCCCCCTGACACTCGCGCTTTCTTCTCAACCGCCTTGCGGGCCAGCTCCAGCTCCGAGTGCTCCCGGAAGGTCTCGTCCACCACGCGGGCGGCCAGGTCTCTGTTGACCTTCTTCGACAGAAGTTCCTGAGCAAGTCGCCGCGGCCCGACGGGGCGAAGTCTCACTCGCTCGTCGGTCCACGCGCGCGCGAACGCCTCGTCGTCGACCAGTCCGACCTCGGCCAGTGAGAACACCACCGCGGCCGTCAGCTGCTCGCTGAAGCCCTTGCGTCTCAGGCGGTCGGAGAGTTCACCCTCGCTTCTGGCACGCACGGCCAGGAGCCTGAGCGCGGCTTCCCTCGCCTTCGCGCGATCGTCGTCGGCCGCAGTACAAACGGCTGCAGGCTGAGCCAGTTCGTCGCCCACCGACAGGCCGAGTTCGCGAGCTACCTCCTCGGAGACCGTGAAGGCCTCCACTCCGTCAACGAACACCGTCAGACGGAGCGTGTCTTCGCCGGTCCTTCTGATCTCGGTGATCGTGCCGCTCACGGGCGTCCGTCTCCGTCATTGGCCTCTTCGCCCGGCTCCCGTCACTTCTTCGCGCCTACCTTTTCTCGCGCCGGTGCTTTCTTCTCCGTCTTCGCGGGCGGGCTCTTCTCGTCCGGCGACCCCTGCTCTGTGATGGCGGCTGCCTTGACCCGTCTTTCCACCAGCCCCTCGGCCTCGCGTATCTCGCGCTCGAGGCGCTCTATGACGGCGTTATCCTCTTCCAGGTACGCCCTGGCCCGCTCACGGCCCTGGCCGAGCTGAAGGTCACCGTAGCTGAACCAGGTCCCCTTCTGGGTGACCAGGCCGTGCTCCATCCCGAGATCCAGCAGGTCCCCGGCGAGCGAGATGCCCTTCCCGTATATGATGTCGAACTCGGCAACGCGGAACGGCGGTGCCACTTTGTTCTTCACTACCTTGACCTTCGTCCTGTTGCCGACTATCACGTCCCCCACCTTGAGCGCGCCGATCCGGCGTATGTCCAACCGGACGCTGGCGTAGAACTTGAGCGCCCGTCCTCCGGACGTGGTCTCGGGATTACCGAACATCACGCCTATCTTCATCCTGATCTGGTTGATGAAGATGACGCAGGTCCTCGACCGAGCGATCGACCCCGCGAGCTTCCGCAGTGCCTGCGACATCAGCCTGGCCTGTAACCCGACGTGCGAGTCGCCCATCTCGCCCTCGATCTCGGCGCGCGGCACGAGCGCGGCGACCGAGTCGATAGCGATGACGTCGACGGCCCCGCTTCTGACGAGCATCTCTGTGATCTCGAGCGCCTGCTCACCAGTGTCCGGCTGTGAGATGAGCAGGTTGTCCGTGTCCACTCCGATCGCGCGCGAGTAGCCGGGGTCGAGCGCGTGCTCCGCATCTATGAAAGCGGCGACGCCGCCACGCTTCTGCGCGTTCGCGACGATAGTCAGAGCCAGAGTCGTTTTGCCGGATGCCTCCGGACCGTAGATTTCTATCACGCGTCCGCGCGGTACCCCTCCCACTCCCAGCGCGATGTCGAGCGAAAGGGACCCCGTGGGAATGATCTCGATGCCCTGCCCCACGTCGTGGCTCCCGAGCATCATTATCGATCCCTTGCCGAAGTGCTTCTCTATCTGCGAAACGGCGAGATCCAACGCCTTCTGCTTGCCCTTCTCTTCTGCCATCGTGACCTCCCTGGGCCGCGCTGCAAGCGCGGCGACCAAAGCTCTTAAGATGCTCACTCTCAGGACCCGCTATCCAGGGGAACTGCTTGAACAAGTTCGTGCAACGCACCTCCGGGGCGAAGCGTGCTTCGCATTACCCGGACCTCAGTTGCCACCACCCTCCCCTCTGGGGCAACGAGATCATCCAGAATACCCTGGACGCTCTCTGCGCGGGGGTCTCGTATCCTCCCGAGGGTTATGTGGGGATGAAACCGGCGTTTCTCCCGCGGGAAGCCCAGCTTGGTCAGCTCGCCGTCTATCGCCTGTTGGAGGGCCATAAGCTCGTCCACAGGCTCGATTCCCGCCCAGAGCACCCTGGGGCGCGCTGGAGAGGGAAAAGCGCCCAGCGAGCGTGTCTCGAAGTCGAACGAGGACGTGCGGCTCGAGGCCCGCGCTACCGCCGCTACGACCTCGGGCAGCTCCGTCTCTTCAACGTCTCCCAGGAACTTGAGCGTGAGATGCAACGTCTGGCGCCTGGCCCAGCTGGCCCGGACGCCCCGTTCTTGCAGCTCATCCGTCAGGCCGAGTATGCCTTCTTTGAGCTCTTCGGACAACTCCAAAGCTATGAAGGTCCGAACGGTCACGTGTCGTCCTCGATGTTGAGGAGAAAGCGCCGCAATAGCTCCATCGCGGCCTGGACCGCGGCGCGCCGGATGTCGCCCCTGCTGCCGGCAAGGCGCAGCTCTCGCACCCGGTCGCCGGAGTCACCAGACACGGCGATGAAGACCGTGCCCACGGGCTTCTCCTCCGTGCCGCCCCCAGGACCGGCCAGCCCCGTGATGGCGACGCCGCAGTCCGTGGCGCACTTCGCACGGACGCCCCGCGCCATCTCGAGCGCCGTCTCGGCGGAGACGGCGCCGTGCTTCTTCAGGATGCCGGCCTTGACCCCGAGAAGACGCTTCTTGAGATCATCCGAGTAGGCGATGACGCCGCCCATGAAGTAGTCTGAGCTTCCCGGCACGCGCGTCATCCTCCACCCGAGTCGTCCTCCCGTGCACGACTCGGCCACGGACACGGTCCGATCCCTCATCGAAAGCAGGTATCCGACGACCTTCTCGATCGATTCGTCGCCCCGCGCGTAGACGTATGGTTCGAGCCTGGCGGCCAGCTTCTCCTGCGACGCCTCCGCGGTCTTCGTGGCCTGGACGGTGGTCTGACCCCGGCCGATCACCTTGAGGTCCACGCCGGTCACGGACGGAAGGTACACGATGTCCGTTCTCGCCAGGCGGCGCGCGAGTTCTTCGATCCTCTCGGCGACCTCCGACTCGGGCAGCCCGGTGGTCCGGATGAGACGCTCCTGGGCCAGCGGCTTGAGCCCCCTCCCCTCCAGGAAAGGGGACACGTAGCTCTCGAACATCGCTCTGAGCTCAACTGGAACGCCGGGCAGGACGAAGAGGAGCGCGGCCCCCTTCTCGAAGAGAAGGCCCGGTGCGGTTCCCCTGTGGTTGTCTATCGGACGCGCGCCCTCCGGGAGCATGGCCATCGCAATGCTGGCCTCGGGCATCGGGAGGTTCCTTGCCTCGAACCAGCCTCGCACTCTCTCCAGCACGTCCTCGTCCAGGACGAGCCTCCGACCGAGCAGTCTGGCCACCGCCTGCTTCGTGCGGTCGTCGGCCGTAACGCCCAAACCTCCGGTCGTGATGACGATGTGCGCGCGCTCGAGGGCTCGAGCCGTCTCTTCCTCGATGTCGTCGACCGCGTCCGGCACCGATGTCACACGTACGACCTCGGCACCGAGCGACGTCAGACGCGACCCCAGATAGGTCGCATTGAGATCGACCTGGCTTCCGTCAAGAAGCTCTCCGCCTATGGTGATTATCTCGGCCTTCATCCGACCACCGTCAGGTAGGTATTAGGTCACCAACCCTGAACCAGCAGCATGACCCGCAGGAGTATGTTCGCGTAGATGCCCGCGACGACGTCGTCCAGCACAACTCCGGTGCCTCCCGGAAGTGCCTCCGCCCGCCTCGCGGGGAACGGCTTCACGATGTCGAGGGCCCTGAACAGCAGGAACGCCACGGCGAACACGAAGAGTGACTTGGGAAGCAGGAGAACGGAGATGAGGAAGCCCGCATACTCGTCGATAACGATTCGTGACGCATCGTGTCCGAAACTTCTCTCGGCAAGACCGGACGCCCAGATGGCCAGCGCGACGAACGCCAGCGTGGAGAGAGCCGCCACGCCGATCGCCGGCGCCGAGCTCAAGTGAGTCACCTCGGGAACAGCAAACCAGACGAGCACCGCGCAACCGAGGGATCCCACCGTGCCGGGAGCGAAAGGGGCGTATCCCAGGTAGGCCCCGGTGGCCAGAAACCTGACCAGCGGGTTCAGTCTCGGAGCGCGCTCTTCCATGTCGGCTAGACCTCCTCGTTCCGGTGGACCTGCGGCACATTGCCTCCGGAGTCTCTGCTCCAAACCAGGTAGTCCGCCCCGGAAATGATGGTCAGGGCGACGGCCACCACTCCGACCCCCCAGAGCCCCCGCTCAATAGCCTGGCACTGGGGATCGCCGGGGCTCAAGCCCACCCGCGAGATGACCGTCAGGTAGAGAAGCGTCCCTGAGATCCAGACCATCTGGGCGGCCGTCTTCCACTTGGCGGCCCTGCTGGTCACGAATCCCTCACCGCTCTTGAACACGCCGGTTCGACAGCCAAGGATCAGGAGTTCACGCGCGATGATCACAGCGACCATCCACAGCGAGACGAACGGCAACCCCATGAACAAGAGACCGATAAGGACCAGGGAGACAAGGACCTTGTCGGCCAATGGATCCATCAGCTTCCCGAATTCCGTCACTCTGTTCGAGCGCCGTGCGAGGTAACCGTCGCAGAGGTCCGTGAGCATAGCAACCACGAAGATGTAGAAGGCAAGCCTCACGAAACCTGTCAGTAGGCAGACAAGGACGATTGGTCCCATAATCAGCCGCGCTACGCTCAGCCCGTTCGGCCAGTTCATGGCTTGGACGCCTCTCGTAAGCGAGCACTTGGGAATCCTACGCCTGGCTCAGTTCCTCGCGCTTGAGAATCCACTCCCAGTTGCGGTCAGTCTCCTCCTGTATCTCGTCGATGATGTACCTGTTCTTGTCCTTGAACAGGTGCGAGAAACGTCCCTGCCTCTCGAGCCACTCGGAGACCGGTCGCTTGTCCTTCGGCTTCCTGGTCACCCGGAAACTGCCGTGCTCGACCTCGAACAGGGGCCAGAAGCATGTGTCGACCGCCAGCCTCGCAATGTCCATCGACTCTTCCATCGGATAGCGCCAGCCTCGCGTGCAGGGCGTCAGGATGTTCATGAAGGCCGGTCCCTCAATGGACAGCGCCTTCTCGACCTTGTCCGTCAGGTCCTTGGGGTAACCCGGAGTGGCCTGAGCCACGTACGGGATCCTGTGGGCGATCATGATCTCGGTCAGAGGCTTCGGAAACTCCTTCTTCCCGGGAATGACCTTGCCCGCCGGCGTCGTGGACGTCGCCGTTCCCTTGGGCGTGCCGCTCGACCTCTGGATGCCCGTGTTCATGTACGCCTCGTTGTCGTAGCAGACGTACAGCATATTGTGACCGCGCTCCATCGCCCCCGACAGGGACTGCAGACCGATGTCGTACGTCCCCCCGTCACCACCCATGGCGATGAAGTTGATATCCTTGTCGACCTTGCCCTGACGGCGAAGCGACCTGTACGCGGCCTCCACGCCCGACATCGTTGCGGCCGAGTTCTCGAAGGCGCTGTGGATGAACGGATTCCGCCACGCCGTGTACGGGTAGATGGTCGTCACCACTTCCACACATCCCGTGGCGCACCCGCTGACCGTGTCCTTGCCCGCCGTCAACAAGATTTGCCTCATCGCCGTCATCGGCAGGCAGCCCGCGCATGCGCGGTGCCCTCCGGCCATCAGCTCCTCGCGCTCGGCCAGTTGCTTGAGACCTGGCATGTTACACTCCTCCCTCGCCCCTCAGTCCGAGGAACCGGATGTTGTCGTCAGGCGTTCCTTCGCTGGCCACCTTCTCGAGTCCGGCGAAGGCCGTCTTGATGTTCTCCATCGACATGTCGCGTCCACCGAGTCCGTAGATGTAGTTGACGATCCCGATCTCACGGCCGGTCCCGTACAGCGCAGCCCTGATCTCCTTGTGGACCGGACCGCCCGGCGCGCCGAACGATATCGACCTGTCGAGCACCCCTATCGCCTTGGCGTTCTTGAGGGCCTCCGCTATCTCACGCTCCGGGAAGGGCCGGAACGAGCGTATCTTCAGAAGACCAGCCTTCGTGCCATTCTCCCTCAACTCGTCGACGACCACCTTCGTGGTGCCGCACGTCGAACCGATGGCCACGACGACGAGTTCGGCGTCCTCCAGCCGATAGCTCTCGATGAGCTCGTACGAGCGCCCGGACAGCTCTCCGTATGCCCTCCCGATCTCCTTGATGATGGCCGGAGCGCGCCACATCGCCTCCGTCTGCTGCCTCTTGTGCTCGAAGTAGTAGTCCTGAAGATCGAGCGGGCCGAACGTCACGGGATCGTCGGTGTTCAGAAGCGAGTACTTCGCCTCGTGCTCCCCGACCCAGCTCTTCACTTCCGCGTCCTCGAGTCCCTCGAGAACCTCGGCCGTGTGGCTGATGATGAACCCGTCGAAAGTCACCATCACAGGCAACAGAACATCCGGATGTTCGGCGATCCTTATCGCCTGCAGAACGTTGTCGTAGGCCTCCTGCGCGTCCTCGGAGTACAGTTGTATCCATCCGGAATCCCTGCAACCCATCGTATCGCTGTGGTCGCAGTGGATGTTGATGGGACCCGACAGCGCGCGGTTCACCACCGGCATGACTATGGGAAGCCGGTACGACGCCGCGATATAGACTATCTCCCACATCAGCGCCAGCCCGTTGGCCGACGTAGCCGTCATGACCCTCGCCCCCGCCGCCGCCGCTCCGACCGCCGCGCTCATCGCGCTGTGCTCCGATTCGACAAGCACGAACTCGGTCTTCACGTCCCCATCGGCCACGTGCTCCGCGAACTTGTGCATCAGCTCAGTCTGTGGGGTGATAGGAAAAGCGGCGACCACGTCGGGATCGATCTGCCGCATCGCCTCCGCGGTCGCATCGTTGCCCGTAAGGATCAGTCTCCTCGCCACTCTGTGTCTCCCTTCTGATTCGGTACTGGCATACCCGGTCGATCCGAGCCTATTCGTTCGCCACGTCCGTCTCGAGCTTCATCTCTATCGCCTTGGGGTCCACGGGGCACTCGAAGCCGCAGATCCCGCACCCCTTGCAGTGATCGTAATCAATGCCGGTTACCCTCCCGTCCTCGAGCTTCACCGACGAGTCGGGGCACGCGACCCAGCACCTGAGACAGTGAATGCACGCTTCGCCGTTCCAGATGGGTCGGTACGTCCGCCACGATCCGGTCTCATACGTGGCGGCGTTGCCCGCGTCCTCGATTATGCCTCCGATCGGTATCTCGGTCCAGCCTCTGTCGTTCATTCCCCGACCACCTCCTCGTAGGCTCTCTGGATCGCTCGCATGTTGCCCTCGAGGACCTCGGGCCTGAAACCGTGAGAGAACTTCTTCCTGATCTGCTTCTTGACGGCGTCGAGATCCAGCACGTTCGAAACCTTGACCAACGCGCCGAGCATCGGCGCGTTCGGGATCGGCCGCCCGATCTCGTCGATGGCGATGCCCGTTGCGTCGACGGTGAAGAGCCTGCGCCCGGTGAGCTTCATTTCCTTCCTCACCTCCGCCGCGGTCCGCACCGTGTTCACGACGATCAGACCGTCCTCCGGCGTGCCCCCGGCTACGTCGACTGAACACAAGAGCGTGTCGTCCAGAACCACGACCATCCCGGGCTCAGAGATGGCACAGTGCAACCGGATGGGTTCCTCACTGATCCTGGTGAAACCTCGCATCGGCGCGCCCATGCGCTCGGGGCCATAGTCCGGAAACCCCTGACTGTACTTGCCCTCCATCGCCGCCGCCGCCGCGAGAAGCAGTGAGGCGGTCTTCGCCCCCTGACCTCCCCTCGCGTGCCAGCGTACTTCCGTCAACTGCTGCATCCGTCAACCTCCTTCGGACGTGCACATCACTTCCCGATAACGGAGAGAAATCGAATAATCACGCTAGCACCCGCTCTTGGACGGGTCAAGCTCAAAGGGATGGTAGCTCGGGTCGGGCCGGCGGCGGCGCGCTGCGGCGGGAGCGACTGGTTGTCCGTCATCCGCGTGCGGTGGCGGACGCCGTCAGAGCTCTCTGCGCTCCTCGAGCGCGGTGCCCAGGGTCAGCTCATCGGCCAGGTCGAGATCGCCGCCGACAGGCAAGCCGCTTGCGAGTTTTGTGACGCGAACCCCCGCCTCCGTCAGCAATCGCGCGAGGTAGAGGGACGTCGCCTCCCCCTCCGCCGTGGGGTTCAGTGCAAGAATGATCTCAGAGACCTCGTTGCCGTGCGCGCGCTGCGCCAGGGAATCCAACCTGAGGTCCTCGGGACCGATCCCGTCCAGCGGCGACAGAAGCCCGCCCAGAACGTGGTATTTCCCCCGGTATCGGCTCGTTCGCTCAAGAGCTATCACGTCGCTGGGACGTTCGACCACGCATATGATCGTGGATTCCCGGCGGGTGTCAGAGCAGATGGAGCACGGGTCCGACTCGGTCAGTGCCCCGCATGTCGAGCAGCCGATGGTCTTCTCGCTGGCCTCGATGATGGTCCTGGCCAGCTCTCTGCAGTCGGCCCCGGACGAAGCCACGAGCTTGAGGGCTATCCTCGTCGCGGACTTCCTGCCGATGCCCGGAAGCCGGGCCAAGATGAGAACCAGTCGTTCGAGAGAGGGTGGGAACAAAGACAACACGTCGCTCCGTATCTGTGCTAGAACATCCCCGGTGGGATGCCCGGCCCCGCCACCTTCGACATCTCGGCAGAGGCGAGTTCGTCCGACTTCTGTTTGGCGTCACGCAGGGCCGAGAGCAGCAGGTCCTCGAGCATCTCGACGTCTCCGTCCTCGAAAACACTGGGGTCCACCGAGACCTTGAGGACATCGCGCTGTCCGTTCATGGTGATGACGACCGCACCGCCCCCCGACCTTCCCTCCACCGTCATCTCCCCGAGCCTTTTCCGCACCTCTCCGAGGGACTTCTCCAGCTTCTGCGCCTCCTTCATCATCTTCGCGAGTCCGCCTGACATCTGCGTCACTACTCCTCTCTGCGCGATCCCCGTACCTCACCGCCGAACATGTCCAGAACCTTCTTGACGACCGGGTCATCGGCCGCCTCTTCGCTGACCCGTGGCTCACCGCGACGGCATGGGGCTCTCTCCTGAGGCGCCTCTCCGAAGGTGAACGCGAGCCTGACCTTCCCACCGAAAATCTCACCGGCGGCGCGCTCCATCAGCCTCATGTTGCCCCGGTCCTTAAGCTGGTCTCTGTGGAAGCGGGAGCCGTTCGGCACCGTCAGTTCAAGGACAGCGCTCTCGCCGCGGGACGGCACTGCGTCGTTCAGGAAGGCCGCCAGCGCGGGTTTCTCACCTCTGATCTTCGCGAGCACGTCGGGCCACAGCTCCGGCTCGACGTCGCCCAAGTGGGCATCTGCCACGGCGGTCGCTGGAGCGGAGGGCCGCGAAGCGGCCGTCGCGGTCGCAGTCTCGCGCCGCAAATCGCTCCTGCCGGTCTCCTCTATCGCGCCCTTCGGGCGCGCCGTCCCTACGCCCGTCTGCTGACCGGTCACATCGGCACCGCCCGCGTCGCGGACGCTCTTCCGGCCTCTTCTCTCACCGCCGTGTCCGCCTTCGTTGTCCTCTGATGCCGGCGGCTCCGTCGCCCGCCCGGGGCCTCCACCATCTTCAAGAGCCCTGACGACGTCCTCGATGGCCACGCTGCTGGTCAACCTGGCCATCCTGACCAGAGCCACCTCGACTATCAGAGCGGGTTGCGTGCTCCACTTGACGGACGCCTGAGCCTCGATGCCGATCCGAAGCAGCCGGACCAGGTCCTCTTCGGTTATCGTCGAGGACGCGCCATCGTGCTTCTCGTAGTCCAAGATCCGCCCCACGAGGCGCTCGGGCTCCGGTGCGGCCCGGACCAGTAGCAGGTTGCGGAGATGCTCGACAAGACCATCCACGAGGTCCCTCGCGTCGAAGCCGGCGCCCATGGCCGACTCCAGCGCGGACAGCGTGCCGGATGTGTCACTGGTCGCAACGGCATCCGTCAGACCGAAGAAGACGTCGATGTCGGGTATGCCCAGCACGCGGGCCACGTCATCGACCGTCACCGTGCCTCCCCCGACCGACACCATCTGGTCGAGGAGGCTCACGGCGTCGCGCATGCTTCCGTCGGAACGCGCCGCGACCAGCTTGAGAGCGCTGCCCTCCACCTCGAACCCCTCCGCCGCGGCTATCTGCGCAAGACGCGCTTCCGTGTCCGCGGACGAGATCCTGTGGAAGTCAAATCGCTGGCAGCGTGAGGTTATCGTCTCAGGGATCTTGCCGGGTTCCGTCGTCGCCATGACGAAGACCACGTGAGGAGGCGGCTCTTCCAGTGTCTTCAGCAGCGCGTTGAACGCCTCGCGCGTGAGCATGTGAGCCTCATCGATGATGTAGATCTTCATGCGGCCCGAGAGCGGAGCGTACTGCACCGTCTCCCGTATGCCACGCGCGTCCTCGATCTTCCTGTTGGAAGCGCCGTCTATCTCGATGACGTCGAGGCTCTTGCCGGACGCGATCTCGCGACACGATACGCACTGGCCGCACGGCTCATCAGTAGGACCCTTCTCGCAGTTGAGGGCCTTGGCCAGTATCCGCGCGATGGTCGTCTTACCGACCCCTCTGGGACCGGTGAAGAGATACGCGTGAGCCGTGCGCTCGGTCCGCACCGCCGCCGCAAGCGTCAGGACGACGTGCTTCTGACCGACCACATCCGAGAAGGACTCGGGTCTCCACTTCCTGGTCAGCACGAGGTAGGACATCTTGCCCCCCGCGTTCGTTGACGGGTTCTTGAAGGGCACTCCGCTCTGGCACGCGTCCGACTCGACCCCTGCCCCCGACGAGAACGGAAGGCAGGAAGCTCCAACCAAGCTCCCCCGCGGCACATCGAGTGACCGGCTTACGGCTGCTGCCTTCCGGCTCTGACCGAGTTCGCCAGGCTCAATTGCGCGGGACCTGGCCCTCAACGCCGCCTGACCCCTGTCGCGAACGGAAACTAGAGGGCCTCATTCAGATGTTCGACCCCGCTATAGCGGATTGCGGGTCACAGGGCACCGCTAATTCCCCGTCTAGCGTGCCAGAGCGGAACAGGCCATGAGGCTGATAGAGCGGAAGCCCGCCGCTTTGGGTGCGAGCGGGCCTCCGCGCTGGACTGGTGGAGATGAGCGGGCTCGAACCGCCGGCCTCTGCCTTGCGAAGGCAGCGCTCTCCCAGCTGAGCTACATCCCCATGTCGGTACCGTAGAACTCCACGTAGTGGCGGAGAGGGAGGGATTCGAACCCTCGGTAGGCTATGAACCTACACGCGATTTCCAGTCGCGCACCTTAAACCACTCAGTCACCTCTCCTCACTGACGACTGGCGGTGGGGGTGG
>JBDRFG010000105.1:0-3728 GCA_043819135.1 Candidatus Eiseniibacteriota bacterium | reverse complement strand
GGCCTCGAACCCGACGAGCTCCGGCGCTATGACCTCGTTGACGTTCTGGACGGCGCGAAGCACGCCCTTCCCGAGGTAGCGTTTCTCGTCGCCGTCTCTCAGCTCGACGGCCTCGTACGTTCCTGTCGACGCCCCCGACGGAACGGCCGCGCGGCCCAGGATCCCCGAGTCGAGCACGACGTCTACCTCGATGGTCGGATTGCCCCGTGAGTCGAGGATCTCGCGGGCGTACATGTCTACGATAGTGAGCATGGTCTCTCCGTTACAGGTGGGTGCGGGGAGCCCGGAGGCCCCTCGACTGTCCGGCTTTGAGCATGGTAGGAACGCACGGAACGGGGTGTCAAGCGAAAACGCCCCGAAGTGCCTTGTTCTAGGGCGGTTTCGAGATGTCGGCCGGCCTTGATGAGTGGAGGTCAGTATGGTATAATGGGGCGGTAGCAGGTTACTTGGAAGCACGGCCAAGGGGGAATCGTGGTGGCGAGAGGCGACCGCGCACGCAGGGCAGAAGCCCGGTCAACGTTCCGGACGGCGAGGCGGGGGCACGCGATGTGCGCGCGCGCGGCGGGTGTCGCGCTCGTGCTTGCGCATTGCGTGAGCGCGTCCGCGGCGTCGGTCGACACGCCGTCGGCCGTCCGCGTCCGACCGGTCCCCGTCCAGCGCGGAGCGGCGGGCGTTCGGTCGTCTCGCGAGGCAGGGGTCGACACGCTCTGGATCTTCGACGCGGACTTCTCCGACCTCGTGGGCGACAACGCGGGATGGACATCGGTGGACCGGAGCGGGACTCTCGGGTACCTGAACCACTGGCACAAGGACACACTACGACCCTGTCCGCGTCCCGAGGGTGACCCGGGAGATTCGTCGTGGTGGTGCGGCACGTACGATCCGCGATGCTTCAAGCAGCCCAGAGGGTACGGGAACCAGTGGAGCCAGGTCCTCGAGCATGATTTCCCGCTCTCGTCGTGGAGCGCCTCCGGCGACACCGTGACGCTCGAGTTCGACCAGCGCTACGCGATGGAGCGCTTCTACGACTACGGCTACGTCGACGTCTCCGACGACGGAGGCCAGAGCTGGACGACGCTCTCGACGTTCACGAACGTAGGCTACATGGGCGCGGGGTTGCCGGTCGACTGGGACCACTGGAACGGCCATCAGGCGCTCGATGCCAGCGCGTTCGCCGGTCAGGACGTGAGGCTGCAGTTCCGGTTCGAATCCGACGACGCCTACTCGCCACAGGACACGGAGGATAACCCGCCGCAGCACTCCGTTCTGGACGGCGCATGGCAACTCGACAACATCGAATGGCTCGTGAACGGGTCGCCCGTCTGGTCCGACGACTGCGAGTCGCCTGGCGACAACGGATGGGTCCACGATGGTAAGTCCGCGAGCGGCCAGACGGGTGTCACCTTCCGGCGTGGGCAGTTCGGTGTCGACTTCTTCACCGGCCGCGAGGGTCCCGACTGTTTCGCCCCGCCGGTGGGCACGTGGATGATGGCCGCGGTCGACAGCGTCACCGGCGCGATGGTGGACGAACAGCATTCGTGGCTCGTGAGCCCTCCGATCGATGTCGAGGGCGCCACCAACCTTGTAGCCCGGTGGACGATGTGGATCGACCTTCCGCAGAACTCGAACGACGTCTTCAACCTCTCCCTCCGGAGATTCGATCCAGACGACTGCCCGGAGTTCGTCGATGACGGGTTCACGACTGAGGTCCTGGGTAGCTGGTACGGAGGGCCGTTCTGGGGAACCTGGTCGGATAACTGGAGCGCCTTCACGGGACGCGACTCGCTGAGGTTCCGGTGGGAGGAGTTCAACGCCGACCCGCCCACGGACCCGCACATGGGTGGCATCTTTCTCGTTCGCCAGCGCCTTGGCGTGCTCACGGGCTCCGATCCGGCGACGTACTTCGCGAGAGACACCTGGAATTGGTTCAACGACTGGTTCGTGCACGATCTCGCAGAGGCGCTGGAGGACACCGCCAGACTCAGGGTCCGCGATGAGGACGGCGTCGCTTCCGTCACGCTGCTCGCATCGAACACCGGCGGCGCGCCGTTCGAGGCGTACACGTGCATCGCCGAGGTTCCGTCAGAACCCGAGTGGTTCAAGGTCCCGCCCCCCGCAAGCCAGATGACCCCCGGCAGCGAGATCCTGTACTTCTTCGAGACGCTGGACGGTCTCGGCAATGCCTCCGTCTACCCCGCGGACGCGCCCGACAACACGTTCGAGATGTCGATGCTGCCGATCGTCGGGAGCGTCGGAGAGCCGGGACTCCTTCTGGTGGACAAGCACGGCTCGACAGCGCCGGGGGAGGACCGGGGTCATGGTCACGCGAGCGAGTACTTCTACCGCGAGGCGCTCGAGGTTCTGGGGTATGAGTTCGACGTCTACGACGTAGAGGTGGCGGGGGGGACCATCAAGTCCGACGGTCCCGACACCGCCGGCATGAAGTACTACGACACGCAGGTCTGGTTCGCCGGCGATGAGGACTCCTACGTCATGCTCAGATCCGACCAGCTGCATCTCATCCAGTGGCTCGGGCAGGCGTCCTCGGGCAAGGAGCGCAACCTGCTCCTGAGCGGAAGCAACATATGCTGGGAGCTCCAGTCGCCCGAGTCGTCTCGGGAGACGCTCGGGTTCCTGAGCGACTGGATGGGGGCGGAGTACCTCTTCAGCGGTCTCGACGACACCCTGCCTGGGCTGCAAGACGCGGCCGGCGGAAGCGACTTCATGACGTACGACGACGGGGCGTGCGTTCTGGCCGAAGGATGTCCCGACCTTCTGGATGACGACGTTGTCGCTCCGGTCGCGACCGTCCACGGCGCCGCAGTCGCGGTCGAGTATGTGACCGCGTCCCGCGACGCGCTCCCCGCCGGCGTCGCACACACGAACACCGTGACCGGATACCAGAGCGTCGTCCTGGGGTTCGGGATCGAGCGCATGATGGATGAGCTCCTTCCGAACGGGCACTTCACATCCGGCATCGCCGACCGCTCGAACCTGCTGGGGAACGTACTCGACTATTTCGGGAAGACCCCGACGGGCCCCGGGACCAGTGTGCCCGAGACCGTCACGTTCGTGAACCGGATCGAGCGGGCACACCCGAACCCGTTCAATCCGAGGACGACGCTCAGGTACAGCGTTGCGTCGCCAGGGCGCGTTCGCGTCCGCGTGTACGATCTGGCGGGCCGCGTTGTGCGGACGCTCGTCGATGAGGACGTCGAGCCCGGCGAGTACGGCCTGTCGTGGGACGGGACGACGAACGCGGGCGAACGGGCCGCGAGCGGCGTCTACTTCGTGAGGATGGAGACCGACGGGTTCAGGGCGAGCACGAAGACCGTGCTGCTCAAGTAGCATCGCTGGACTGAGCGAGGTCGGCGCGATAACATGGGGACCGATCGGTCCCCATCTTCTTGTCAGGGCGACCTCTTCACGGAGGCGAGGACGTGCCGTCAGACATCGACCCGGTTCGCACCGACATCGAGCGCTGGATCATCTCGGAGCTCGGCCCGAAGCCGTCAACGACGGCCGACCTGGCCTACGAACGAATGGAGTCGCAGTCCGGCGAGTGCCTCCCCGTAATCTACCAGCCGCTCGACCACACGAAGCGCGGGCACTGGCACGACGAGGCGCTCATCGCCGCGTTCGCGGAGGCCGTCCGCGGCGCCCGCACGGTGCTCGACGTGGGCCCGGGGGACGGCTGGCCGTCGCTCCGCATGGCCGGCGCGTTCGAG
>JBDRFG010000104.1:0-2283 GCA_043819135.1 Candidatus Eiseniibacteriota bacterium | reverse complement strand
AAGGCGGTGTTCGCCGCCGCGAGTCCGCGGTTGCCCGACTCGCGAGTCTCGGCACCGTCGCCCTCGACCGCCACATGGCGAGTCCGGCTGCCCGTGACCCCGGCGTCCACGGTTGCCGCTGCCACGTTGACCGACTCGGTCTCTTCCGGGACGGCCGTCTGAACTGGCTCGGTCTCTCCCGGAGCGGCCGCCGGCTCCACGAGCTCACGCGGGCGCACGACGGTGCCCGCGAGAGCGTCGAAGACGACGGACAGGTCGCCGCTCGAGGCCGCGTGGTAGTACTGGCCTCCGCTTCTCCTGGAGACCGCCGCCATCAGGTCGCCGTCGACCTTGTCTGCGGCTCCAAGCCCAACGGTGTAGACGGGAGTCCCGTGCTGACCGAACAGGTCCCCGAGTTCGAGCAGACGGCTCCTGCTCGCCGAGTAGATGCTGTCGTACTGCGAGTAGTCGTCGTAGTTGGGGATGAGCTTCCCGTCGGTGAGCAGTATCACGCAGGACGTCCCGGGCGTCCGAGGGCTGCCCTCGGATGTATTCGGGAAGATCCAGCTTCGCTCGTTCCAGGCGAGTTCCAACCCGCTCGTGATGTCCGTTCGGTCATCGTCGAACGGAAGGCTGAGCATCCGCTTCGCGCGTTCCTTCGTCGCCTCAGACTCGAGCACGACGGGATACTCGGCAAGCGCGGCGAATGCCCCTTCCCCGTAGCCGTATACCGTGACGCAGTCGCCGGGGCACAGAGCGTCGAGGAACGCCTCGACCGCCTGCTCCGTCGCTTCTCCCTTGCCCTCGAACCGCATCGTCCCCGTGCAGTCGATCACGAGAACATAATCGGTGCCGCCGGTGCCGGTCGTCAGCGCCCAGTCGTCCTGCGCGCCCAACGCAGGAACGGCGCAGACGGCGAGAGCGAGCGCAGCCGGGAGCATCCCACTCAATCGCGACGGCTTCGAGAACCTCATCGTATCCCTCCACAGCTCTGTGGCGCGGGCGGCAGGGACCTCCGCGCCGGTTCCGGCCCGCTCGTTGTGTGCGGCGTCTCGCGCGAGCACCGCGAGGGGTGAGCGGGCATGCGGTATGAACGGGTTCACTTCGAATGGCAGATATGCAGGAATCGTGCCGGGCGAGAGGGTGAAAGGGACGGACTTCGGTCTTCCGCGTGCGGAACCGCGCATGCCACACACGACAATGTGTGTCCATCTGCTGAACTGAGTGCCATACGTGGAGTTGCAGCGACCGGGGACGTGACGACTGAGGGTAAGCGCCGGCGAAGCGCCCCTGCCATCCACGCTCGAACGGTTCGCGGAAGGCCCAGGCTGGGGCGGCCGGCTGACTCCGCAGGCCACATCTCATGCTCGAACGGCTCGCGGAAACCGACGGGCGCTACTCCGGCTCCACGAACACCGCCGTCGTCAGCGCAGGGATCACGAACTTCGTCGTTTCCATGTCGTAGGTCGACTGTTTGACCGCCTCGTCGTGCGACTTCTGGAGCACCGGATGCAGCTCGAAGTAGACCTTCTTCCACTGTCCCCCGTCGAACGTCTGCGTCTCCGGGGTCGCGTTCAGAATCACGATGACCTGCTTGTATCTCGGGTCCACCGGCCTCGTCTCGGGCACCACGTCCGACACGGTCATGACGATGAGACCGGGCGTCTGACCCGAGCCGACATTGTGGAACCGTACCCGCGCCTGGACGTCCTCGGCCGTCCGGAGACGCAGGAGCTGCGTGTCCTTCCGGATCGCCAGTAGCTCGCGGAAGTGGTGCACGGCGGCCATGATGTGCTCGCGGCCGGGCGTGATGTCGGCGCGGCCCAGGAGCGGCTTGATGACGTTCCAGCGCTCCTGGTTCTTATCGGCGATCGGCAGTCCGGCGCCGAAGTTGTTCATCTCGTACGACCAGTCGAGCCGGTTGAACCAGTCTCCCGAGTTGTAGCTGTCGCGGTCCATCGACTTCGAGCGCAGCATGTCGGACCCTGCGTGGAAGAACGGTATGCCCTGCCCCAGAGCCACGACCGACATCCCGAGGTTGTGCATCCTGACGCGTGTCGCCATCGACGCGTCGGCCGGAGCGGCGTACTGGATCTTGTCGAACCAGGTCTCGTTGTCGTGGGCCGACACGTATGAGATCGCCTCCTGCGGGTCGAGCGTGTAGCCCGTGTTGTCCATCTGGCCGCCACGTGTCTCCCTTCCGCGGCGGTCGATCAGCATGTAGTTCCGGAGGTTCCCCGCCATCCCGATGCGGATGCGGTCCATCGACTCGAGGAGCCTGTCCCGCTCGGAGGGGCCGGAACC
>JBDRFG010000103.1:0-2838 GCA_043819135.1 Candidatus Eiseniibacteriota bacterium | reverse complement strand
GGGCGGCAAGAAGAGCACCGCCGAGAAGATCTTCTACAGCGCGATGGACATCGTCGCCGAGAAGACCAAGGAAGATCCGCTCGACGTGTTCGAGAAGGCCGTGAACAACGTCAAGCCGATGCTCGAGGTCAAGTCGAGGCGGGTGGGCGGAAGCACCTACCAGGTGCCGATCGAGGTGAGGCCGGAGCGTCGGACCGCGCTTGCTTTTCGTTGGCTGATCACGTTCGCGAACCAGCGCTCGGAGCACACGATGGCCGAGAAGCTGGCGGGCGAGTTCGTGGCGGCTTTCAAGAAGGAAGGCGCGGCCATGAAGAAGAGAGACGATACGCACAGGATGGCCGAGGCCAACAAGGCGCTGGCGCACTACAGGTGGTAGTGGCCGAATTGTCATGGGGGGAGTCTTGCAGCAGTCGTTCAGTGTCGGCACACACAGCAGTGTGATCGAAGGGACTGCGACCTTTCCTCCCGCAAGTCACGTGGCGCGTGCGCGCTCCGGGGCGGAGAAGAGGAAGATGGCACGCGAGTGTCCGCTTGAGCGGGTCAGGAACATAGGCATCATGGCCCACATCGATGCGGGGAAGACCACGCTCACCGAGCGGATCCTGTTCTACACGGGCAGGGTGCACCGGATGGGCGAGGTGCACGACGGCGCCGCTGCCATGGACTGGATGGAGCAGGAGCGACAGCGCGGCATCACCATTACGTCTGCCGCGACGACGTGCCACTGGATGGACCACCGGGTCAACATCATCGACACGCCCGGGCACGTTGATTTCACGATGGAGGTAGAGCGTTCTCTCAGAGTGCTGGACGGCTCGGTGGCGGTCTTCTGCGGTGTGGGGGGTGTAGAGCCTCAGTCCGAGACCGTGTGGAAGCAGTCCGAGGAATACGGGATTCCGAAGCTTGCGTTCATCAACAAGATGGACCGTGTCGGGGCCGACTTCGAGAACGCGATGGCGATGATGACAGAGAGGCTCAACGCGAACCCGGTGCCGCTGACCATGCCGGTCGGGACCGGTGACACCTTCACGGGAGTCATCGATCTTGTCCGCATGAGGTCGCTCAAATTCGATGAGGCGACCCAGGGCGCGACGTTCATCGAGGAAGACGTCCCGGCGGAGCTTCTCGATGAGGCTGAAGGGCGCAGAGATCACCTGGTCGAGAGCGCGAGCGAGGCCGACGACGAGCTTCTCGAGAAGTACATTGGAGGGTCCGAGCTTTCGGAGGACGAGATCCACCGGGGCATCAGGAAGGCGACCCTCAAAGGAAGCATGGTGCCCGTGGTGGTGGGGTCGGCACTGAAGAACATCGGAGTGCAGCAGGTCCTGGACGCGATCGTTCGGTACCTCCCGTCTCCCGTGGACGTGCCGGCGGTCGTGGGCACGAACCCGTACACCGGCAACGAGGAGACGCGCGAGGCAAGTGACGACCAGCCTCTGGCGGCCCTGGCCTTCAAGATCGCGAGCGACTCATACGTGGGCAGGCTGACGTATCTCAGGATCTACTCCGGGACGCTCAAGAAGGGCGCGCAGGTCTTGAACGCGCGGACCGACAAGAAAGAGCGGATCGGCCGCATCCTTCTGATGCACGCGAACAAGCAGGAGGACCTCGACACCGCACGCGCGGGCGAGATAGTGGCCGTGGTCGGGCCAAGGACCACGGGGACGGGTGACACGCTGTGCGACCCGAAGAAGCCCATCGTCCTCGAGTCGATGGACTTTCCCGAGCCGGTAGTGTCGGTTGCGATCGAACCGAAGACCAAGGCGGACGAGGACAAGCTGAGCCAGTCTCTCGAAAAACTGGCCGAAGAAGACCCGACCTTCGTGATTAAGACCAACGAGGAAACAGGCCAGTTGATCATCTCGGGCATGGGCGAGCTACATCTGGAGGTTCTGACGACCCGGCTGCTGCGGGAGTTCGGAGTGCGCGCCAACGTCGGCAAGCCGATGGTCGCTTACCGCGAGACGATAGCGACGACCGCGGAGGGCTCGGGGCAGTTCATAAGACAGAGCGGCGGCAAGGGACAGTACGGCGACGTGCGGCTCCGTCTGGAGCCTCACGCCGAGGGCGGGATCGTGTTCGAGAGCCAGGTGAAGGACGGAGAGATCCCGCGCGAGTTCATTCCGGCCGTCGAGAAAGGCGTGATGAGCGCGCTCGAGAACGGCATCATTGCCGGGTACGCCGTCGTCGACGTCAAGGTGACCCTTCTGGGCGGCAGCTACCACGACGTCGATTCGAGCGACATCGCGTTCAAGGCGGCAGGCTCCATCGCCTTGAGGGAGGCGGCCATCAAGGCGCACCCTGTGCTTCTGGAGCCGATCGTTAGTGTGGAGGTCGTCGCACCCGAGCGGTTCGTCGGCGAGGTCATCGCGGATCTGAACGCCAGGGGCGGCAGAATAGAGGGCACGCGGAAGCGCGGAGAAACGCAGATAGTCGACGCGACGGTGCCGCTGGGCCGGATGTTCGGCTACGCCACGGCGCTCCGCTCGCTCACGCAAGGAAGAGCCGCATACACGACCCAGTTCTCTCGCTACGCTCCGGTTCCGCGCGAGAAGCAGGAGCAGATACTGGCGGGTTGGGGTTGGATATAGATGACTGATGGGAGGCCCTTCAAGCGCCCCTTCGGCGCTCATGCGAGGCCTTAAGGAAGCAGAACGGCAGACAACACAGCGGGAAGCACGGTTTCCAAGGAGCTACGAAGATGGCGAAGAAGAAATTCGAGAGGACGAAGCCTCACGTCAACGTTGGGACGATCGGTCACGTTGACCATGGCAAGTCCACGCTGACGTCGGCGATGACGCTGTGCCTGGAGAAGCGGGGACTCGCGAAGTATATGGC
>JBDRFG010000102.1:0-2230 GCA_043819135.1 Candidatus Eiseniibacteriota bacterium | reverse complement strand
CCAGGCCGGCACCGACGCGCGCTTCCATCGACTGGTCCAGGCAGTGAAGTTCGTATACGCGTCGACCTTCTTCGCCTCGGCCAGGAGCTACATCAGTTCCGTCGGACAGGACATCGCGTCCGAGAAGATGGCCGTCATAGTACAGGAGGTCGTGGGGACACGATCGGACGAGAGGTTCTACCCCACGATCTCCGGAGTCGCCCGCTCGTACAATTACTACCCGACGGGCCAGGCGCAGCCCGCCGACGGAGTCGTGAACCTCGCCCTGGGTCTGGGGAAGCAGATAGTGGACGGTGGACTGTCATGGACCTACTGCCCGAAGTACCCGGAGGCTCCCCCGCCCTACGCCGGCATAAGCGATCTGATGAAGAACTCGCAGACCGAGTTCTGGGCGGTCAACATGGGAAATCCGCCACTCCCGGACCCCGTACGCGAGACCGAGTACCTTTCCAGGAACGACCTTGAGGAAGCGGAGTACGACGGCCGGCTCGACAAGATCGTCTCAAGCTATGACGGGCGCTCCGACAGAATGCGGCCCGGCATCCAGGGAGACGGGCCACGCGTACTCGACTTCGCGCCGATCCTCAGCTACGACGCGCTGCCGCTCAACGATCTCATTCTCAGACTGCTGGACCTCACGAAGGAGACTCTGGGCGAGGAGGTCGAGATCGAGTTCGCGGTAGACGTGGACCCGCTGGGCAGGAGCAAACCCAGATTCGGATTCCTACAGGCCCGTCCGATGATGGTGAGCCGGGACGAGACCGCGGTCTCCGAGGAAGAGATGAACGACCCACGGGTCGTTGTCGCCTCGAGCCACGTCCTTGGCAACGGTACCCGTGACGACATCGCTGACATCGTCTATCTGAGACCGGAGGCCTTTGAGGCGAAGCACACGCCGACGATAGCTACCGAGCTCGAGAAGATCAACAGGGCGCTGGTTGGAGAGGGACGTCCATACGTCCTGATCGGGTGCGGGCGGTGGGGAAGCTCCGACCCCTGGCTGGGCGTGCCCGTTGATTGGGGACAGATCAGCGGCGTGGGTGTCATTGTGGAAGCTACTCTGCCGCAGATGACACCGGACCTGAGCCAGGGTTCGCACTTTTTCCACAACATGATAGGCTTCGGAGTGTTCTACATGTCCGTCCGCCATACGGATAGCCACGCCATACGCTGGGATTGGATGGACGAGCTGCCGGCCGTCAACGAGAGTGAGCTGGTGCGACACATCCGCCTGCCGGGCCCTCTGTGCATCAGGGTCGACGGCAAGGCCGGAAGAGGGGTAATCCGTCATGCCTAATGACTCACCGGGAGCGCACGAAGCACTCCTGGCCTCGCTGCAAGAGCGAGCCAAGGAGCTGAACTGCCTGTATCACGTCCAGGAGGTTCTCAGGTCCGACGGCGGATCGATGGAGGACATTTTCCAGGGGATCATCGAGGCGATTCCGCCGGGCTGGCAGTACCCCGAGGTATGCCAGGTGATCCTGACGCACGGAGACAGGACCTTCAGATCGGCTGCGTTCGAACCCACACGCTGGATGCTCAGAGCGGAGATCACGGTACAGGATTCCGCGGTCGGAGCGCTCGAGATCTACTATCTTGAGAAGCGCCCCGTGGAGGACACGGGGCCGTTCCTCAAGGAGGAGGTCCGGCTGGTCGGCACGATCGCGGAGCTGATCGGCCACTACATCCTCAGACAGCGTCTTCTCGAGCTGCAGAAGGACTGGGACGCCCTCGAGGGTGGGACGATGGTGGACGCTCCTGAGATATGGAGGAGCCCGCTGCACCTCCTGCGCGAATCAGACCGCGGGCTCTATCTGCGCATCGCGCATAAACTGCTCAATCACCTGTGCCGGGTGGGCGTAACTGAAGCGCGTGAGGTGGTCGCCAGAATGGCGGGGGTCGATGCCACCGAGGGGACCGGAGGAGAAGTGAACGTCCCTACGTGCCGGCTGGCACAGGACGACGGGTTCCTGCTGAGCGATGGACCGTTCGAACTGGCCAGTCGCCACCTCAGTGACGCCGAGATCATCTCGAGGGTGCAGAACTGGATGCAGGAGGACAAGGCCAGCAGCTTCCTGAGAGTCCTGAACAACCCGCGCTCCCCGCTGCCCGAGATAGTCGATGCCATGCGCCGCTTCCAGCACGGCATCCCCGACAAAACAGTTCTTCGCCCATCGACGCTCAAGACCCTTCGTGTCTCGCTCACTCAGCGGCTGCTCACCGAGCAGAT
>JBDRFG010000101.1:0-22944 GCA_043819135.1 Candidatus Eiseniibacteriota bacterium | reverse complement strand
CTGGTGGACGTCGAGTCCAACCCAGATCGTATCTGTGCTATACTCACGCATGGCCGGGCCTCCTTTCATGGCTCTGGCTTCTCCTGCCGGGGGGGCTAACCCACGGTAGCAGGTGAGGCCCGGCTGTTCCATATGGTCTAGCGTCGATCGCCGGGGCGCCGCCGCAACAAGGCTGCTGAGAACACTGTGAATGCAATACGGGGATGTCCCTGGCGGACATCCCCGTTCATTGTCTCTCGTCTGTCTGTTGCCGTCACGTCGCCGGCGCCGTTCCCTCTCTACATCGCCCTCAAGGCGGTGATCCGCTGCTCCACCGGAGGGTGCGTCGAGAAGAGGAAATTCATCCTCCCGCCATGTTCCTTGAGCGGGTTCTCGATGTAGAGGTGAGCGGTCGCCTTGTTCGCGACCTCGAGCGGTTCTCTGTCGCGGGCGATCTTCTCAAGCGCGCTGGCGAGGCCCGCGGGATAGCGCGTGAGGCGCGCCGAGTTGGCGTCGGCAAGGAACTCGCGGCGCCTGGATATCGCCATCCTGATGAGCTGCGCGATGATCGGCGAGAGTACGGCGAGCGCCAGGGCAATCAGCATCAGTATCATCCCTGCCTGACCGCCTCCCGTGCCTCGGCTTCGCCTGCGTCCTCCCCACAGGAAGCTCCTGAGCATCCAGTCGCTGACGAGCGCCACCGTCCCCACGAGCACGACCGTCACGGTCATCAGGAGCGTGTCGTAGTCCGCGATGTGCGACATTTCGTGCCCGATGACGCCCTCGAGTTCCGTGCGGTCGAGCTTCTCGAGAAGCCCCGTGGTAACGGCGATGGCCGCGTGCTCCGGATTTCTGCCTGTCGCGAAGGCGTTTGGTGCGCTGTCCTCGATGACGTAGAGCGCGGGCTTGGGCAGCCCCGCCGCGATGGCGAGGCCCTCGACGGTGTTGTAGAGGTGCGGGTACCGCGATTTGTCAGCCAGACGGGCCTTGCTGATGGCCAGGACTATCTGGTCGCTCTTGTAGTAGCTGACGAACGCACCTACGCCGGCGATGATCGCCGCCAGAATGGGGGCGTAGGGCCCCCACACGGTGGTTCTGCCGAAGATCCATCCGAGGAAGATCACGAACGCCACGAAGAAGACGACGAGCACGACCGACTTCACTCGGTTGCTGGTTATCTGTTCCCACATGGAGCGCTCATCCTAGAGGAAGGGCGTGATGACCGCCGCCAGTATCAGAAGCGCGGCGGGCAGCGCGAGGTTCGGCGGCTTGCCGCCCTCGATGAGCCTGCGCCTTCCAAAGATGAGCCCGAGCCCGGCAAAGAGATAGAGAAGCGCCAGGATCATCTTGAACACCACGTTGTCCATCTTCGGCCCCTCACTGCTTCGGTGAATCGTGCCCGACGTTGGCGTCGAGTGCTGGACTCGCTACGAGCCGAAGTCCACCTTGACCGGCTCGCGGTCCGCCTCGGCGACCTCGAAGTACTCCCTGTCCTTGAAGCCGAACATGTTGGCGATGATGTTGGACGGGAACTTCTCGCGCTTGTTGTCGTACTTGAGGACGGTGTCATTGTAGAACTGACGGGCGTAGGCGATCTTACTTTCCGTGCCCGCCAGCTCCTCCTGCAGCATCATGAAGTTCTGGTTGGCCTTGAGCTCCGGGTAATTCTCGGCGACCGCGAACAGGGTCTTCAGCGCGCCCGTCAGCATGTTGTTGGCCTGAGCCTGGTCCTGAACGCCCTGCGCGTTCACCAGGGCGGACCGCGCCTCAGTGACCTTCAAGAAGACTTCCTTCTCGTGCGACGCGTATCCCTTGACCGTCTCGATGAGGTTCGGGATGAGGTCTGTTCGGCGCTTGAGCTGAACGTCGATCTGGGACCACGCGTTCTCTATGCGGTTCCTCAGGACGACCAGCCCGTTGTACATCGCGACGACCCATGCGGCGATCACAACGATGATGATAAGCAACAACCACATTGCGTTCTCCTTTCGCTCGGGTATCTCGCTCGCGCGGGGCGCGCTGTCACACCAGATACGCCCCCAGCCTGCGCCGTATTCGTCCCTCTCTTATATAGCTACATGGAAGTCTCAGTCAATGGGATTCCGGTTGCCAGTCAACGGGGTTCCGACTGCCTGCCGTGCCCGCAGACGAGATCCGGGCGGGCTCCGGGTCAGATGCGCGACCTGCGAAGCCGGAGCGAGTTCGCCACCACGGAAACGGACGAGAACGCCATGGCGACCGCCGCGAAGACGGGCCGGAGGAGGATGCCGAAGGCGGGGTAGAGGGCGCCTGCGGCGACCGGAATGCCCACGGTGTTGTAGAAAAACGCCCAGAAGAGGTTCTGTCTGATGGTCCTGATGGTCCGCCTCGAGAGCTCGATCGCGGCCACGACTCCCATGAGGTCGGCGCGCATCAGCGTGATGTCGGACGCCTCGATGGCGACGTCCGTGCCGGTGCCTATGGCGATACCCACGTCCGCGGCCGCGAGGGCCGGAGCGTCGTTGATGCCGTCTCCGACCATCCCCACGAAGGCGCCCTGCTTCTGCAGCGCCACGATCACCGCGGCCTTCTCGCCGGGGAGCACCTCGGCGATGACGCGGTCCACTCCGACGCTCTCCCCGATGGCGTGTGCGATGACCTCGCGGTCGCCGGTCAGCATCACGACCTCGATGCCCATCCCCCTCAGCCGCGATACGGCGTCGGCCGCTTCGGGTCGCAGCGTGTCGGCGACGGCAAGCGTGCCGAGAACCCGGTCTCCGGCGGTGACGAGAAGCGGTGTCCGTCCCTTCTCCGCGAGCGCCTCCGCCAGTGACTCGGTGACTGCGAGTTCGCCACCGTTCATGTCCGCCGCGCTGCGCTCCTGCAGGAGTTCCTTCGTTCCGACGAGGACGAGCGCCCCGTCGACAACGGCTGAGACGCCTCTGCCGGGAATCGCCTCGAAGTCCGACGTCTCGCGCAGGTCGAGCCCCAGTTCGCGGGCCTTCGCCACGACCGCCTGGGCCACCGGGTGTTCGGAGTGCTTCTCCACCGAGGCGGCGGTCCGAACGAGCTCATCGGCGCTGACGCCGTCTGCCGGGACGACGTCGGTGCACGACATCTCGCCCCTGGTCAGCGTTCCGGTCTTGTCGAGGACTATCGTGGTGAGTTTGTGCGCGGTCTCCAGCGTTTCGCCGCCCTTGATGAGCACGCCCATCTCCGCGCCGCGTCCCGTCCCGACCATGATCGCAGTCGGCGTCGCGAGCCCCATCGCGCACGGACAGGCGATGATGAGAACGGCGACAAGTCTGAGAAGCGCGCCTGTGAACACCGGAGCGGGACCCAGCAGGAGCCAGATGGCGAACGTAATGACGGCGAGCCCGATGACCGTCGGGACGAACACGCCCGCGACCTTGTCAGCCAGCCGCTGGATCGGCGCCTTCGAACCCTGCGCGTCCTCCACCATCTTGATGATGCTGGCGAGGACGGTCTCGCGCCCGGTCCGGGTGGCGCGGAACTCGAAACTGCCCGTTCGGACGATCGTGGCGCCGACCACCTCGTCGCCAGGCCCCTTGTCGACGGGAACGCTTTCGCCGGTGATCATCGATTCGTCGACCGCCGAGGTTCCCTTGAGGATCTCACCGTCCACGGGGATCTTCTCGCCGGGCCTGACGCGCACGATGTCGCCGGGCGCGACCTGTTCTACCAGCACCTCGATCTCGTCGCCGTTCCGCACTACCGTCGCCGTCCTCGGGGCGAGGTCCGCCAACCTTCTGATGGCCTGCGACGCGCGACCCCGCGCGCGCAGCTCGAGGAAGCGTCCCAGGAGTATCAGCGTGATTATCATCGCGCTGGTGTCGAAGTAGACGTGGACCATCCCGGCCGCGTCGGCCAGGAATCCCGGCGCGAACGTCGCGACAGTGCTGTAAGCGTATGCCGTCGAAGTGCCGACGGCGACCAGCGTGTTCATGTCGGCGGTGCGGTGTCTCGTCGCCGCCCAGAACCCGCGGAAGAATCTCGCGCCGGCCCAGAACATCACGGGTGTCGTCAGCAGGAAGAGCGTGATGAATCTCACGCGCACTGGAACCTGCTCGACGAACGGGAACAGCATGGGCATGCTGCCTATGAAGACCAGCAGGGTGAGCGCCCCCGCGATGATGAGGTCGCGCCGGAGGCTCGCTTCCTCCCGCTCTTCACGGCTCGGTCCGTCGGTGTGCGCCGCACCCTCTCCGGCGACAGGGATGACGTGGTAGTCCCCGGCGCGCGCCGCGGCCTCCGCGATGTCGTCCCGTGTCACGGTGCCCGCGACGGCCTCCACGGTGATCCTGGCGGTAGCCAGATTCACGCTTGCGGACAGCACGCCAGGCAGCGCCAGCAGATTGCCCTCTATCTTCTGAACGCACGACGCGCAGAAGATGCCCTCGACCTCGCCCTCGAGACGCTCGGTTTCGACTCCGTAGCCCGCGTTCGTGATGGCCGCAGCGATCTCGGCCGCCCCGGTCTCCCCGGTGTTGAAGGTCACGGTCGCGCTCGTTGTAGCGAGGTTGACGGGCGCCTCAATGACGCCGGGCACGGAAGCGATCGCCTTCTCGACGCGCCTGACACACGCGGCGCAGGTCATCCCGGTCACGGGGACTCTCAGCTCGCTTCTGTCAGTCATGTCGTTCGGGCTCCTTGGTTTTCGGGCTTTCTTGACACGTCAGACGTAGTTGGCTACCATCCACTCATCACCTCATCACCGACAGCCTACGCACGCGGGAGGGGACCATGCGGACGACGTTCACCGTGCGGACATCATCTCGGACCACCCTTGTCAACATCACGGGCGATGTCCAGCGCGCCGTCGAGGAACTGGGAGTGACCGACGGGGCGGTGCTCGTCTACTGTCCTCACACGACCGGGGCCATCACCATAAACGAGAGCGCGGACCCCGATGTCGTCAGAGACATCGATTCGAAGCTCGGCCGCCTCGTTCCGCACTCCGACGGATACCGTCACTCCGAGGGCAACTCGGACGCGCACGTCAAGTCCAGTCTGGTCGGATGCTCCGAGACCGTGCTCGTCGAGGGCGGCGCCCTCGCGCTCGGCACGTGGCAGGGCGTCTTCTTCTGCGAGTTCGACGGCCCGAGGACGCGCACCGTCATGATAGGCGCGCTGGGCTCCGGCGGCTAGCCCCATGTTTGGATGCAGAGTGAGAGTGGCGGGATGCCGATATAGGGCAATGCGGGGCGGAAGCGAGGCCCCGAACTGACCAGGGGGAGGAGGATACGACCGTGAGGAAGTTCTCAGTCTCAGTTGTGGCCCTGCTGGCGATCGCGCTCTTCGCGGGCGCCGCGGCGGCCGACGAAGTGACCGACGCCATCTCCGCGGCCGACAAGGCGTACGGCGGTGGTGATTTCAAGGAGGCGAGCACTCAGCTCCAGACGGCGCTCGCGGCTGTCAACCAGCAGCTCATCGAGCTGCTCATCGGCGCGCTGCCGGATCCTCCGTCGGGATGGTCCGCGGAGGACCCCGAGGGTATCGACGCGTCGGCCATCGGCGCGGGCTTCTTTGCGACGCTCGTCGTCGACCGGACCTACAAGACGCCGGACGGCTCGAGGATCGACATGACCGTCTCGGCGAACTCGCCCATGCTCATGAGCCTGAGGATGTTCGTTTCGAACCCGATGATGGCCGCGATGGCGGGGGAGACCGGCATGAAGAAGGTCACCGCCTGCGGCTACGACGCTATCGAGCACTTCGGCGACGGCACCTACGAGATGCACGTGATGGGGGGGGACGCGACCCTGATATCCTACGACGGCTCGAAGGAGTCTGACGCCGACCACATCCGCACGCTTGTTGGTGCGACCGACTGCAAGACCATCGTCGGGATCGTGGAGTAGAGCGGCACTCTGAAACAGCGGAGACACAACGAAGCGCCGCCGTGCAGTGATGGCTCGGCGGCGTTTCCGCGTTCAACGTGGGTCGGTCGGGCACGCTCCGGCGCTAGCCCTCGGTCGGCCGGCGTCCCGTCTTCTTCCAAATGAGCCACGCGCCCCAGACCGCGAGCGCGGCGGTGCAGGCCAGTCCCGCCTCGGGACCGTAGCTCCCGCCCGTCAGCCGCGAACTCGCCTCGACCTCGACGACGTCGAGCACCCCGTACAGCGGGATGCCGCTGACCGGCATCGAGTAGAGGTACCCGAGCGAGAAGTTCCATGCGGTGTGGAAACCGATGGCCATCCAGAGCGAGCCCGTACGGAAGTAGAGCACGCAGAGGATGACACCGATGCCGATCGTGTTGAAGATACCGAAGGCGTCGGCCCCGGGATTGAACCCGTGCATGACCGCGAAGATGAAGGACGACACCAGAACAGACGCTACCTTCCCGGCTCTTTCGTTCAACCGCTGCAGGACGTAGCCGCGGAACATCAGTTCCTCGTATACGCCGACCGACAGGAAGGCGAGGAGCGCGCCCAGGAAGTACACCGCGACGCTGACCCCTTCGGGCGCGGCTCGCGCGAAGCCCTCGACGCGGATCGAGCCGACCGCCAGCGAGAACGCGAAGATGACGCCGAGGATCAGTACAGCAAGGGCCGCGCCTTTCGCGAAGTTCCCGAACCAGCCACGCCGCAGTTTGAGTCCGAGGTCTCTCAGGCGCCGCCGGTCGATGATCCGCACGAACGCCCATGTGAAGAGTATGGTATAGAGCCCGCTCGCGACGACAAGGTGCAGGAGATACGGTTCCATCACCTGGAGGATGGCCTCGATGTCCATTGGAGCGATGGACGCCAGTTCCTGCTCGATGGGCGGCATCTCGACGAGCCCGAACCCCACGAGCAGCCCGAGCGCCATCGCGAGCATCAGGGAGACCACGATGCCCACGACGAAGTAGCCGACCAGGTAGAGGAGCACACTGACGTAGGGGCCGAAGATCGGTCCCCTCGTTCGTGCGGCCAGCGTTGGTGCGTCCAGCGCGGCCGCTACTGCCTCGGGGGCTGACAGCGGTTCGTCCCGGCCATAGTCGGGAGATTCCATGGTGGCTCCTGTGGGAAGACGGGACGTACCGCGACGACTCGGGCGGCGACTTGCCGCGAATCTGTCAAGATGATAGCGGTGGCGGGGATGCAACGCGCAAGGCCGTTCGGCTAGTCGTCAGTCGGTGTCGAGGAACATCGCCTTGAGCTCACCCCAGGAGGTGGGCATCACCGGTCTTCCGCAGTGATTGTCATCGTCCATGTCGAACCACATGAGGATCTCCCACAGAGGCTCCCCGGTCGCACTCAGCTCATCGGGGTCGATCTGAAGCACGAAGAGCACCGGCGCGGTGGCGACGTACTGGATGCTGTCCGGGCAGTTGACGCGCAGGTCGACGCCGAAGGTGTACTCGTATGTGACCGGATCCTCGGGCTGCGGGCCCGGGATCTTCACGGGTTCACCTTCCTGGAGCAGTGCGAGCACGACGCTGCGGACAAATCCGCAGGGCCCGAACATGCTGCGGTGGATCTGGTGCTCCTCGGTCTTGCCCCATGAGCTCGGGATCCACTCGTTCTCCTCCAGCGTGCGCGCGCTCGGATAGAACGTGAAATCTTCCGCGAGGCAGTCGAGGTAGTTGTCCACGTGCTGGTTCTCGTAGGCGAGCCTCAGATTGGCGACCACACTGTCGGGCGTTGTGCGGGCGAAATAGTGCACGTCCTGCTGCGGCGCGAACTCCGGCCCGGCGGAACCTGTGCAGCCTGCGAGCAGAAGGGCGCTGAGGGTGGCCGCCACCGCGGTCGCCGTGAGCAAGTGAGCTGTCAGTCTTCTCATCGCATTGCCCTCGCATGCTATCGAGCATCAGGCTGCGCAGCCTGCCGGAAGATTGCCTTGATGCCGCCCCAGGTCGCGTGCTCTAGACGTTCTGACGCGCTCCCGCGCTGCCACTCATTGAATTCGTGCCACTCGTAGATCTCCCACATGAGTTCGTCGTAGGGACCGACCTCGTCCGGGTCCACGCGCAGGAGATACATCGATGGCTCCCTGGCCAGGAAGGTGACGTCGCTGAGCAAGTTCACCCACAGCTCCACGTCTTCGGTGAGCGAGTAGATGTCGTCCAGCGGGTCCGAAGGGTCCTGTTCGTCCCAGAAGGTGAGGTCGTTCGTCAGAGTCAGCTGGATGCTCGCGACATAGCCTCCCTCGTCGAACATGTTCTCGTGAATGGTCTGCTCCGTCGACCTGTACCACTCCGCAGGGATGTCGAGCTCCGGGTCCTGTACGTCCTCGTCGGTCGGATAGAAGATAAAGTCCCCGGACAGGCAGTCGAGGTAGCTCTCGACGTCCATCGCGATGTAGGCCGCCTCGAGCTGGTCGATGACTTCGGCGGGGGAGGTCCTGCGCGACGTCTCCGAGAGCGATTCGAGGAACAAGCTCTTGATGGCGCCCCAGCCGGACTCTTCGATGCGGTCACCCTTCTCATCCTCAAGGTCGTACCACGCGAACATCTCCCAGAGAGTCTGTCCGTCATCTTCCCGCGAGCCGGACACCTCCCTGAAGCGGAACTCCTGGGAGTTCGTGGCCAGGTAGGTAATGTCGTTGAGCAGGTTGACGCGCAGGTCCGAGGCTACCCTGATGACAACCGTGTCGCCGCTTGCCCGGCCAGAGCCTCCTCCGGGAATCGTCTCCACGGACGTAGGCACGAGGTTGAGAGTGATGGACCCCACGTTCCAGTCGTCCCCGAACATGTTCTCGTGTACCTGCTGCTCGTCGGACTTGTAGAACCAGGGTGGCAGCTGAGGCCAGTGCTGCTGGTCCTCTTCCGTGAAGTAGAACCTGAAGTCCGCAGACAGACAGTCGAGGAGGCCGTCGACGTCCCTTTCGTTGTAGGACTGCATGAAGTCCGCAAGCACTTCCTGGGCCGATGTGGCCCCCGGATCGTCGGACTCGCTGGGCCCCGAGCTGTTGCTGCACGCGGCAAGCAGAACGCCGCACGCTGTGAGCAAGGCAGCAGTCAGGATGGTTGCTCGATGATGCAGGGTTCTCATTGCTCATCCTCCGGAGTCAGACGCGGGCCGTCCGCAACTACCAGGATCGAGCTGTGGGGTGACAGGGCACCCGCCCCGGGGGTCAAGGCAACGACAGCTAGGGCAGAATGACCCTCATGAGATTGTTGCATAGCTGATGTTGACAATCAAGTTTGAAGAAGTGCCCACGGCTGGCGCGCAGCGGCACACATCTGTCCACGCAGTTGACGGGGCGCGGCAAACGCGGAAGCGCCCCGCGACCGCTGCGACTCTATGCCCCGAGCAAAGCGGTGGTCCCACGGCAGGTTACGGGCGCAGGCGAACTGCAGCTTACCATCTGGCATAGCAGTCGCTACTACATAGGATCCGAGCGCTTGCGTCTTGTACGAGACGGGGCTAGGGCCGGGCGGGGTTGACCCGAAAAGGGGCGGGACTTCCCTGCCCGGCACCTGCCGAAAACGCCCGGTGCCCCTCCAGCTCGGGGCAGCCGTTCCTCTCAGGCGGCCAGCGAGATGGCCGGCCCAGAGGGCACGGCGGCAAAACAACCTTGCGCCCCCTCGGGGCGTTGATTAAACTCAAGTTCAAGACGTCTCAGCCATTGGGCGCAGAAGCGGTCAGATCCTCTTCGGTGCCGTGAAGTGCGTCCTGGCCTGTTCGTTACGCCGATGCGGCGCCGAACGCCGACCGACTGAACACGCGCACCGAGAGCACAATCAGGAGGTCCCCTATGAAGCGTTCCATCCTGGCCATTCTGGGTATCATCTGCCTCGTGCTGCCGACCGTTGCATCGGCAGAGGAGGGCTCCACAGGTCTCGCGTTTCTCAAGCTGGGAGTTGGGGCCAGGGCCATCGGGCTGGGCGACGCATACACGGCCGTCGACGGCGACGCTTCGTCTGTCTACTGGAACCCGGCCGGTATCCTCGATGTCGAGAACATCGACATTACACTGATGCACAGCGAGTGGTTCCAGGACATCCGCTACGAGTACGTCGGCGGCGTGCAGTCGTACGGGGACTACGCCATAGGCGCCGGCATAGTCGGGCTCTACATGGACGATCTCGAACGGCGCGACGGCCCGACGGCCGAGCCGATCGGTCACTTCGGGGTCTTCGACTTCGCCTTCACGGGAAGCTACGCGCGACGCCTGTCGGACCATCTGGACGTCGGAGGTTCGGTCAAGTACCTGCACGAGAAGATCGATGAGAGGACCGCCAAGGGGGTCGCCGTCGATCTCGGCGGGCGCTATCGCGTCCCCGGCTTCGAGGGTCTCACGGCAGCGGTCACGGTCCAGAACCTGGGCCCCCAGATGAAGTTCATCGAGGAGCAGTTCGACCTGCCCGTGATGTTCAAGCTCGGTGCGGCTCTCGACGTGCCCGTGGACACCCTGCACGGCAACGTCGTCATCGCGTCAGACGCGGTCATACCCGCCGACGGCAACACCAAGGTGCACTTCGGCGTCGAGTATGAGTACGCGGGCATGCTGGCGGTCAGGTTCGGCTACCGGTCGGGGTGGGACAATCACAACGTCTCGGCGGGGCTTGGCGTCAAGGTGAAGAACTTCAGGCTCGACTACGCGGTCGTTCCGTTCTATTCCGAGCTGGGCGACACCCACAGGATATCGCTGGGGGTCATGCTGTAGCGTCGAGCGGCCCGCGGTCCCGTTGTTCTAAGCCTCCGGGGCAGATTCCAGCGGCTCCTCACGGAGCGCGCCGCCGACCCAACTCAGTGGCCTCACACCGTCTTTCGTGAGTTCTACGACGGAGCGGTGCTTCATCCAGTCGCCGACCACCACAGCGGTCCCACCACCGGACTTCCACACTATCTGCTTGTGAACGTGACCGACGACGGCCACGTCGTAGCCCTCAGCCAGCTTCCTCTCGAGGAAGTCTCTCATGGCCGGTGTGGCCCTGCGGATTCGTTCCGGGGTGATCTCGCTCAGACCCGAGGCCCAGCGCGCGATCCTCACTCCTCTGGCCGGGGGTATCAGCCGGAATGCGGCGATCGCAGGCAGGCTGCGAATGACCGCCTTGAGCACCCTGTACTTCCAATCGCCTTCCGGCAGTCCGTCGCCGTGAGCGACGAACGTCCGCCTGCCGAAGTGCGTATCGGAGACGTGCGTCAGGTGGACGTTCGCGCCGGTCATCTCTTCGAACCCGTGTCCGGCCCAGTAGTCGTGGTTGCCGCCCAGGAACCGCACTGGGGTGCCGGAGTCAACGAGCTCCGTCAGTGCAGTCAGGACCGCGGAGTGCTGAGTCGGCCTGACCCGCGGATACTCGAACCAGAAGTCGAAGGTGTCGCCGACCAGGTAGAGGAGGGACGCGCGGCCAGCGAGATGGGACAGGAAGGCCACGAGGTCCCGCTCCTTAGCTTTCTCGAGAGACTCCGATTCAATGCCCAGGTGGGCATCGGCTATGAAATAGACGGGCCCCGTGGGGTGGGCAGACTCTGTAACAGAGGACCGCTGTGGTACGGGACTTGCAGTCATATGTGGGGCCCTCAGACATCCTTGCAATGGCTGCGCCTACACGCAGGTATCTCGCAACGCATCAAGTAAAGAGGCTACGAATCCCCTGGACTGCGGGTTCGCGAAACCGCTTGACCGGGGGCAACGTTATCGGTATAGTTGCATCCAATTACGTGGGTTCGACGGAACGGGGACCTTGGGGTTTTCGCCACCAGACCCGATTCGGCGCAATCCACGGTTTTTTTCTGTGGTGAGTATAGCTGCGGAGGATGGCGCGGGCAAGGCAAACACAGCCCGACCGCGACAACACGGAGGTAATGAAGCCATGGCACCTCTCTGGGACGATGTGAAGAACGCGATCGTCGATGGCTACGTCTACGCCTCTGACAAGGCTGAGGAAATGACGCAGATTGGCCGTGCGAAGGTCGAGATCCTCAAGCTGAACCGCCAGATCGCGCGAGTTATGGGCGATATGGGCGGCCGGGTGTTCGAAATGTTCGATAGCAATGAACAGACGGCGATTCCTAGCGACGAATCTCTCATGGATTCGGTCCAGAAGATACACGGCTTCAGGCAGGACATCTCCAAGTGGGAGAAGGAAATCGAGCAGGCGAAGGCTGAGCGCGAAGCGAGCGCCTCACGCGATGCACGTGCTTCACGCGAGCCGACCGCCCCCACGGAGTAGCTGGCCGCGCCCGGTCTCCTTCAACCCCATCTGAGGCTGACTGTCTAATCAGTTGAATGGATGATAGTGCATCACAAGGTCCTTTTTTCGGAGGTAGTCGTTTCATGGGTCGTTCTTTGGGTTGGGTAGCAGGTGGTATCACCCTGATGGTAGTCGGGGTGATCCTCGGCGTGGTTATCACGGCGAGCACGAACCTCGCGCCGGTCTCGGTCGCTCAGGAAGCATTGCCTGGCGGCACATCGGCCGCGTCTCTCTCGGCGATCAGAAGCCCGTTCACCGCTGTCGCGGACGAGGTGCTTCCCGCGGTAGTCAGCGTCGACACCAAGCGCACCGTTCGCCGCTCGACAGACCCATTCGGCGACATGTTCCGTGACATGTTCGGAGACAGGGGACGGAACCGCGGCGAAGAGCAGAACTACAGGGAGTACGAGGTGCCGGGTTCGGCGTCGGGCTTCATCTTCGACGACTCCGGGTACATCATGACGAACAACCACGTCGTCAGGGGCGCGAGCGAGATAGAGGTCACTCTGACGGATGGGCGCGAGTTCGTTGCGACGGTCGTGGGCCAGGACCCGAACACGGACATCGCCGTCATCAAGATAGAGGGAGACGACCTGCCTTCGCTGCGGCTGGGCGACTCGGACAAGATACGCGTCGGCGACTGGGCCATAGCGGTCGGCAATCCGCTCGACCTCGAGGGCACCGTCACCGTGGGAGTCGTGAGCGCCAAGGGCAGGGTAGACCTGAACATCCATGGCGGCGCGCCGCTCTATCAGGACTTCATCCAGACAGACGCGTCGATCAACTTCGGGAACAGCGGTGGACCACTCGTCAATATCGACGGCGAGGTCATCGGCATCAACTCTGCGGTGAACGCGCAGGCGGACGGTATCGGGTTCGCGATCCCGATCAACCTCGCCAAGGACGTGTCCGACGCGCTGATCGCTGAGGGCAAGGTCGTGCGCGGTTTCCTGGGCGTCAGGCCGCAGGAGATCACACGAGAGCTCGCGGAAGCGAGCGACCTCGGAGACACCAAGGGCATCATAATCGCAGGTGTCGAGGACGGCACGCCCGCCGACAAGGCGGGTATCGAGGCCGGCGATGTCATCACGAGCTTCGCCGGAACTCCCATCACAGGCGTGGCCCAGTTCAGAAGGGTCGTCGCGGGCGTAACGCCGGGGGAAGAGGTGGAGGTTCGAGTCGTTCGTGACGGACGTGCCAGGGTGCTGATCGCGGTGCTCGAGGAGCGGCGCGACACGTTCGTCGCCGACGAGCCTGCGGAAGAGGAAAAGGAGACCACGTGGTTCGGGCTCGATGTGGTGGAGCTCGACGACCCGATGCTCGCTGACCTCGATATCCCAGCGGAAGAGGGTGTTTTTGTCGTCTCCGTCGAAAGTGGGAGCCCTTCGGAGGACGCGGGTGTGGCCCCCGGAGATGTCATCATAAGGATCGGCGACCTCAAAGTTGAGGACATGGACGACTACAGGAGCATCATGAAGGACCTCGAGGGCCGCGAGAAGGCCATCGCGGTCATGATACAGAGGGATCAGTTCACACACTTCGTGGCCATCAAGCCTGAGTAGTGGTGAAGCGACATGAGGAGGGCAGTACCGCCGCCTTCCAGGTCCGGCACACGGCCGGCGTCGGAGGGTGGAATGGAACCAAGAGGAGAGAGAAGCGAGAGATGTCGTATTACGGAAGCGCAGCAGAAGAAGACAAGAGCCTGGAGCACTATCTGAGGGAGATCGCCCGGACTCCTCTGCTCACGCGTGAGCAGGAGCAGGAGCTCGGCAGGAGGATCCTCAAGGGTGACCAGGACGCGCGCGACGCGCTGGTCACCGCGAACCTCAGGTTCGTGGTGAGCGTCGCAAAGGTGTATGCGCGCAAGACGGGCTCGCCGATGATGGATGTTATCAACCAGGGCAACGTCGGTCTCATGGAAGCCGCCAAGCGCTTCGATGCGGAGCGGGGACGCAAGTTCATTACCTACGCCGTCTGGTGGATCAGACACGCGATCCTCAAGGGGATGTCCGAGCAGTCGGGTGCGATGCGCCTGCCGCTGAACAAGTCCGGCGCCATCAGGAGGATGTGGAGGACGCTCGAACGCCTTCGCCAGGAGATTGGTCGCGAGCCCACCGACAAAGAGATCGCGGCGGCGATGAAGCTGAAGGCCAAGGACATCGTGGAGCTGAAGAAGCTATCGGTCGGAAGCCTCTCTCTCGACGCCCCGGTGGCGTTCGACGAGGACGTCGACCTCGGTGACCTGGTCGCAGACACGGCGGACGATCCCGGGCTCACACATCTGCACTACGAGTCACTCGGGCAGGACCTGGCTCTGGTTCTCGCCGATCTGACCGACCGGGAGAGCACGATCCTCCAGCACTACTTCGGCCTCGGAGGCAAGGACAAGAAGACGCTCGAGCAGATCGGCCAAATGATGAGCCTGACGCGCGAGCGCATCCGCCAGATCAAGGAAGAGGCACTGGGCAAGCTCAGGGCCCGTCCGGGTCTGGAGGAGCTTCGGTCCTATCTGAACTAGCTACACCGGAGATTCCCGCCGTGACAGGGGTCCAAGAGGGCGCCCGCGGCTAGCATCCGGAGCCTTCGCGAGCGGGTTCTACTGCAATCAAGCGCGCCCGTCGATGCCGCGAGCAACGACGGGCGCGTCTCTCAGTACGGCATGTAGGCCGCGGCCGGTACGGCGGACGTATTTCTCGTACAACTTGACGTTCACCAAGGGGTTCCAATAGGATGTAGGCTGAAACATGAGCCTGCCCCCTGTGGTTCCGAGGAACGAAACCGGGTTCGCTATGAGACCGATCAGGCTATCAACGGCGGCAGTGGCCGCGATTCTCTGTGTTCTGGTCCTGACCGGGTGCGGTCAGGAGCGGACCTCCACGTCGGTCCACATGATCACCGACAACGGCGCCATCATCATCGTCCGGGAGAACCGGGCGAGTGGCGTTGTCGCCACCCAGTTGTACGTGCGCGACGGAGCCTTCTTCGAAGCGTCGCACGAGGCCGGCGCCGCGAATCTGCTCCGCTCCCTGATGTTCAAGGAGACCGAGAGCAGGGGGCCGGGCGAGATCCAGAGTTCGATCGAGGGTCTCGGCGGCATGATGAGTTCAGCCGGGCGGCACGACTTCGTTCAGTACGCCGTGACCGTTCCATCGGAGAACTTCGACGAGGCCGTGGAACTGATCCGGGACGGACTACTGAACGCCAGATTCGACCCCGACGGGGTCGAGCGCGAGAAGAAGAAGATCCTCGAATACATCGATGACATGCTCAAGCGTCCCGTCGACCTCGCCTACCGGTTCTGCCTCTCCGAACTCATGGGTGACCATCCCTACGGCCGCCTGGCCGAGGGAGTGCCGGAGATCCTCTCGGGGATCACGGTCGAGGACATCGAGCGGCGCTACCGCGAGAGGTACGTGGGTTCCAACATCCTCGTTGCCGTAAGCGGTGACGTGGACGCCGTCGCAGCGTCAGAGAAGATCGCCGAGGTGCTGGCAGGCCTCGAGACCGGCCTGCCTGCCGAACCGGCGTCACCCCCGGTCACTTGGCCGACGGAGTCCCGCACGGTCACCAGGAGGGTGGACGTGCGCAAGGCCTGTCAGGTGATCGGTTTCCCCGGCCCCGGTATCGCGGACAGCGAGAACGTGACGATGGACGTCCTGCTTGTCATCCTGGCGGAGGGCGGAAGCTCGAGGCTCAACACCAGACTCAAGGAAGAACTCGGGCTCGTGCACTCGGTGGGGGCCGGTTGGTACACGCAGCGGCACCCGAGTCCGCTCTTCGTTTGGATGGAGCTTCCCGAGGAGAACATCGAGGCGGCCGAGGAAGCCGCGGTGGAGCTCATCAAAGAGATGGCCGAAGTGCCAGTCGACGCCGAGGAACTCGCCAAGGCGAAGATGCAGCTCGAGGTAGGTAATCTCCGCATGGTCGAAACGGCGGAGGGTCAGGCGTTCCACGACGGCTACTGGAACTCCATTGGCGGTGAGGAGTTCGCGAGCGAGTATCTTGAGCGGCTCGGCAGCGTCACCGCGGACGAGGTCCAGCAGGCCGCCGCGCACTATCTGGGCGGCGGGATTCACATCGCCGCGGTGGTGCTGCCGGAGTAGGCGGAACTCAGAGGACACACACGATGCCGAGAGGACAGACCAGAGTCTTCGTCATGTTGGTCGCCGCGGCGCTTCTGCTGGCGCTGCCCGCGTCTGGCGGCGACGTCGGGAGGCACCGGCTGGCGAATGGCGTCACGGTCCTCACAATGCCGGGTGAGTGGAACCGGATCGTCGCTATCTCCGTGATGGTCGACGCCGGCTCGAAGCATGATCCCCCCAAACTTCCGGGTCTTGCCAACCTCACGAACTCGATGCTCATTCAGGGAACGACCACGCGGACCGCGCCGGAGCTGGCGGAACTCATGGACAGCGCCGGTCTGAGCGTGGGTGTCGAGACCACCAGAGATTACGCCACGGTCCACGTCACGGCGATCGATTCGCAGTTCGACCTCGCGCTCGACGTCCTCGCGGACGTTCTGCAGAGGCCCGCGTTCGACGAGACCCGACTGCTCGAGGCACAGAGGATCGTCCACGAGAAGATCGAGATACGGCAGGACGACCCGTTCACGACGCCTTTGACCCGCGTCTCCGAACTCGTTTACGGTGACCATCCGTACGCGCACGACCCCCTGGGCGAGATCAAGGGGATCGAGAAAATCACCGCCGAGCACCTGGTCAAGTTTCACACGAACCGCTATGTGGGTGGGAGCACGGTCGTGTCGATTGTAGGGAACTTCCAGGAGAAGCATGCGCTCAAGCTGTTGTCGCAGCTTCTGTCGGGCTACCCCGACAGGCAGGCGTCACCGGCGGACTCTCCCCCCGTCTCCATGGAGGAGGCCCGGACCGCGACGGTCTTCAAGGACGTGAGCGAATCCTACATCACGATGGGGTTCGTGGCGCCCGCGGCCGACGACCCCGACTTCGCTGCCATGGCGGTACTGGACGCGCTCATGGGGCTTGGCAGCGGTTCCAGGCTCGCGGCTGCACTGGGCGAGAACGGGGCGGGGCTGTCGGACGTCACCGGCTCGTTCTGTCGCTGTGGTCAGGACGTGTCGTCGTTCGTGATCTACGCGTCGGCCGAGGATGCTGACGGCGCGGTCGGCGTCATAGAGGACGAGATCGTGAGGCTCTCGACCGAGCCTGCGTCGGACCAGGAACTCCTCACGGCGAAGAACAGACTGGTCGGAAGACACGTGATCAGTGGTCAGACGAACCTCGTAAGAGCCGCACGGCTCGCGTCGTACGAGCTTGCGGGGCTCGGATTCAACTTCGCTGATTCCTTCCTCCCAGCGGTCAACCGGGTTGACAAGGACGACATCCAGAGGGTAGCTTCCGAGTGGCTCAGGAAGCCCGCTACCGTGATCGTCCGGCCTGGGAAGACCGCGCCTCCTCGAGGTACCAAGCGAGCGGGCATCTGACGAAACATCACCAACGGCGCCCCCCGGGGCTCCCTATGGAGGACGGCGTGAAGCGACGTCCGTTCCATTCAGTGCTGTTCGCGCTCGCTGCCGTGAGCGCCGCCGTCGTTCTCGCGACGCCGCTCGTCGCCCTCGCGGGCGCCGAGGTATCGGCCGTGCGCTACTGGACGGCGCCCGACCACACGCGCGTTGTTGTGGACCTGACCACCGAGGCTTCTTACTCGACGCGAGTCCTGACGGACCCCGACCGCGTCGTCGTTCTGATCGTGGGTGGGAGCATCGGAGACGCGCAGGTCGCGACGCCTGTCGGCGACGGACTCGTGGACTGCGTCCGTCTCAATCAGCTCAGCGCAGGCACGCAGGTGGTCGTTGACCTCACGGCTGCGTCCGCCCACACGGTCTTCCCGCTCATGCCCTACATGCACAAACCCAACCGCGTGGTTATCGACGTCTTTCATAGGGACCGGCCGAGCGCCGCACCGGTGGAGCGTCCCGAGAGCGCGGAAGACGGCAGACCTCGCGTGGTGATCATCGACCCCGGTCACGGCGGCGAGGACCCGGGAACGCTGGGCAACGGCAAGCTCAAGGAGAAGGACGTCGTTCTGGATATCGGCAAGAAGCTCGCCGCGCTGCTCAGGTCACGGGGCGGGTACGACGTCCACCTCACTCGCGACGGCGACTACTTCGTCCGGCTGGCGAAGCGTAAAGAAATCGCCAACGTGAAACACGGAGACGTCTTCATAAGCATTCACGCGAACAGCGCTCCCAGCAAGCGGGCGGACGGAACCGAGATCTTCTACGTCTCGCCGCGCGGAGCGAGCGACCAGGCGGCGAGGGAGCTGGCCGACAGAGAGAACGCGGCCGACCTGGTGGGAGGCGTGTCGCCCGATGCGGACGCCGACGTGCTCTCCATACTCGTCGACCTCAAGATGAGCGACAGCGTGCAGAAGAGCAACGACCTGGCGGGTCTCGTGGGTGATGAGCTGGGCAAGGCGAGGGTGAGCGAATGCGTCGCCAAACAGGCGGGCTTCCTCGTGTTGAAGTCGCTCGCCATGCCGTCGATACTGGTCGAGGTCGGGTTCCTGACGAACTCGTCAGACGTCGACAAGCTCAAGCGTCCCGCGTACCGTCAGAGCTACGCGGAGTGCCTCGCTGCCGCGGTCGACCGCTACTTCGACCGCTACGCTCCCGTCGTCGCGCAGCATGGGGGGAGGCACAAGGTCGCTCCGGGCGAGACGCTGTGGAGCATCGCGCGCCGGTACGATATCTCGGTCGACGACCTTCGCGCCTACAACGGGCTCGACATGACCGCTACCATTCAGGTGGACCAGGTTCTCACCGTCAGCAGGTCCTGACCGAAGCGCCTGGCGTGCCCGGAGTGCGGCGGCCCAGGCGCGGAAAGCAGTGGGGGGGCTCGCAGTGCCGTTCAGGAGAGCCATCTTCAACAACATTCACATCAAGCTGGCAGCTCTGATCGTCGGCATCTTCCTGTGGATGTTTGCCAAGGGTGAGCAGGAGGGCAGCACGCTCTTCTCGGTCCCGCTGGTGCTGCGCAACATGCCCGACGGCCTCACCACCGTTGAGAAGATACCCGACAGCGTCGATATTCTCTTCGAGGGCGACAACAAGGATCTCGTGCGCCTGAGCCTGTGGGGAGAACCGTACGCCGTCATCGACATGACCGGGGCGAAGGCCGACCGCACGTTCAGAGTCAGTCTGTCTCCGGCCAACGTGGTCCTTCCGCGCGATGCACAGGTCCAGATCGTCGAGGTTCGCGATCCCCGCAATCTCGATCTCGAGATCGACAAACTCGTCAACTACCGGGTCGCCGTGTCTCCGCTGGTGGAAGGCGCTCCCGCCGACGGCTACTTCGTCTTCGGCAGAAGGCACAGCCTGCCCGATTCCGTGTTCGTGTTCGGACCCGCCCGGATCGTGTCCGAACTAGAGTCGGTCGTCACGGCGCCTCTCATTATTACGGGTCGGCGCAACCGCGTCGACGCGCCACGCCGCGTCGAGTTCGAAGAGAGATGGAACCTGCACGCCGTGCCCAAGGAGGTCCGCGTCATCGTCGACATCGAGGGGACGAGGGTGGCGACGCTTCCGGACGTGCCCATGCTGTTCGAGCACGAGCCCGGATTCGGCTCGGCGACGGTGGTCCCGGCGACGGTCGAGCTGACGGTGTCCGGCCCGGACCACCTGGTCGCATCGCTGACCGCCTCGCGTGTCGAGGTCCTCATTGACGCGATGGGACTCCCTAGGGGAACGCACGAGCTCGTTCCAGAGGTTCACGTTCCGGAGGGAGTAGACGTCCACGGTGTGACTCCCGCGAGAGTCACCGTCACGCTTCGGTAGGGGGCCGACCGGCTCACGACATGATAGTCCTTGGCATCGACACATCCTGTGACGAGACCGCGGCGGCCGTTCTCTCGGACGGCCGTTCGATTCTCTCGAACGTTGTCGCTTCCCAGCTCATTCACTCGGAGTTCGGCGGCGTCGTGCCGGAGTACGCCTCGCGCGCGCACATCCGCACCATTCAGCCCGTGGTCGAGGAGGCGCTCTCGAAGGCAGGTATCGGCTACGACGATCTTACGGGCATCGCGGTCACGAGCCGTCCGGGTCTCGTCGGGTGTCTCCTGGTCGGCGTCTCGTTCGCCAAGGCACTCGCGTACTCGCTCGACATTCCCGTGGTCGGGGTCGACCACATCGAGGGTCACGTGTTCGCCGTCCGGCTGGCCGAGCCGGACATCCCGCTTCCCACCGTCTGCCTTGTCGTGTCGGGCGGTCACACAGAACTGGTCCTGGTCGAGGATTGGGGGCGCTACCGCACGCTCGGTCGAACGCGCGACGACGCGTCGGGCGAAGCGTTCGACAAGGTGGGGAAGCTTCTGGGGCTGTCGTACCCCGCCGGTCCGGTAATCGAGAAGCTCGCCGCGGGCGGCAACCCGTCCGCCATCCATTTCCCCAGGGCGATGATGCAGCGTGGCAACCTGGATTTCAGCTTCTCGGGCGTCAAGACGGCGGTCAGGTACCGCGTCGATGAACTCGAGAAGATACCCGGAGGTGACGAACTCGCCGACTTCCTCGCGAGCTTCCAGGAGGCAGTCGTCGACGCGCTCGTCACCAAGACAATGTGGGCCGCCGAGGCCCACGACGTGCCGTCCGTCTGCCTCGGCGGAGGCGTGGCCGCGAACGGTCCCTTGAGGGCCCGCTTCTCGGATGAAGCGGCCCAGCTCGGCCTCGTGGCCGTCGTGCCGCCCAAGAACCTCTGCACCGACAACGGCGCGGTCATCGCCGCCGTGGGCGATTCGCTCTTCTCGAGGGGAGAGCGGGACGACGCGTCGCTCGCGGTCAGCGCTTCGCGCGAGGCGGCCCGGGCGCGTCGCTAGATTCTTCGGAGATCCAACTCATGTCGACCACTTTCATCGAAGTGGCGGTGCCCCTGCCGGTCACCGGCACCTTCACCTACTCGGTCCCGGACGACCTCGTCGGCCGCGTCGCCGTCGGTACGCGCGTCCTCGTGCCGTTCGGGCGCAGGAAGGTGACGGGCTTCGTGGTGGCGGCGGGAGTGACGGCGGAGCTAGAGGGGGTCAAGGACATCGTCGATGTTCTGGACATCGCCCCTGTCGTTGATCCTCCGATGATCGAACTGACGCGGTGGATCGCGGACTACTATCTGGCGTCGTGGGGCGAGGTGCTCCGTGCGACGTTGCCCCCGGGCATCAACATGGAGAGCCGGCGGTTCCTCCGCGTGACGGACGCGGGGAGGGAGGCGCTCGCCGGGGCCGGTGGCGACGCGGGCGGTTCCGCATCCGCCGAACCGGCGACATCCGGGCTCACGGAGCGCAGACTCAAGATCCTCGAACTCGTCTGCGGTCGCGGGAAGGTCACCGTCGGTCACGCGCTGCGCGAGGCCGGGATCTCACGCGGCAACCGGTCGGACGTCGATGCGCTCGTGCGCGAGGGGCTTGTCGAGGAGTTCGAGGAGGTCCACCCGCCCAAGGTCGAGGGCGGCAAGGAGCCCGTGGTGCGGCTGGCCGTTTCAGTCGGCGACGCGCTCGAGGAGAGATCGAAGCTCGAGCGCAAGGCGCCGAAGCAGGCGGAGGCGCTTGCGATCCTGGCGGAAGCTCCCGAGGCGACCCTGCCGGTCGCGACGCTCGGAGAGGCGGGCGTCACGTCGGCCACCGTTACCGCTCTCGTGAAGAAGGGTCTCGCCGAGCGTGCCGAGCGCCCCAGCCCGAGGCTGTCGGTTGGCCACGAGGGATGGGGACTAAGCGACGAGGGCGAGCTGACCGCCGAGCAGCGGAACGCGCTCGACCTCATTGGGGGGAAGATATCCGCCCACGAGTTCGCCGTCGTGCTGCTCCATGGCGTGACCGGCAGCGGCAAGACCCGCGTCTACAGCGAAGCCGTCCAGGTGGCGCTCGATTCCGGGCGCGGCGCGATAGTACTGGTGCCCGAGATCTCGCTGACGCCGCAGATGGTCCTGCGGATGAAGAGAGACTTCGGCGACAAGGTCGCCGTCGTGCACAGCGGGCTGTCGCTCACGGAGCGCTACGACACGTGGCGCGCTATCCGCGAGGGGATGTTCCCCGTTGTCGTCGGCCCGCGGTCGGCCGTGTTCTCACCGGTGCGCGACCTCGGTGTCATTGTCGTCGACGAGGAGCACGAACAGACCTACAAGCAGAGCGAGTCGCCCCGCTATCACGCGCGCGACGTCGCGGCCATGAGGGGCAAACTCGAGGACGCCGTCGTCATTCTGGGAACGGCGACCCCGAGCCTGGAGAGCTATCTCAACGCGCGTGAAGGCAAGTACGACCTTGTTGAGCTGCCGGAGCGCATTGTCGCGGGGCCCCTGCCCGAGGTCGAAGTTGTCGACATGTGCGACGTGCCGACGGTCGACTCCGAGGGCGCGTTCTCGGCCACGCTCCGCGATGCCGTCCTCGAGACCCTCGCCGCTGACAAGCAGGTCATCCTGTTTCTGAACCGTCGCGGGCACGCTTCGTTCATCCAGTGCCTCTCGTGCGGACATTCTGAGAAATGCCCGAACTGCAACGTCGCGCTGACGTTTCACTCGACCGACCACACGATGCGCTGCCACTACTGCGGCATCGCAACACCTGTGCCCAAGAGGTGTCCGTCCTGCGACGGCCTCAACCTGAGGTTCGGCGCGCCCGGTACACAGCGCGTCGAGAAGGCGGTCGGCGAACTCTTCCCCGACGCGACCGTCGAGAGGATGGACGTGGACACGACGACGCGTCACGGGTCGCACTGGCGCATCCTCAAGGACTTCGCCGAGCGGAGGACCGACATCCTCCTCGGAACGCAGATGATAGCGAAGGGACTCGACTTCCCGGGCGTGGGTCTCGTTGGAGTTGTGGCC
>JBDRFG010000100.1:0-33316 GCA_043819135.1 Candidatus Eiseniibacteriota bacterium | reverse complement strand
AGGCACAGCGCCCTGGAAGCGCTGGAGCTTCCGCAGGGAACGAGGTGGATACAGACGGACAGAGTGCCGCACAGAGACAGCAACGGGGTCGTCGTGGGCGTGATCGCCCTCTCCGTGGACGTGACGGACAGGATGGAGGCGGAGCGGGCCCTGGCGTGCAAGGAGGAACAGCTGCTGCAGTCGCAGAAGATGGAAGCGATCGGGCAGCTCGCGGGCGGAATCGCCCACGACTTCAACAACCTGCTGACCGCCATCTCAGGTTACACAGAGCTGGCGCTCGGTCAGATGGAACCAGACTCCCCCGCTTGTGAAATGTTGTTTGCCGTCTCGAAGGGCGCGGATCGGGCGGCGGCTCTGACGCGACAGCTTCTCGCCTTCAGTCGCAAGCAGCCGCTCCGGCTGGCGGAACAGAACCTCAACAACGTCGTGTCGGGAATGACCGACATGCTCGAACGATTGATCGGAGAGGACATCGAACTTATCACCGACCTCGACGAGGAGGCCGGCACGATAGACGCGGACGCATCGCAGCTGGAACAGGTGCTGATGAACCTCGCGGTGAACGCGCGCGATGCCATGCCTCATGGAGGCAGATTGACGATCAGCACGTCCGTCGGTAATCAGATTCCCTCTGACTGTGGGGACGAATCCGACCCGGGCACTCGCGAATTCGCTTGCCTGCGCGTGAGCGATACGGGCGTGGGCATGGACAGCAAGACAATGTCACAGATCTTCGACCCGTTCTTCACCACCAAGAGGCCCGGCGTGGGGACCGGCCTGGGCCTTTCCGTCGTCGACGGGATAGTCGAACAGCACGGGGGGTGGGTCACCGCTGAGAGCGATCCGGGATGCGGAACGAGCTTCTGCATATACCTGCCGATGGCCGAGCGTCGGGCGCACGACGATGAGGCTCAGTGTTCCAGCGGCGAGGCTGTAGGTGAGATTCCGGCAGCGAATGGCGAGAGGATCCTGCTGGTCGAGGACGAGGACAGCGTCCGCGCCTTCGCCACTCGCGCCCTGACAGACTGGGGCTACGACATCCTTGAGGTGGCGTCCGCCGAAGAGGCCATCGAGACGCTGGAGGGAGACCCGCTGGGGTTCGACCTGGTCTTCAGCGACATCGTCCTTCCCGGCAAGAGCGGCACGCAACTGGCGGAGGAGATACACGCTCGCGATCGCAATGCCCGCATCCTGCTCACGAGCGGCTACCTGTTCCCCGACAGGTACGGAAACGACCAGCCGCCTCCCGATACCGGGTTCCCGCTGCTCAAGAAGCCCTACTCCACCAGGGGGCTCCGGTTGGCCATCCACTCGGCGCTGTCGCAGGCGTGAGACAAGGAACCTCCGCGAGTGACCGCGGTCAGCATCACGACCAGCGCCTTCATTCCGTTCTCCGTTGACATGATCAGGTTGATGTGATCAGGTTCTCCGCGACCACCGTCTCAGACGCACGAGAAACGCGCCCATGATGATGACCAGCGCGACGGCGACGATGGGCAGCACCACCGCGAGAGTCGCGACGACAGCCGATCCACCCAGCTCTCCGGTCGAGACGACCGGATTGGCGAGTCCGCCGGTCGTGACCGAGGAGGTGCCGCGGAGCGCAACGGTCCCCGCCTGAACGGCAGCGGCTGTCCCCCCGCCCGCTATCACCGCCAGCGTCCATCTTAGAAACGGTGACAAGTCGCCGACGACCGAAGCCGTGATGACGATGCCCGCCGCCACGGCGGCCGGAGTGGCCATGGTGTCGAGGAGGTTGTCCAGCCACGGGACGTAGTACGCGACGACTTCGAGCAGCGTTGCAGCCGCGAACGCGATGAGCGCGTAGTGTGTGCCCATCCAATCGAACCCGGGCGCAAGCTCCAGGTGACCGCTCATCGCGGCGACGCTCACGACGAAGAACGGAACGAACACCCTGAACCCGCAGGCCGCGGCCAGGCCAACGCCTACGAGAATGCTGAGTGCGATTTCCATGGCAACCGTTTCCTCGCGTATCGTGGGCGCTTCAATGCACGCCGTCAGGATGCGTGGCTGAGCTCTCCGACCACAATTGCATTCCGAATAGTATCACGCTGCTGCCATGGGTGGGCAACTTCTATCGAAGGAGTGAAGCCAGAGGTTCTGGGACTGGCCTGCGTTCCGTGGGCTCGACTTCGGTCGGGTCGACCGCTTTGCCGTGCCCGTTGCCGTTGCCGTTCGCGCGCCTGAACCGCGCTTCGCGGCGAATTTGGTTCCGGATCATCGTGCGGAGCCTGGAGTCGTCCATAGAGGGCTCGAGAGTCGAGGAGTCGCGCGTTCCGAGGAGGTAGAAGATCTCATCTGCGACGTTCCTGGTCGTTGTAAGCGTGTTCTTCTTCCGCTGCGCGATGATCGTCAGCGCCACCGCCGCGCCCGCCACAAGCCCCGCGGCCGAGTAGACCCACCCCTGGGAAGCCATGATGCTGAGCACCTGCCCCCCGAAGAAGAGGGTCACTCCCCAGAGAACCAGCACGACTCCCCTGGGACTGAGTCCGAAGCCGATGAGCCTGTGGTGGATGTGGCCGTGATCGGACGCCATGAGGCCGCGCCCTGCCAGCAGGCGTCTCATCACGGATGTCACTATGTCGAAGGTAGGCACGGCCATGCACGCGCCGGCGATGAGAACCGATGAGCTGGCCACGTCGTTGTCGGCGCCTACGATGGCAACTCCCGCGAGAAGGAAGCCGAGGCCGTTGCTGCCGACATCACCGAGATAGACTCTGCCGTGCGAGAAGTTGTGAACGAGAAAACCGCCGATGGCTCCCAGCAGCACCGCCGCAGCGAAGAACAGGAGCGGGTTGCCTTTGATTGCGGCGACCGCCAGCAGACCGAGAGAAGCGAGCGCAGCGATGCCACCGGCGAGGCCGTCCAGCCCGTCGATGAGGTTCAGCGCATTCATGAACAGCAGGAACCAAACGACGGCTACTGGATAGCCCAGCCAGCCAATGTTGACCGTCGGTCCGAGCAGGAACCGGACCTCTTCAAGTGCGAGGCCTCCGGCCACGACGCCGCAGACGATCAGTGTCTGGATGGCGAGCTTCACGATGGGCCGCAGCTCCAGGCGGTCGTCGACCACACCCAGCATCGCGATAGAGACGAACCCCGTGAGGAGCACCTTGAGCTGGGGGACCAGCTGCCAGGGGAAGTCGTGATAGAAGAGGTAGCCTAGGAGCATCGCCGCGCCGAATACGAGGAATATCGTCAGTCCGCCGGTTGTTGGGACGGGTCGAGCCCTCACCCGGCGGGCGCTCGGATGGTCCACCAGGCCCACGTGGACACCCAGACGCCCGATCACCGGCACCAGCACCCACGACAGCGCTGCGGCCACACCGGCGATCGCGAGTCCGCTGACGAACCTCAATCGGCCCTCCCGGAATCACGCGTGGAGGAGCTGGCAACGTACGAACGGTGATGCGTCACGCGGAGGCCTGCTTGTCGCGCGACGCGGAGGTGGAGTAGTAGCTGTCGTAGTTCGAGTAGTAGTGCGAGTATCCGTAGTCGCCGTACGCACCCGCTCTCCTGCCGACCATGTTGATGACCGCCCCTAGCACCCTGGCTCTGACGTTCTCGAGAAGCGTCTTGGCCCTCGTAAGCGCGCCCAGACAGGTGCTGTCCGCCCGGGCTACAAGGATGACCCCCTCCGCCTTGGCTGCGACGACGGCGGCATCGGTCACCGGAAGCAGTGGAGGGCAATCGAGGATGACACACTCGAATCGCCGGGAGAGCTCATCGAGAACCGCCTCCATAGTGAAGGAACCCAGGAGTTCAGCCGGGCTATCGGTAGTGGCACCACCCGTCAAGACGGTCAGGTTCTCCACCTCGGACGGCTTGAGAGCATCGTCTATCATCAGCTCGCCCCTGAGCACGTCTGTCAGCCCGCGCTCAGCGGGAAGCTCGAACACTTGATCGAGCACGGGGCGTCTGAGATCGCAGTCGACGAGCAGCACGCTCGTCCCCTGCCTCGCGAACGCCATCGCCAGGTTCGAGGCCGTGGCCGACTTGCCCTCGCCCGGCCCGGCACTCGTGATGACCAGAGTGCGCGGCGGACCGTTCCGGCCGAGATAGCACAGATTCGTCCTGAGCGCCCTGTATGATTCGGACGCCTGCGAGTGCGGTTCGTGCCCTATCAGAAGGTGTTTCTTGAGTGACGACCCGTTCCCGCGACCGTTGTGCCTGCGTCCGGGACTGACACCAGAAGCGCCGAACACCGGGATCATCCCGAGTACCTTCAGTGCCAGCGAGTCCTCGATATCTGCGACCGACTTGATCGTGTCGTCTCGTGATTCACGCACGAACGCCATGCCGAACCCGAACAGCAGGCCGAGCATGCCTCCGACTGCCAGGTTCAACTTCCGCCTCGGCGTGACCGGCCACTGGGGACGCTGGGCCCTGTCGATGGCGCGAACCTCTCCGGTCTCGCGAGCCTCGGCGATGCGCGCCTCTTCGGATGACTCGAGGAGCAGCGTGTAGATGTCCTCGTTGACGCGACGGTCCCTCTCGAGTCTCGCAAGCTCCAGAGAGGTCAGCGGGAGTTCTGTCATGCGCTCGGAGTATTCCTCCACGACACCACCGAGCTTCTCGATCCTCGCGGACGTGCTTGCCACGTCGACTTCCAGAACGAGGATCTTCTCTACCAGCTCCTGTGAGTAGGCCAGCGGATCCTGCGTTGAGAGGGTTCTCTCCAGCGCTTCTCTCGTGGTCTCGACCAGTCTGCGCTTGGTCTCATCGATGTCGGTTCGGACCTGCACCATCTTGGGATGAGAGTCCGTATACCCACCGGCCAGGAGCTGCGAGTGCACGCCCTCGAGTTCGGCGAGACTTCCTCTGAGTGTGGCGATCGTGGGGCTGGACACCTCGGTGATGTCCTCCGGCAACGTCTTCATCTGCTGGCTGAGCTCGAGACGGAGATGGTTGAGCCGCGCCTTCTGCATGCCGTACTCGGTTCGGGACTCGTTGAGAAGCCCCTCGAACTGCGTGACCTGTTCGACCACGGCCTCAGCCTCGGCGGGCAGACCGACCACCTTATGCTCTTCCTGGTACTCCCTGAGACTCTCCTCGGCCGCGTGCAATCTGCCCTCGACGACCTCCAGCTGCGACGAGAGGAAGACCTTCACCTCGCCGATCTCGTCGCGCGCTGACAGTCGGCTGTAGTCGAGGAACTCGTCGAGGTAGGCATTGGTCACGAGCTGTGCCCCATCGGCGCTCCCGGCCCGGGCGCGGATCACTACGACGTCCGCGTTGGCGGCCGGCATCGCCTGGAGCTTAGCCTGCAGGCTCCTGATGACCTCGTCTTCCGGCAGCGGCTCTCCGTCCTTCTCGAGGAACTGACCGCTCGCGGACGCGGGCATCCGCGCGATTCGATCGTGGACGCGCTCCGCCAGAGTGCGGCTCCGCAGCACCTGGATCTGGTTGTAGAGGGCGGATGCCCTGTCCTGGGGCATTGTCGGGAGAGAAATGAGCGACGCCGCGATGCTCCGCGGAGCCACCACCATCACTGTGGCCTCGCCCTCGTAGACGGCGCGGGAGAACTGGTTCACCGCAGAGGCTGCTCCCACTCCAACGAGCAGAACGGTCGCGATGAGCAGTCTGTGCCGTCTGATAATCGTGATGGAGTCGGGGAAGATCCGGGCGTCGTGTTCGGGCATTCGGGCCCTCCGAGAGCGTCGCGTCTACTTGTTGCTGGCATTGACGACCACGTTTGCGATGAGAGCGAGGGTCGTCAGGAGTCCGGCCCATCTGCCGACCTTCGGCCAGAATCGTGCGGGCACGTTGATCGTGTCGTTGGGCTGAAGCCAGAGCGTCGCGTCCTCGGAGGCCGACTCGATGTAGTCGCTGACGTCGACGTCTATCACTCCCCTGAAGTCCCCGGCGAACCTCACGACCTTGACCCCCGAGAGCGATGCGTCCGCCGTTGGCCCGCCGGCCAGCGAGATCGCTTCGATGAGATCGGTCCCGTCGGCCACTATGTACAGCCCCGGGACCCGCACCTCTCCCCATATCTGGACCCGGATGTTCAGTTCATCCTCCAGACCCGGCGCCAGGTAGTACTGCGGCTGCCGGATGCCGCCTTCGGTTTCGGCGGCTGTCTTGACCGGCTCCGTGGCGAACGAAGGCTGAGCAGGTGCGAAAGCGATGATTATCGCCGCGACGCACGTGAATCCGGTCACCGCGCTGGTCCTTGCCAATTCACGGAACGATATGACTGTCATCGCAGCACACCTCCTTGGGGAATTTCCTGTGACACCTTGCTGGCTACCCTCGGGTCGGACAACAGCCGATCACGGAAAACACCGCCGCGCCGCAATGAAAGCCCGCTAATCCACGACGGCGCTGAACGGTCCGGTTATACCTTGACCGGAAGTTCACATGATGCGCCTGCGCTCGGGCAGGCATCTGCGACCGTGCAAACAGGAAGAGGAGGGCCGATGTTCTCTCGCGCGCGCCGTCGGGATCGCCGCAGCAGCCGCATCGTTCTCGTGTCGAATACGTCCTGGTACCTGCACAACTTCAGAGCCTCGACCATCAGAAGACTCGTGCGTGAGAACTGGGACGTCACGGCGGTCGCGCCTGATGAACGGATGCGAACGGAACTCGAAGCTCTCGGTGCACGGTTCGTGGTGTGGAAGTTCAATCGCAGGAGCATGTCGCCGCTTCGCAACGCCGGAGCTCTCGGGAGACTTTGCTGGCTCTATCTGACGCTGCGACCAGACGTCGTCCACCACTTCACGATCAAGCCCATCATTCTCGGAGGCGTGGCGGCGCGACTGACGCGTGTGCGCGGCGTCGTCCAATCGGTCACGGGTCTCGGTCTGGCGTTCACGTCCGACGGGCTGCGGTTGAGAATCGCCGCCGCCGGCTACCGGCTCGCCCTTGGCGGCAACGCCGTCACGATCTTCCAGAACAAAGACGACCTCCGCATCTTCACATCGTCCGGGCTCGTCGGCCCCGGCAGGGCCATGCTGATCCGCGGATCGGGCGTGGACGTGGACCGCCTGGCTCTCACTCCCGAACCCGACCCAGGCGGGGACATCGTATTCCTCATGGCGTGCCGGATGCTGTGGGCCAAAGGGGTACGCGAGTTCGTGGAAGCGGCCCGCGACGTCGCCGCCGAACACCCCGAGTGCAGGTTCGTGCTGCTGGGAGACCCGGACTCCGGGACCCCGGACGCCGTTCCGCGGAAGTGGCTCGAGGCCGTCAACGAGCACCCGAACATCGAGTGGCTCGGACACCAGCAGGACATACAACCGTTCCTCGGGCGCGCGCACGTTGTCGTCCTGCCTTCATATAGAGAGGGCACGCCACGGACGCTGCTCGAAGCCGGTGCTGCCGGAAGAGCGCTGATCGCAACGGACGTGCCCGGCTGCAGGGACGTGGCCGTCGACGGACGGGCTGGGCTCCTCGTTCCCAAGCAGGACGCGGCCGCTCTGAAGAACGCGATGATAACACTGGCGACCGACCCGGTGTTGCGCGGGACGCTGGGAAGCGAAGCAAGGGAGCGCGTGAGGACGACGTTCTCCGAGGAGCGGGTCGTCGGTGACACACTGGCGGTCTACCGCAGCCGGCTGAGCCCGGACAGCGTTCCGGTTCGCGAGTCGCCCTCCCCATCTGCGCACGAGACTACTGGCGTCGCCGACGCGGACGCCGTCTGGGCGGGATGGAACCGGGAACTGGGAATCGGGAGAGACAGTGAATCGATGCCCTCTGAGCTGCCGGATTACGGAGCGCTGGTCGTGTCCCTCGACCTTGAGCTCCACTGGGGAATGAGGGACAGGCTCTCCGCGGACGGCAGATACGGCAGGAACCTCCGGGGAACGCGAAAGGCCGTAGAGGGGATCCTCGACATCTTCGATGAGTTCGAGATCGCCGCCACATGGGCCACCGTAGGCTTCCTGTTCGCGGCTTCACTCCCCGAACTGCACGAGTGCTCGCCGGCGCTGAAGCCGACCTATCTCCGCGAGGGACTCTCCCCCTACGCCGAGTCCGCGGGCCCGGACCATTTCACCGACCCCGTGCACTTCGCGGCGGACCTGATCGATCTCATCCGGTCGGCCCCAAACCAGGAGATTGGGTCACACACGTTCTCGCACTATTACTGCCTGGAGGACGGGCAGACAGCGGAGCAGTTCGGCGACGACCTGCGCAGCGCCGTCCTGATCGCCGCCAGAAAGGGGATCCGGCTGAGGTCGATAGCGCTTCCGCGCAACCAGGTGAACCCCGATTACCACGAGTCACTGAGACGAAACGGGTTCGAGTGCTATCGCGGCCACGCAAACGGCGGAGCATCACGCGGAGACGGTAGCGTGGGGTTCATCAGGAGGGTGGTCCGGCTCGCCGACTCGTACGTGAACATAGGCGGCCACCACACCTTCAGGTGGAGCGAGATAGTGGAAGACCGGGGGTTGTGCAACATCCCTGGGAGCTTCTTCGTCCGCCCGAGCAGCGGGGCGTTGAATCTGTCGACCAGGCTCCAGGAGAGGCGCCTCTGCAAGGCGATAGAGCACGCGGCCGGTGAGCGGGAACTGCTCCATCTCTGGTGGCATCCACACAACTTCGGCGCGGACCTCGACGAGAACCTCCGCATGATCAGGCGCGTGCTCGGGGTCTATCGAGACTGCAACGCCGGAGGCCGCATTCGCTCGATGAACATGTCGGGAGTCGCCGCCAGTGTTCTCAGTAGTGAACCGTCGGAGGGAATGCCCGAATGGTTGCGGGACCCGCACTACTTGTCGCTCAGGATGGAGACTCAACTCGAATCATCCTGAACGCCCTGCTGGAAGATCGACAGGACGTCGAGCTGATCATCGAGAAGGCTCCATCACGCCTGGGTCTGCTGCGAAGACGGGCGCGGAAGCTCGGCGTCACTGCGACGCTCGGACAGGCGCTCTTCGCCGGCACGGTCGTCCCCTTGCTCAAGCTGGGAGCGAGGGCGCGTATCGAAACGATCGTGGACCGGTTCGCCATGGACCGGTCGCCTCCGCGTGTCGAAGCACACAGGGTGGAATCCGTCAACTCGCCCGAGACACGGGAACTCATGCAACGAATAGACCCGTCGGTCGTCGTCGTCAGCGGAACGCGCATCATCGGCCGGCGGACTCTGAACTGCGTCGCTGCCCCGTTCGTCAACATGCACGCGGGTATCACTCCCCTCTATAGAGGTGTGCACGGAGGCTACTGGGCACTGGCAGAGGACAGAGCGGAACTAGCCGGGACGACTGTTCACCTTGTCGACGACGGCATAGACACCGGGCGCGTCATAGGGCAGTCGGCGCTGGACATCACGCGGGAGGACAGCTTCGTCACGTATCCGTACCTCCACGTCGCCGCGGGACTGCCGCTACTCAGGGAGGCAGTGGCGCGGATCTCCCGCGGAGAACCACTGAGGTTCGCCAAGGAGAGGCAGTTGCCGTCCAGGCTCCGACACCACCCCACGCTCTGGGGTTACCTGAGCGCGCGGGTGTCCAGGGGGATCCGATGACCTCTTCGCCGGAGAGAAAGCGACTGCTGCACGTCGTCAGCGGACTGCTCGAAGGCGGAGCCGAGTGGATGCTATACCGTCTCCTCCGGCGCCTACCCGAGCACGGATTCGATTCGGAGGTGCTCTCCCTCAGCGACACGGAGCCGATGGGCGCGAAGATGCGCGAAGTCGGTGTGACCGTCCACGCGCTCGGCCTGGATCGTTCGCGGCCGAGGCCCTGGGGAGTGGTCACGCTCGCCGCAGAGATCCGGAAGCGGAGGCCCGACGTCATCCAGAGCTGGATGTATCACGCCGACCTCGCCGCCGGCGCGGCTGCGAAGCTCGCCGGTGGGATCCCGGTGGTCTGGGGGCTCCACCACGCGAACCTGGATGAGTCGGACAAGGCGTCCACACTTCGGGTAGCGAAGAGCTGCGCGCTACTGTCGAGCCGTCTGCCCCGGAGCATCGTCTGCTGTTCCGAAGCGACGCGCGCGGCCCATGCGGAAATGGGATACTGCAAATCGAAGCTTCGCGTCATACCGAACGGGTTCGACCTAGCGGAATTCCGGCCGGACGAATCGGTCCGAACGACGCTGCGCAGAGAACTGGATCTCAACGCCGGGACACCCCTGATCGGCATGGTCGCGCGCTACGATCCCAACAAGGACCACGCGAATCTGTTTCGCGCGGCCGCTATGGTCACGGCGCAGGTGCCGGACGCGAGGTTCGTTCTGTGCGGGAGGGACGTCACCTGGAGCAACACGGAGCTCTTGAGCACGATAGGAGCGGCGGGTATGGAGAGGCGGACCGTCCTGCTGGGAAGCAGGACCGACGTTCCACGCATTCTGGCTGCGCTGGACATCTACGTGTCGTCGTCGCTTGGAGAAGCGCTCCCGCTGGTCCTCGGTGAGGCGATGGCGTCGGGCGTACCGTGCGTTGCCACGGACGTAGGGGACTCAGCCGCTGTCGTCGGCGACACGGGCTTCATCGTTCCCCCGGGTGACCCCGAGGCGCTGGGCTCGGCGGTTCTTGGGTTGCTGGAGGCCGGCAGGGACGAGCGCGTTCGGCGCGGGATCGCCGCGAGAGAGAGGATCCGTGCCGCCTACAGCCTCGATAGAACGGCCGCGGTCTACGGTTCTCTGTACCGCGAGGTTACTTCGACCGACCGCTGGAACGTGCTGTCGTCGATCAGGTGTCGGAAAGAACGTGACGATAGACCGCTTCGGTCCGCTCGACGAGCTTCTCCGTAGAACGTTCGCTGAGAACCAGCTTCGCACCCTCGCGTCCCATGCGGACGAGCGCGGCACGCGGAGTGGCCACGGCCCCTGAGATCGCAGCGGCCATGGCCGGCACATCCTCCGGCGGCACAAGCCACCCGGTGCGCCCTGTTACGACCATCTCGTGAACATCGCCCACGTCAGTCGCAATGACGGGTGTACCCGAGGCAAGCGCCTCGAGCACGGAGTTCGGGGAGCCCTCCCAGCACGACGTGAGAACGACGGCGTCCGAAGCGACGTACACCGACCCGATGTCGTTGGTCTCTGGTAGCAGATGGAAGTGATCGGACACGCCAAACAGTCGTACGCGCTCTTCCACGACCTTCTTCAGACTCTCGTCCCTCGACGCGCCGACCCAGATAACGCTCAGTTTGCGTCGGGACTCGGCGCTGAGCATCGCAAACGCATCGAGCAGAAGCAGCGGGTTCTTCTCGCGGGAGAGCCTGCCCACGGACGAGAGGAGCACCCCGTCGTCGCGGATGCAATAGCGGTCGCGAAGGTCACCGGCCCTGCGTAACTGCTCGGGCGTGGGCTCCTTCCAGCTCACGCCGTTGGGCACGATGTGGACGCGACCGCGCCACCTCGGGAGAACGCCCTCCACGTGGCGCCTGACGACCGGCGCGTTCACGACGACGGCGTCGGCGCGATAGGAGAGCATCCGCTCCAGCGGCAGTGTCCACGGCAGAGACCCGAGGTCCACGCTTCTCTCCGACAGGATGATCTTCGGCCCTCCGCGGCTGAGAACGGCGAGACGCGCGAGCACTCCCGGCGTGTTGAGGAAACAGTGGACGATGTCGAAGTCGCTCCGATCGATGAGTAGCGCCAGACGGAGCGCGACGCGCGGGTCCTTCGCCCCGTGCAGCCCCAGCACGTGCACCGGCGTGCCGGTGCGCTCGAGTTCCGGCCTGAGAAGGTCGAGGTCGTAGTAGAAGGCGACCTCCGGCCGGATGCGGGTACGGTCCAGCGCGTTGACGAGCGTGACCAGCTGACGCTGCGCTCCCCCCTGCCCGAGCGTATGGATGAGATACAGCACGCTCAAGGGTCTCATGAGTCCCTTCCTCCCACCCGGCAGATGACGTACTGGCGCTTCCCGGAAGGGGCCGGCTCTATCGAGCCAACCGTCTCGAAACGTATCCGGCAATTGCACCCCATGGCTTCCCTGAGCCGCGAGGCGATCGGCTCCACCTGGCCGAAGGCCTGACTCTCCATGCCCGGAACCGGTGCGATCCTGACGAGGAGTTCATCAAGCGTGTCCTGAATGACCTGGAAGCCTCGGATGCAGCCCTCTCCGCATTCAACGCCGATGATGTGAGTAACGACGGAGCCCGAGACAACTCCTCCGTCCGGTCTCAGAAGACAGGCGGACGTCCGGCCCGAGATTCCCGACAGAAGCGGGTAGGGTCTCCCGCAGTCACAGAGAGTCGGACCACGAATGGCGCGGTCACCTATCCGGTACCTGATGAGCGGCATCGTGTAGTTGACCAGACTGGTCACGAAGACCTCCCCCTCCTGCCCCGCGTCCACCTCGCGTCCGTCACCGTCCAGCACCTCGACGAAGGTGTTCTCTCCGTATACGTGAAGACCGGTGTGCCGGTCGCACTCGGCTGCAATAGCGGCGACCTCGCGGCTCCCGTATCTGTCGAACACCGGCGCCCCAAACACTCTCTCTATCTCGGTCCGCATGTGAGGCAGCAGGGTGCTGGCTCCGGATATCACGGCGCGGGGACGCGGGATCGAAAGACCTTCGCGGTCGAGGAAGCCCGCGAACTCGTACAGCGCTTCGGCGTAGCCCTCTATGCAGTCCGCCTTGAGTCTCTGCAGTGTTCGGGCGTACGACCTCATCGCCCTGGGTCCGAGATCGAACGCGTCGAGAACGGTCAGGTTCCTGAGGACGCTGTCGGCCATTCGGTGCAGCGCCAGTCCTCGGGCAGCGAGGTCGTGACGCGCCCCCCACAGCAACACGCGACGGTCGCCTCGCCGAACGCCGGCCCAGTCGTAGAGAACCTGCGCCGCTGCCAGACCCGCGCTGTCGCTGGCGGCATCGAGCAGGAATCTCACTGGCTCACCGGTCGAACCGCCCGATGAGCTGGCGAACGCCCGGCGCGAAGGGTCCACATCAACGGAAACGAGGTATCGCTCCATGACGCTCTTCTCCAGAACGGGGAAGCTCTTGAGGGCCGCGACAGGATCGTCCGCGATCGACGCGGATGCGACGCCCGCAGCATTCTCTCGGTAGAACCCGACGTTCTCGACGGCGTGCTTGAGGAGCGCGGCCAGCGAGCGCCTCTGCCTGTCCTCGAACACGACACGGTCGTCCCACTGCAGCCCGCGCAGTTCCGCTAGCCTGGTCGTGAAGTCGTACCGCTTGAGCAGCGTCCAGAAGATCGGGTCTATGACATGACTCGTAAGCCGGCACCGTACCTCACTCATCTTCTCGCGGTCCTTCCATCCAGCCGACGCACGCGATCATGAGAAGCGACGGCAGTTTCATCCGGTAGGACACTATCGCTACGTCGAGAGCGAGCATCAGCACGACGAGCAGAATGGCGAAGCGCGCGCCCAGCAGCCTTCGGACAGATCGCGCGAAGGCGCGCCGCAGAAGCACGATGTGAAACGCGTAATAGAGCAGGGCGCCAACCAGCCCGAGCGCGACCCCGAGCTCCACGTAGTTGCTGTGCGTGTATGCCGCTTCGCCCGATATCCAGTAGAAGGAGTCGAGGCCGTGTCCGAGGAACGGCGACTTGACGATGAGAGCGGCTCCCATGGCAAGGAAGCGCCCTCTCTCGAGCAGGCTGCCGTCCACGTTCCCGACCGAGGTGAACCAGTTGCCCACGGCCACGGTGCGCCGCACACAGAACAGCCAGAAGCGCTGAAGGGCACCGCCGGACGCGTTCACGACCACGAGCCCTGTCAGAAGAAGCGCGGTCGAGACGGCCCCCCGGCGTCGCAGCGACGGCACGGCCATGGACAGCAGGCACAGGACGGGCACACCGAGGACGCCTTTCCTCGACGTCGACGCGACGATGCCGCCGCTGATGACAAGGATCGAGCCGTAGGAAACCAGCTGCCCGATCGCTCCCTTGCCCAGGTTGATCCCTGACAGGAGTGCCGCCAGCGCGATGAGCGAGGTGACCGCGAAGATGTTCGGGTTGCCGTAGACGCCGCTCAGGCGCATCACGTCGGTCCCGAGGCCCGAGATCAGCGTCTGTGCGGTGGCGAGGACTGCGGTGACGACGAGCGCTACCAGAATGACCTTGATCTGCCCCAGCTTCCTGACGCTGTCGTAGAAGATCAGGCCCAGCAGGTGGATCTCAACCAGCGTGGACAGATGGCTCAGTGCCGAAGGTCCGTGGTGCGGCGACCACAGGAGCGATGCGCCGGCCCAGAGCAGGAACAGCCACCTGACGCGCATGAGGGGGGACGTCGCGTAGGACACCAGCGAGTCGAGTATCGCAGCGCCCCTGCCCAGAAGGTACAGAGCGACCAGAACCGCCAGCGAGACGTACATCTGAGGCAGCGTGTCGGGAGTCCGGCCGAAGACCACGAGCGCCGCGACGATGCCAGCGAGCGAGGCCCGCGTCACGATGAGATCAGGTGGCGACAGCACTGTCCTTGAGGTCATGGCGCACATTCCCCCGGCCTACGCAACGCGACGTCCGAACACTCTGCTGCTCAGCGTGCCGACCTTCCGCCAGCTCGGGCGCTCGATCCCCGAGAGCACCTTCGCCACTCCCCGCCTTGCCCACGTGGTGCCGAGGTCCATGTGGTAGAGAGCCCGGGCGCTCCCCTTGCGGAGGTGAAGGTGCCTGCGCGCGACGGGGCCGCCAGGCAGAGGCCTTCCGAGCGGGCGCAGGCTCAGGTTCATCGCGTCGTCGAAGACGCTCTCCCAGCACTCCTCGTAAGTCAGCACTCCGCCCTCCCAGCGGAAGACGGCGGCCAGACCACGCCGGTCCGCCGGCAGCATGCGCGTGTTGTGCTCCGGCATCGTCCGGAAGAGCAGATTCCCGAGGCCGTAGAGCGCGACGGCGTCGCCGATGCGCTCCCCGGCTCCCACCGCGTGACTGTGGCAGCCGACAACGTGAGCGGCCCCGGACCCGACCATCTCCCGCGCCCGCTCCCGAAGAAGCGAATCGGTGAGTCGGACGTGTTCATCGCCCCAGTGCGCGAACACCAACAGGCTCTCTCCTGGCTGGCGGGCAGCCGCGACGGCGCTCCAGACATCCCCGGTGTCGCGGACGGCGAACGAACCGCCGCCTCGCTCCGGATGCGTCTCGTCGAAGCACATCCCCAGGACGCTGAGCCCCGACGCTATCTCGATTGACGGCCTGTCGTTCCACCCGAAGACGCGGTCGATGCCGAGAGTACGTCCGAGTTCGCGGACGGTGTGCTCGGCCGCCGCGGCGCCGTAGTCCCAGAGATGATTGTTCGCGACACTGACCGCGTCGACACCGATCGCCCGGAGCCTGTCCAATGCCTCGCCGGGAACGGACAAACGGATCTTGTCCGGAGCGAACGTGTCGTCTCCCACCTCGGTCCCGTCGACGACGGCCTCGAAGTTCGCGAGCACGAGATCGACGTCGAGTGCCCGGTGAAGATCGGGGATCCGGGCGACGCGCCACGCCAGCAGGCGCGCGTCCGGGCAAATATCACCGACGACCGCAAACCGCATGGTTCCCTCCCTCTGCCTTTCGATTCCCCCTGCGCAGGACGCGGTCCCTCGCTTCCGCAAGCACCTGGCGGTCGGTCGCATCGAACCCGCGCACAAGGACGAGACCGAGGGCGTACAACGTGAGCGTTGCGGTGGCGGCGCACGTCAGCTCTCCGAGCCCCATGGCGCCGATCCGTTCCGCCTGCGTGCCTCCCAGAAGCCAGACCGCCAGAGCCGCGCCAACGCACCTGGTGAAGCCGAAGCCGAATGGGTGCATCCTGTGGAGCACGAATACCTGAGCGAGCCCCGCGAGCGCGCCGAGCGACGCCGAGGCGGAGGCCGCGACCGCCGCGCCTAGAATGCCATGGCCGGGGACGAGAAGGGCGCAGAGCCCGACGTTCGCGCCCACCATGACGAAGGCATTGACCATCGAGAGCCGCGTGTGACCGAAGGCCTCGAGCGTCATACCCTGGGGTCCAAGCGAGGAGACGAGAAGCCTGCCTGCGGCCAGCACGACGAGCGCCACCGGCACCACTTGGTACTCGGCGCCCAGCAGGAGCACGAGGGCGCGGGAGCCGAAGAGCGCTATGACGAGGAAGATGGCGGAGTTCGGAATGAACATCCACCGGGCGACCCGGGCGTAGGCGCGCCCGAGTTCCTCGTGGTCGCCCGTCGAGAGCATCTCTGACGCCACCGGCTTGTAGATCTTCGTGAACGACGCGCGGACCATCACCATGACGAGGACCACGTAGACGTAGACTCTGAACACACCCACGTCCGCGAGCGACCAGTACCGCCCAAGAAACAGGATGCCCACTTGGCCAAAGAACACGAGAACGATGTTGTTGACGGTAAGCGGCCAGCTGTATGTCGCGGTCTCCTTGAGCGATACGTCGACCGGCGCGTGCGCGCGGAGAAGCGGGGCGATCAGCCGCCGGTAGAACGCGAAGGCGAGGGCGGCGGCGACGACCAGGGACACCAGATACGCGGCGACCCAGCCGTACAGCTTGAAGCCCGCGGCGAACGCGACAGCGACAAGCGCGATCCTCAACACCGGGAGAGCCAGCTGCTGCACGTACGCCTGGTACCGAAGCTCCTTGAATCCCACGAAGGAGGACCCGACCTGTTCGACGTAGACCAGCAGGGGCACGCTCAACGCCAGAGCGGCGAGAACGGGTGCGAGGTGCGCCCCGTTCGGCATTGCGCGGGCTATGAGACCGGAGCCCAGAATGAGCGCGGCCGCTGCGACCACGCCGGCCACGAGCGTCACGCCGAAGATCCTGGATATGAGAGTCCTGGTCCGCCCGTAGTCGCCGCGGGCGTTGTAGAGGGGGATGAAACGGTCCAGCGCCCTCGGCGTTCCGAACAGCGCCAGGATGAGAGCGATGGTCGTCACCGACTGCGCCAGCGCGAACGTGCCGTACTCCGTCGGGCTCAACGCGCGCGTGACGATCATTAGCAGCACGTAGTTGAGCGCCGTGCCGACGACCGACCCCGCTAGGCCAATGCCGGACTCCTTGACGACCTTGAGCTTCCAGTCCGCTCTGGCAACCACTCGACCGCGTTCTCCCCTCCTGTCGTGAACGGCGTCCGGGAAGGAGCGATTCGCCTACCGCGCCAGCCTGCGTGTCATCATGCGGCGAGCGCGAAACGCCCAGCTTCCAGCAGCTCCCAGTTGAGACAGAAGCATTGCCAGCCGAAGGGCGGGTGAGTCCTCACCCCCCCTGGCGGCCTCGCTCAGTGACTCGACCGCTTTGGCCGTGTCACCCGAATACAGGTAGTGCTTGCCCAGGTCGTGGTGAAGTCTGGCCAGGCGCCGCTCCAGCCGACAACCCAGGAACGGGTGTCGGGAGGCGACCTCCGCGAGGAACCTGAAGTTGTCCGCGGTCAACCGTTCGAGGTCGGTCGAGTAGTTGTCGCCGTGCGTCCAGTGGGTGGCAACGACCCCATGTCGGTGCATGATGCGGTACCGCGCGGTCAGCCTCAGGCAGAACTCGTAGTCGTCGGCCCCTCCCCTGATGCGCTCGTCGAAGTGCCCGACATCGTCCACGCATTCACGCCGGACAAGAGAGGCTATCAGTGAGATGAAGTTGCCGGTGAAGAGCGCCGACAGCTGGTCGGAGCCGCTCAGGTCGTTGAGATCGGACGGGATCCGTCCGCGAGGAACGAACTCCCTGACTCTACCCTGGAGGTCGGCTTCGCCGAGGTCACCGAAGATGAGACCGACGCCGCGTCCGGACTCATCCAGCAGAGGCAACTGCAGCTCCAGCTTCCGCGGCAACCACGTGTCGTCCTGATCCAGAAACGCGACAAAGCGGGAGCGGGACGCATCGAGCCCGGTGTTCCGCGCCGCTGCGATGCCTCTGTTGGTGGCGTGCGTGAGCAACGTCGCCTGGCCGGAGTCGAGGTAGCGCCGTATGTGCCGGGACGGACCCTCGACGGACCCGTCGTCAACAATGACCACGTGTGGCGCTCCCATGGTCTGCCCGAGAACGGTGTCAAGAGCGCGCGCGATGAAGCGCGCCCCATTGTAGTAGGGAATGACGACCGACACATCCGATGCGGTCATGGCAGCACTCTCAGGATCATGGTCGAGCATCCTCATGCACGGCACCCTAGCACGCCATTACGACGCGGCTCGCCCGAACACCCGCTTAGATTGGCGCGCCGCAATGTTTACGTCAGGGACGCTCACAGGGTTCAGGCACGCGGGGTATAGTGCGAACCGGAACGTCCTCCCGACGATCCCCCGGTTGCGGGGAGTGGATACCGGAGGTACGACTCTTGGTAGGAAGACAGGTGCTGGCGGGAATGCTCTCGTACATTCCCGGAGTACGCGGGATGATGCAGCGAGGTACAGGCGGCACCGACGACGCGCGGTACTGCTACTCCGTGTGGATGAGGCATCTGGTGCTGGCGCACCGGAACGGCCTGCGGCCGGCGCCTCCCCGAGTACTGGTGGAACTGGGTCCCGGGGATTCACTCGGTGTGGGCATCGCCGCACTTCTCTCGGGAACGGAGAGCTACTGCGCCCTCGACGCGGTCCGATACGCGACACCGGAGGACGACCTGCGAATACTGGGGGAACTCGTTGAGCTGCTGCAGCGACGCGAAGCGATCCCCGGAGACGCCGAGTTTCCCAGGACCAGACCCCGCCTCGGGTCTTACGCGTTCCCGACCGAGATCCTGACCGAAAAGGCCCTCGAGGCCGCGCTGGACCCTGCCCGGATCGACGCAGTCACGCGGGCCGTGGCGGAGCGCGATGCCGTACCCGAAGCGGGGGTTAGCGTCTCTTACAAGGCCCCGTGGTGCCGCTCGAGCGCGCCCGAGAACGAGTCCGTGGACATGGTGCTGTCGCAGTCGGTGCTCCAGAACGTAACGGACCTGAGGTCGGCGGCCGACGACATGCTCTCGTGGCTTGTCGCTGGCGGCCTGGCTTCTCACGAGGTCGACCTGTCGGCCATTGGCAGAGCACCGGAGTGGAACGGACACTGGGCCTACCCGAGCCTTCTCTGGAAGCTGATGCGCGGGAACAGGCACTGGTTTCTCAACAGGCAACCGCACTCGGCGTACCTGGTAGCGTTCGCAGGCGCCGGATTCGAGGTCGTACACGACGAGACGGTTCGCCGTGAGTCGGCCATCAACCGTGAGAGACTGGCCCCCGAATTCAGAGAACTGAGTGACGAAGACCTGACGACGAGCAGCATGTTCCTGCAGGGCGTGCGCCGAAACGAGCGCCCTTCGCACGACGCGCAAACATCGGAGTAACGACGTGGCCGTCAACTACATCCTCCGCCTGGACGACGTGGCGCCGAACATGGACTGGGAGAACTTCGACCGCCTCAGGCTGGCTGTGGAGCACCTGGGCGTCTTCCCCCTTGCCGCGGTGGTGCCCGACAACAGGGATCCATTCCTCCTGAGCTACCCGCCACCCCCCGGCAACTTCTGGGGCGAGATCCGCGAGCTGGACGAACGCGGCTGGAAGATCGCGATGCACGGCTACCAGCACCTCCCGAACACCCTGAACGGTGGAACGCTCGGCCTCAACCGCCAGAGCGAGTTCGCAGGACTACCTTTCGAAGATCAGCTCGAGCGGGTCACGAGCGGGCGGGACGCGCTTCTCGACAGACGGATCCGCACGAACGCGTTCGTGGCTCCGTGGCACTCCTACGACCGCGACACGGAGCGCGCGCTTCTTGAGTGCGGCTTCGAGGCAATGTCGGACGGCTTCGCTCTCTATCCCTACGAAGCGAACGGACTCACGCATGTCCCTCAGCTCTTCGCCGCGCGAGCGAGGCCGCCGATACCGATCGGGGTGTGGACCATCTGCCTTCATCTGAATACGATGTCGCGCGGCGACCTTGGGCGGGCCCTCAGCTTCGTCGAACGTAAGCGGTCTCGATTCATCACCTTCGACGACGCCGTCAAGATGGTGTCGCGTTCCGCCGTCAATCGCGTCGCCGGAGTGCTGGCGCGCGGCATTGGAGTCTCTGCGGCCACGCTCGCGGGACACAGGCGACAGGTCTGACGTCCGCCCCCCCCCTTCACACCCGGCTACATTCCTTCGACAGGGCGCACCTTTGCGTTCATTTTGCCTTGTTGAGTTCACCGCCGGGCGCACAATGTGCACGTACACGAGTCGTACGACACTGACGTCATCATCGGTTTCTCGGCGGGCCATTCCTGGGGGCGCAACAATGCTTAGCGTGGTGGTACTGGGTGACAGCACGGAATCCCTCACGAATCTCTCGGAGCGCGTCACCGCGATGGGACACTGTGTGGCCGCTACCGCCTGCTCGTACGAAGAGGCGCAGGACCTAGCCCTTCGGCTCGGGCCCGACGCCATTCTGAGCGACTGCTCGTCGGGACCCGAGCTCGATGCGATCCTCTCAGAGCTGCGGTCCGACACGAAGGCCCGGGCGGTCGCAGTGATCCTGGTGGCCACCGACGAGATGGCGGCACGCCTCGACGACGAACCCCTTCCCCAGTCCGTCAGAGTCATCACTCCAGACGACGAAGCGGCGCTCAACGCCGCCTTCGGCCGCGCCCACGACCGCAGGGCCGCGGTCACTCACGAATTCAGGTCAATGGACCTCTATAGGACCATCGCTGAAACGTCCCCCGACGGGATCGTCGTCATGGCACTCGACGGGGCGACCCTCTACTCGTCGCCGCACGCCCTGGAGATGTTCGGGAACGAGAACGAGGATGTGATGCTCGGCACGAACGCCATAGACCTTCTGGCACCGGCAGACCGCGCGCGGGCGCGCGGGGACCTGGGTCGGGTGGCATCCGGGGAGAATGTAAGAAACGTCGTCTACACTGCCCTGCGTGAGGACGCCAGTAGATTCGTCTGCGAGGTGAGCGGGTCGCCCATACGCAACGACGCCGGTGAGCCGGTGGCAGTCGTGGTCGTGATCAGGGACTGCACTGAACGCGTGCTCGCAGAGAATGACGCGCGGACGAACATTGAGAGACTCCACACCCTACTCGAGGGCGCCGGAGACATGATCTCGCTTCACGACCTCGAGGGCAGGGTGCTCTACTACGCGGGACCATCGCGGTTCGCGGTCTCCACAGAACAGCTCGCCGGTGCGCGGCTGTCGGAGCACCTCGGCTTCTTGGACGGACCCGCCTTCGAGGAGCGCGTCGTTCGCGTGGGTGCCAGCGGCGAGAGGGCGACCGTCGAGGAGCACTTCGTCACAGGAGGCGGAGAGACCCTGACGTATTCGGCAGCGCTCAGCCCTGTCAGAAACGAACTCGGCCACGTGACCGCCGTCTCCAGAGTCGCCCGCAACGTGACGGAACGCGTGGAGACGGAGCGTGAACTCGAGTACGCCTCCGGACGGTTCCGCGCGCTCGTGGAGCGCAGTTCGGACATAACCCTCATTATCGGCCCTGACATGAACATCAGCTACGCGAGCCCCTCGATGACGACCATTCTGGGCCACGACCCAGTCGGGCTCGTGGGAACAAGCTCCATGTCGTTCGTCCATCCGGACGACCTTGCCGCGGCTCAGACACTCCTGCAGCTTGCGGGCGACTCCGGCGCCGAAGTGCCGCAGATCGTGATCCGGATGAGGCATTCGGACGGCTCGTGGCGAAGTATCGAGGCCAGCTTCACAGATGGACGCGCCGACTCCGTCGTGAACGGGTTCCTGCTCAACTGCAGGGACGTGACCGACCGGGTCCGTGCGGAGAAGGAGAGCCGGGCGATACGCAAGCACATGATGAAGTCGCAGAGGCTCGAGGCCGTCGGTCAACTCGCGGCAGGTGTCGCGCACGACTTCAACAACCTACTGACGGTGATCGACGCGTACGCCGACATCACGCTGGGGAAGATGGCCGAGGAATCCCAGGGGCGCGCCGAGGTCGAGCAGATCGTGAGAACCAGCAGGAGAGCGGCCGAGCTCACGAGGCAGTTGCTGATCGTCGGACGCGGCCAAGCATCGGACATGAGGCCGATGGATCTCAATCGCAGCATCACGGACGTTATCGGACTCCTGTCCCGCACCATAGGCGAGTCCATCAAGGTATCGTTCAGCCCGCAGGAGAAGCTGTGGGCGATCAGTGCCGACGCCGGGAACATCGGCCAGGTGATTATGAACCTCGCGGTGAACGCGAAGAACGCGATGCCGGACGGCGGGAAGTTCGCGCTGTCCACAGAGAACGTCACCCTGGAAGCAGACGATGTCGTCGGGATGCCGGGAGGAAGAGAAGGGCGTTTCGTCGTGCTGAGCGTCCGCGATACCGGCGTTGGCATGAGCGCCGCGGTTCTCGACCGCATCTTCGAGCCGTTCTACACGACGAGGGACGGGAGTGGAGGGTCCGGAATGGGGCTGGCGGTCGTGCACGGGATCGTCGACCAGCACAGAGGCTGGATCTGTGTGCAAAGCGAGCCCGGCGAGGGAACGGCCTTGGGAATCTACATACCTGCATCGTCGGATTTCCCGGATGCGCCCATCATCGACGAGCCCGGGAGTCGTGTCGCCGCGAGCGGTGAGGGGAAACGGATACTGCTCGTCGAAGATGACGGGATGATCCGCCGCCTCTTTCGTGAGGCGCTCGCCGGGCACGGTTACCAGGTCTTCGACGCGGGCGGCATGGCAGAGGCATTGGTCCAGTTCGAGTCACAGAACGGTGACTTCCACCTGCTCTTCAGCGACGTGATGCTCCCCGACGGCACGGGCCCGGAGCTTGCCTGCAGGCTGATGGAGCGCAAGCCCGAGCTCAGAGTGCTTCTCACCACCGGCTACGCCGGGGAATCGCTCAGGACCAACGGCGACGAGTGCCCAGACTTCGTCTGTCTGCGGAAACCCTACTCCATATCGACGCTTCTCCTGGCCCTACAGGACGCCGTCGCGTGAGGACGCCGTCGCGTGCTGATCGGCGGACGCGCCATCAAGTCCAATCCCCTCAACCTGCTCCAGCGCCTCCCTGACGTTGACAGCCAGGGTGTGAATGGAGAAGGGCTTACGGACGAAGGTGGTGATACCCTCATCAAGAATGTCTTCGTGGGTGAGCACGTCGCGGGGGTAGCCGGACATGTAGAGCACCTTCAGGCCCGGGTACTTCTCGGCGCTTCTGGCGAAGAGCTCCCTGCCGTTCATCCCTGGCATGACCACATCGGTCAGCAGCAGGTCCACGGTGCCCTCGTGTTGCCCCATGACCGTCAGTGCCGTCTCGCCGTCGGCCGCGAGCAGGACCGTGTAGCCCAGGCGTTCAAGAAGGGTCCGGGCAAGCACACGGAGCTGCTCGTTGTCCTCCGCCAGCAGAATGGTCTCGGAGCCTCCCGGGTCGGCGGCTGTCACCTCGCCGATCTCCCGCTTGACGGGCGTTTTCCCGGCAGACGTTTCCCTCGAGACGGGCAAGCCGATCCTGAAGATCGTGCCCTTACCTGGCTCACTACACACCCAGATGTGGCCCCCGTGCTGCTTGACGATGCCGTAGACGGTGGCGAGGCCCAGGCCGGTGCCCTTGTCACCCTTTGTGGAGAAGAACGGCTCGAAGACCTGCTTGAGGGTCTCGTCATCCATGCCACACCCCGTGTCGCTGACAGCCAGTATGGCGTATTCGCCGGGCGTCACGTCGTGATGCTTCGCCACACAGCCTTCACGTAGGTCTGCCGCTGACGTCTCGATTGTCAGCGTCCCGCTGCCGGACGTGGCATCCTGGGCGTTGACCGCCAGGTTCATGATGACCTGCTCTATCTGGCCGACATCCGCCTGGATCGTCTTGACATCAGGTGACAGGATGGTCTTGATCTCGATATCCTCCCGGATTGAGCTTCGGAGCAGCTTCTCGAATCCCGCAACGGTGTCGCTCAGATCCAGCGTCTTGTACTCCAGGGTCTGCTTGCGGCTGAAGGCCAGGAGGTGCTGCACCAGGTCCCGGGCTCCAAGACCCGCCCTGATGATCTCGTCTACGAATTCCCGCCGCACATCACCGAGGCCGAGCTTCTCCTGCAGCATCTCACCGTAGCCGAGAATCGGGGTAAGCAGGTTGTTAAGATCATGGGCAATCCCGCCGGCCAGTCGGCCGATGGACTCCATCCTCTGGCCCTGACGGTACTGCTCCTCCACGTGGGCTTTCTCGTCTCTCGTCTGTTCCCCTTCCGCCACCTCTCCGAGCAAGCGGGCGATGCTGTCCAGAAGGTCACGCTCTTCCTTGAGGAACGGTCCCTCGTCCTCCTCGGGCTGCTCCTCCAGGTAGAACATATCCACGATGCCTCGCTTGTCGCCCGCCAGAAACTCACTCGACAGGCGCCAACTGGGTTCCTCAAACGGCTCCGAGACGAACTCCTTGCCGTCGTAAGTAATCCGCGCCCTCGAAATCTCCGGGTACTGCCAGGCGGTAGACATCAGTTCGACAGTAATCTGCAGGACGTTCTCCAGGCTCTCAGGCCGGCGAATGGCCTTAGCCAGCCCGTTCAGACAATGGAGTTCCTTGATGCGTTTTCCCTGAGCGTGAACGAGTCTCTTCCGTTCCTCGTCCGCCTGCTTGCGCTCGGCTATGTCGCGGCTGATTCCGAGGATCCGATCGGGCCACCCGACGTCGTCCACCAAGAGACGGGCGCTCATCTCCACCCAGACTCTCTTGCCGTTCTTGTGGAGCAGCTCTAACTCCAGGACCCGGACCGCACCGGCATCCGCGCCAGATGGATCCCACCTTCCCAGTGCTTCATGGACCGCTGCGGTCACCGCGCCCATGGACTCTGCCGGGACGTAGTCCGAAATCTCCAGCTCCAGCATCTCCTCCGGCGAGTACCCGAGCAGTGCTTTCACTGCCGGGCTGGTGTAGGTAACCCGCATGTCGGATAGGCGCACGATCCAGATGTTGTCGGTCGCGTTGTCGGCCAGCAGGCGGTAGCGTTCCTCGCTTTCGCGCAACGACTGCTCGGACAACTTGCGGTTAGTGGCGTCCTCGTAGACGGCTACGATCTCTCCGCTACTGAGGCGGTAGATGTAGTTCTCACGCCATCCCTTGATCCGAGCGTCCTCGTACCGCTTGATCGGGTAACATTCCGGCTTCCCCACTCGCCAGACGCGGCGGAAGACATCCAGCAGCCCGAATTGTACAACGCCGGGGAATACCTCGGTCACTCGCTTCCCGATCAGGTCCTTCCGGGCGACGCCGTCTATTTGCTCCCCACGGGTGTTGAGATCCCGGAAGACGAAGTCCTCTCCATCGTCCACGGCTTCGTAGACCGCCACGCCGCTGCTCGTGCTCTCGAACACACCCAGGTAGCGCTCCTGACTCCTCCGGAGCGCTTCCTCCGCCAGCCTGCGTCCGGTGATATCCAGCAGGATTCCGCGATATGTCTCCACGCGGCCATCCTTCGCCCGCTGGATCGTTGTCATGTCATCAACCCACCTGACGTTTCCGTCTCGCGTGACGATTCGGTATGGCGTGTGCGCCACCGTGTTCGCCGTCCGGTCCGCGCTGGATGAAGTCACTTCCCGTGTGACGCGCTCCATGTCGTCGGGATGCACAACGTCCGCATAAGGCACGGCGCCTGAAACGAAGTCCCTGGCCGCGAATCCAAAGATACGCTCCGCGTTCTCAGACGCATACAGCACAGGCCAGCCCTCCGCGTTCTCCCAGACAAACGCCACAGCCGAACTGCTGTCGACGATGTCGGTGGCAAAGCTCAGCGCTCCGGCATCCTCGATCCCGCGCAGGGCAGAAGCCAGGTCGCCGGCCACTTCGGCCAGAAGCGATTGCTCCTCCGGATTCCGGGCATACTCCGGCGGAATGTACAGCGTCAGCCAACCGTACGCCTGGCTGGCACTTTCCAGACGAACGCTCATCGCGGTTCCGTCGGCGGATTCCGGCGCCATCGGGCAATCGTTGCACTGATCGAGAGTGTTCTCCATCACGTGCACTCCGCCTTGACCGAGAGCCCGAACGCCGCAGTTCGGAAGATGACCCGACCTGACATGCACTTCCAAGGGAGCAAAGCCGCGGTCGAACCCGGCGTGAAAGATCGGTCCTACAACCTCAGAGCCCTCCACAAGAGCGATCCAGGCGCGGGCAAAGCCGGGCGTTTCGACCAGCAGCCGGCACGCCCCATCCAGCAGCCTGTCCCTGTCCATCTCGTGAGTGATGAGCTGGTCGACCTTGCGGACGGCGGCCAGCACCTGATTGATGCGCGCCAGGCGCTGCTCGCTCTCTTGCAGTGCCCGCGTGCGCCTCTTGACCTGTCTCTTGAGCGAGCGCGACCAAACCACTACTGACGCCAGAAGCAAGAGGAGTGGCACGGCGGTGTAGGCGATGAATCTCCAGGCAACACTCAGGGGAACGCCTCGCGGCTCGAGCACGCCCAACCACTTGTCATGGATGTTCTTGTGCGTGCCGGTCTCCCCGACGACCGCCAGACCTTCGCTCAGATGCCCCAGCAGCTCAGCGTCGCCATCTATCACGGCGTAGCTGTAGTCGGACTGGTGCAGCGCAGGTCCCACGACCTCGATGTTGGACAGCTCCAGTACTCTCACCTGGTGGAGTCCTTGGAGCCTGGCCACGAGGGCGCAGTCATGCTTGCCGGAGGCGAGTTGTTGCAGAGCTTCGCCAGGTGTGTCCACGAGCACGGGTGAGTCGCTCAGGCGGTGCTCCAGCACGTAGTCGTGCATGATGTCGCCGCGCATGACGATGATGTCCTTGCCGCGAAGGTCATCTTCGGTCTCGATGGTGGGTGAGCCGCTGCGGATGAAGGTGGCGTGGTGGATAGTCGCGAACGGGGGCGAGAAATCCATGAGCTTGTCGCGTTCCGGCGAGTAGAACATGCCGGCAATGGCGTCGATCTCGCCGCGCTCGAGGGCCTGGAGCATCTCTCTCAAGGGTCCGATCCTGACCTCGACGTCCAGCTCCATGGCCACGGCGATGGCTCGCGTGAGGTCCACATTGAAGCCCGCGGCCTCACCATTCTCGTCGAGGAATGAGTACGGGGGGTGGTCAAGCTCGGTGCCGATGACCAGCGGGCCATCGCGCTCGTGGGCGTCGGCTGCGTGTATGAACGCAGCACACAGTACTCCCACCACCACGAGGAAAGGCACGCATTGCTTGGTCATGGGAACCGTCCGGCCGCCCCGGCGTACTGTCACTAAGGCAGTGCGCCGGGGTTGCAGTCGCCGTCCTGGAGACAGGTTCGATGCCATCACGACACGCTCCTTCACACCTGGGCCGCCATCCAGCGCTCAGGCAATCGTTGAACCACACTGCACGGCTGGACTTTCAGATCGACGATTGTCGGGATGGTCGGGGCGTCGTGCGTCCGTCCGGGCCCGGGCGTGGTCCTCTGGGTCGCACGTCCCTGGTAGCTACTCAAAGTCACTTTGCCACAAACCTCCCCGCCCTCAAAGGACCAATGCAGGAATTACGGCCCGGGCAACAATCCTTGGACCCGCTCACCGTTGCCACGAGACAGGAACGTCCCTGGCCAACCCACCAACGCGCGGTCCGCCCGGGTGGTTCCACCGTCGTATGGGGCGATCCCGCAAGGCCGTTCATACAACTGGTTCTGGGAGGACGCGGAATGGAGAGACGGGCCTTGACACCACGCAAATACTCAACTATACACAACCACACGCGACAGCTGAGAGGCACGGGCACGGAGGCGGAATCTGTGCTCCTGTCAAGAAGACTCGAGCGCAAAGAAGACAAGCCGCTACACCTGATGCCCTGGAACGGGAGCAATGGAAATGGCCAGTGACGACAATGTGATGAACGCCACCCAGGCGGCCGCGCTTCTGGGGGTTCATGTTGAGACAGTGAGGAGACTCGCGAGGCGTGGGGAGATCCCCTCGTTCAAAGTGGGGACGGACTGGCGTTTCAGCAGAGAGATCCTGCGGAGGTGGTTCGAGGAGCAACGCCCGCGCACCACTCTTGGGACGGTTCTCGTTGTGGACGATGATCCCGCGGTCCTCCGTTTGATATCGCGGGTGGTCGAGCGGCTCGGCTATCGGGCTCAGGGCGCGATCGGCGGGCGCGGTGCCCTCGAGCTGGTATCCCGCAGCGTGCCGGACCTGATCCTCCTCGACATGGCAATGCCGGGTATGAACGGGGCCGACTTCCTCGACGAACTCCGGCCAGCGCATCCGGATCTGCCCGTCGTGATAGTCACCGGGTATCCGGACAGCAGCCTGGTGCACAGGGCTGCCCAGCATGCCCCGGTCATGTTGCTCACCAAGCCGCTCGACCTGGCGCAGCTCGAGCGAACGCTCAGGACGGTGCTGGGCAATCCCCCACACGCCGTTCGAACAGAGGGGACGAAGTGATGAACGGCAGCGACGAAACCGGGGCTTTGCTCATCGAAGAGCTCGAGAACGCCTTCCCTGAAGTGCGCGACACGGGCAGTGGCATCCTCCCCGAGGACCTTGAGCGGCTGTTCGAGTCTCATCGCCTCGTTCGTCAGGATCTCTAACAGTTCGAGCCATCACGTCCGGACCCTCCTCATTGAGCACTTCCACGACCTGGCCGATGCCCTGGCGGGTACGTCACGATGTACCCGAGAGTTACCTATCGGGAAAAGAATGACTTGACAGCACAACCCTACGCACATATACACGACTACATGCAACCCACAGGGCGTACGGACACCATAGACTGGGGGTCTGCGGTCCGGACTGGAAAGACAAGGTGCGAAGGGGATGGGCTCCAGGCTTGATGTCTCGGGAAGGGAGTTATGGGAATGGCCAGTGACAAAATGGTGCTGAACGCTGGTGATGCCGCCGAGTTTCAATCCTGCAGTCTAGGCCAGGAGCATGGGTCTGTGCCCCTGGAGACTCTGCGTCAGCGGCCGTTGCCACGCTCGGACCCACGGAAGGGCATCACCCACATTTCGGATTCCACCAGGCTGGGCATCGCTCTTCTTCTCTCCCTTGCTGACGCAGGCACTGGCCGGGTCACCATCGAGGCTCTGGTGGACGCCACCTGCGCAACCTACGCTACGGTCGCGCGCATCCTCCGGCGGCTCGCGCAGGCAAAGCTCGTTCGCAGCACGCGCGGTCCCGGAGGCGGCTGGAGACTCAGTGTTCCACCTAGTTGCATAGCGCTCCGTCAGGTGATCAAAGCCCTCAGAGCCGACGATGCCTCGCCCAAGGGGAGCACCGCAGGCGAAAGAAGCATCCTCAGGGGATCGACGCTGCTTGACAGTGTCATTTGGCGCGGCGAGGCCCCGCTGGTGCGCGCGCTTGCAGGCGTGTCACTCGCTGACATGCTGGACACGGAACGGCAGGCCGGGAACAGGTAGGCCGCTCTCGCCTGCTCTCAGACATCCACGAGGCGATCGCGCCCTGAACTGGCCACCGCGACGTGGGAAGTGGGCATGAAGCGAGATTCGGCGCACGGCCTGACGGAGGCTCAGGACGGCGATTCATTCGAACGTCGCGAAGAGTGACTGCCCCGGGGTCGGCGCCGCCCGACGACTCAGATCAAGCTCGTGTACGAAGCCGCTGACTCCCGTCAGGGCGAAAGGCCGGCTACGGCAATGGCTAGTCTGATTCTGCTCACTCCGAGCATGCAACATGCGCTTGGGCTGCTTCTCTGCCTCGCAGAGTCTGGCCCGTCACGCATGACAATCGACACCCTCGCCGCGCTCACGCTTTCGACCTACGCCAGAAGCGCGCGCATACTCAGAATCCTCGCCGCGGCCAGACTCGTCAGGAGCACCAGAGGACCGGGCGGCGGCTGGAGGCTGAGCCTGCCACCACACTGTATCTCTCTGCTGCAGGTCGTGACTGTGTTCCGGGACAACGGCGCGGAAGCCGCGGCCGGTGCCTTGGACGACCAGTACGAAGGCCCGACCCGCGGCTCCGGGATAATCAAGCATCTCCTCGAGCGCAGCGAAGAGACGACGCAGAACCTCCTCGCATCCGTGTCACTGGCGGATGTTCTCGCCGCGGAGGCGTCGTCCGCGCCGGACGCCGCGCTGCCCGAGTATTCTCATCTCAGGGCGAAGCGCGTGGGCTGCAAGGGCGGCGGCTAGGCAGCCCGACCGCCTGCTGCTGACCGTTCCTGCTCTGCCGACGGCCACTCTCGGCCCATTCCCGCGCTTTCCCAGCAATTCATTCTACCGGGAGTCTGATTGCACCGGTCATGCCTGGTGCATGGCACGAGCGGTGCAGTATGTGACCCCGTTCCGGCCTGTCGGGCCAGCGAACCAGCTTGATCGCAACCAGGAGGGCACAAGTGAATCCGCCGGACGCGTACAAAGACGAAGCCCAGCACGGCGACGACCAGTCGCGGGGAGAGGGCCAGCGCGTCGAGATCAGCACGAACCCCATTCTGAAGGAAAACGGCTCGTTCTCTGGCGCCGTTCACGCGGGGACCGAGGTCGCCGAACTCCACTCGCGGTACCTTCTGGATTCGCTCAACGAAGCCATCATGGTCATAGACCGCGACCGCCGGGTCGTCGACGTGAACAGCACCCTCCTAGCGGGGGTCGGACTCACGCGGGAGGATGTAGTCGGGAGGACTTGCCACGAGATAACGCACGGACGTGATCAGCGCTGCGACCAGTGTGGAGAGGTATGCCTTCTGGACGATGTCTTTCGGCGAGGCAAGGCCCTGTCTGTACGGCATCGTCTTGCATCCGCGGACGGGACCCGTGCATGGGTGGACGTCCTGATGTCGCCTGTGCTCGATTCGAGCGGGGAGGTGGTCTTCGCAATCGAGGCTGCGCGCGACGCCTCGGAGATCATGGCGGTGGCGGAGGCTCTCCGCCAGCGCACTCGCGAGCAGGGCGAGCGAGTCAAGGAACTCAAGTGCCTCTACGGGATCGCAAGCGTGGAAGCCGCCTCTGACGTATCCCCTCAGAACGTGGCGTGCAGCGCCATAGAGCTCCTGCAGAAGGCCTGGCAGTACCCGGAGGTCACGTGCGTCAGGATGACGCTGGGTGACAAGGAATACTGCACGGAAAACTTCCAGGAGACGAAGTGGAATCATACCGCCGAACTCATCTCGGACGGGAGAGCGCTCGGCTCTTTGTACGTGGGCTACGTCGGGGAGCGTCCGGAGGCTGACGAGGGTCCTTTTCTCGGTGAGAAGAGACACCTTCTTGAGGCGGCCGCCGCACTGCTGGCGGGCATCGTCGCCCGCCTGGAGCTCGCCACAAAGGCGAGAGAGCTTGACGAGAGGTACCTGCGCGTGCTGGAGACGGCGCAAGAGGGCGTTCTGATCGCCGACGTCGACACGAAGCGCCTCAAGTACGCCAACCCGGCCATGCACGACATGCTGAGCTACGAACCCGGCGGACTCCACGACCTGAGCGTTCCGGATGTCCACACGAGCAAGGACCTCGATCGCGTGCTCGAGACGTTCGCTGCTCAGGCGAGAGGCGAGATCATGCTCGCGGAGAACATCCCCTTCCTGAGAAAGGACGGGACGGTCATTCTGGCGGACGTGAAGACCACTCCCATGGTGCTTGATGGGTCGATGTGCAACATCGCCTTTGTCACGGGCGCCAGTCGCCGAGCCGAGGCCGACGCCCAACTCCGCAGACGTCTCAAGTTCGAGCAGATCATCTCCAGGGCATCGACCGAGTTCATCAATCTGCGCGCCGACCAACTGGACGGCTCGGTGACCCGAACGCTGGCCACGGCCGGCAGGTTCTTCTGCTTCGACAGCTGCCACGCGCGCGTGTTCAAGGCAGACTCGGACCGCGTTGAGCGCTCCTACGACTGGAGCGCGGACACAGAGAGACCCGAGGCGGGCGGGTTCGGAGACATCGCCTGGATGTCGTTCGGCTGGGTCAGGGCGATGATGCTCGAGTTCAATCCCGTGACGATCTCGAGCCTGGCCGACCTTCCCCCTCAGGCCGACGATCTCAGGGCGGCCCTGGAAAGCGGTCACGTGCGCTCCGCCGTGGCCATCCCGATCATGCTGGACGGAGACGTTGTCGGAACCATGTCGGCCGCGACGTTCGATACGGAGAGAGAGTGGCGCTCCGAGCCCGTGTCGCTTCTCACGACGCTCGGGGAACTCATCATCAGCGCCAGACAGCGCGAGGGTGCGCGGACCGGCCTGGGTGACACATTGGAGAAGCAGCGACGAGCCCTCGACAGCACGGTTCGCGCTCTATCCAGCCTCACCGAGCTGAGGGACCCGTACACGGCCGGACACCAGCGAAGGGTCGCGGAGTTCTCCAGGGCAATAGCGCTCAAGATGGGTCTGTCCGCGGAGGACGCCGAAGGCGTGTACGTGTCCGGGATGCTGCACGACATCGGAAAGATGCGCATTCCAGCGGAGATCCTGGTCAAGGCCGGTCCGGTCGACGAGCTTGAGTTCAACGTCATAAAGACACACACGCGGGTCGGCCACGGTATGCTCATCAATCTGGAGTTCCCATGGCCGGTCGCGGAAGTGGCGCTGAGACACCACGAGAGGATGGATGGCTCCGGCTATCCGGACGGCGTCCAGGGCGACGATATCCCGATGGAGGCTCGCATAGTCGGGCTCGCCGATGTGGTCGAGGCCATGACGTCGTATCGCCCGTACCGCCCCGCTCTCCCGACGGAGGCGGCGGTGGCCGAGATCAGGTACAAACGAGGAGTCCTCTACGACGAAGGCGTGGTCGACGCCGCCCTCACGCTTCTCACCATGAAGGGGTTCGAGCTCGGAGAGTCAGTCAACAACTCCATGACGGGAGCCGCATCGGGACCGAGGACCACAACGGGGTCCTGACGCCCTCAGGAGTCCGTCACAGCAGACTACACCTCCCTGGAGGGGAGATGTTCACGCGGCCCGCATCGCCATCCTCACCGAAGAACGTCTCCCCTACTTGACATAAGGCGACTCCAAAGGTAACTTGCCTCCGACGCGGTATGACGAACGCCTCTGTTACTCTCGGCGTGGGAGGAGAACTTGTCACGTTCCAACGAGATCGCGAAGGTCCGAAACGTCGGCCTCATGGCTCACATAGACGCGGGCAAGACCACCGTCACCGAGCGCATCCTCTTCTTCGCGGGTAGAACGCACCGCCTGGGCGAGGTGCACGACGGTGAGGCGACGATGGACTGGATGGTGCAGGAGCAGGAGCGTGGCATCACCATCACCTCCGCAGCGACGACCGCTTACTGGAAGGACCACCGCATCAACATCATCGATACGCCGGGCCACGTCGACTTCACGGCCGAGGTCGAACGCTCGCTCCGAGTGCTGGATGGCAGCGTGGCGCTCTTCTGTGCCGTTGGCGGGGTCCAGCCTCAATCCGAGACCGTGTGGCGCCAGGCCGAGAAGTACCGCGTGCCACGGATCGCCTTCATCAACAAGATGGACCGAACAGGCGCGGACTTCGAGGGCGTGGTCGCGGATATCCGTGAAGAGCTTGGCGCGAACGCGGTGCCCGTGGTTCTCCCCATCGGCTCGGAAGACACCTTCCGCGGCATCATCGACCTCATCGACATGAAGGCCGTCTACTACGAC
>JBDRFG010000099.1:0-32057 GCA_043819135.1 Candidatus Eiseniibacteriota bacterium | reverse complement strand
GATCGTCACGTGCTCCATCACACACGCCACGCCGGCCGTCTTCGCCGCGCACGTCGACAACCGGCAGAAGGACGAAGAGATCGCCTTGCAGATGGCGGGAAGCGGCGTCGATGTGTTGTTCGGAGGAGGCTGGTCGTTCTTTCTCCCGAACACGGAACAGGGCGGCGCCCGGACCGACGGCCTGAACCTCATTGACGAGCTGCGCGAGCGCATGCCGGTAGCGCTCAGCGTGGAGGAGTTCAGGAACCTCCCGGAAACGGATGCGGCGATGGCTCTGTTCCATCCGGGCCACGCGCCGACCGTGACCTCCCGCGAACCGTCGCTTGCTGCGATGACAGACAGGGCGCTCGGGATTCTCTCGCGCGACGAGGACGGTTTCTTCGCAATGATAGAGGGCTCTCAGATAGACTGGGCGGGGCACGAGAACGAGCATGAGTGGCTGATGGACGAGCTGGCGGATTTCGACGCGGCCGTTGGCGTGGCGATGGACTTCGCGGAGCGCGACGGTAACACGCTTGTCATCGTCACCGCCGATCACGAGACCGGCGCATACGCGGTGCTCGACGGCTCACTGGAGCGGCACGAAGTCACGCGTCCACACTTCGGGTCCGGCGACCACTCCGCGAGCATGGTACCGGTCCTGGCCTTCGGGCCGGGCAGCGAGGCGCTGGGCGGCATCCAGGACAACACACACCTCGGAAATCTGATGATAGAGTACGTCAGGCACTAACCGAGGAGCGGGAAGAACCTCCGGGCAGCAGCGCCAGAATGAGCGCGGCGGTGAGAGCCAGCACGGCCCCGAACACGAACGGCGCGCCAGGACCCAACCCGTGCCACCCCCCGACTCCCTGCCACAGCACTCCGGCAATGACGCTCGCCGGCAGAGCCGTCACGCCGACGGCCGCGCTGTAGACGCCGTATGCGGTTCCCCTCCGCTCGGCAGGCACCAGGTCGGCCACGTAGGCCTTCGCGACGCCGTGAGTCGCTCCGTAGTAAACCCCGTACACGGCCATGAGCGCCCAGGTGTGCCACCCGGCCGTTGCCCTCGCAAACCCGAGATACACGACCGCGTAGAGCAGCCACCCACCGACCAGGAACCTGCGCCGGCCGAATCTGTCGGAGAGGGCTCCAGCGGGACCGGAGACGACGGCGTAGACCAGGTTGAACGTCAGCATCATCCCTAGGACTCCGGGGACCGTGAGTCCCGCGTGCTGCGCTCGCAGTATCAGGAAAGCGTCCGACGAGTTGCCGAGCGTGAAGAGGACGATGATGACAAGGAAGAACCGGAACCTGCGGTCGAACCCGGCGAGCGTCAGCTTCGGCGGCCTCGCTCTCGGCCCCTCGATCCTCGTCTCCCTCGCCCCCAGCGCGAGCACCAGCACCGCGAGGACGGCCGGAATCATGCTCGCTAGAACGACCAGCTGGAAGGAGGCTCGGCTCAGCTCGACGGCGCCGCGCTGGGTGGCCAGCAGAATGAGCAGCGCGATTCCGATCCCGACGACCGCCCCGGCCGTGTCGCCGGCGCGGTGCAGTCCGAACGCGACGCCCCGCTGACGCTTGTCCACGCTGTCGGCCACGAGCGCGTCGCGGGGTGCCGTCCGAATACCCTTCCCCACGCGGTCACCGAAACGCACCGCGAGCACGCCGCCCCACGTCGTGGCGAAGTAGAGGAACGGCTTGACGATGGTCGAGACCGCGTAGCCCAGGACGGCGAGCCTCTTCCGGGTGCCGAGCCAGTCAGAGAGCCATCCCGAGAACATCTTGAGCAGGCTCGCGGTGGATTCTGCAACCCCCTCGATGGCGCCTATGGCCGCGGTCCTGACCCCAAGCACGTTGAACAGGAAGAGCGGCAGCAAATTCAGGAGCATCTCGGAGGAGATGTCCATCAGGAAGCTGGTGGCCGTCACGACCCAGACGTTGCGGGGAAGTCGGCGCAGCACGCCGCGCGACTCGCTGTGAGTACTCGTGTTGGAGGTTCTGGTAGGGTCGACCAATCGCGGACTCCGTCAACAGGGACGTTCGCCCCGGCGGAACTGAACTCCACAGTTCTCTAGCACGTTTATTGGCAGACGGTCAACCCCGCGGGACGATCACCCTGACCGCATGCGGCAGCACTGTCATCTCGACGGGAGTCTCCCCTATCAGGTCGCCGTCGGCCTGGACAGGCAGTGTCCGATTGGCCTCGATCCTCACGCTGCGCCGAGCGCGGAGCCATCGAACGTTCGGCGCGGGCTTCCGACGATGGCGCATCGCCCTGAGTCCGGACCTGATGGACTCGCCGGCGGTCGGCACGAGGACGAGGCACACGTCCAGCTTGCCGTCGTCCGGCAGTATCTCGGGCGCCCACGGCCACGGAATGTCACCTATGAAGTCGCAGTTGGCCACGGTCACTTCTGTCGCCCGGAGGCGAGTGACGCGACCGTCGACCGTGACCGTGAACCGGCATGGCCGGAATCCCAGTATCTCGCGTAACCCGGTCCACACGTAGGCGGCCCGACCGAACCTTCGCTTGTCGGCGTTGCTTGTGTCGCGCACTGTCACAGAGCTGATACCGACACCGACGTTAAGAATGAACACGCGCGTGCCGATACGCATGGCATCCAGCGTTCTGATCGAATGCTCGCCCGCGATGAGACCTGCGGCGGCTATGGGGTCCAGCGGGAGGCCGAGACCTCTCGCCAGCAGGTTCCCTGTGCCCGCCGGGACCACGGCGACCAGCGCGGGTGACCCGTCGAGCCCCTCGACGACACCCGACACAGTGCCGTCCCCTCCGACAGCGACGAACATGTTGAAACCGCGAGCAAGAGCGCTCCGCACGATGTCCGGGACGGACTCTCCCTCGACGACCTCACGGAATTCGGGTGTCCGTTCGCCCGCGGCGACCGCCCTCTCGATGGCCGCCCGGACCGTGTCCGCATCGTAGTGACCGGACGCGGGATTGACTACGACCATGACCTTGCTCATGGATGAATCTTACTCACGCGCTTCCACCTCGGTCAAGGACGCTACGGCCTCAACCGTACGAATAGAGGGGCCGCTGCGCCTTCGCAGCGGCCCCTCTCCCAAATGCGGTTCAGCGGTCTCCGAAACGGGCCTGCGCGCGGTTAGTCGGTTCCCTCATCCGCGTGCGCCGAGCCCCCCTGGGGTCCGACCCCTACCGAGTCGCCGATCTTCCCCTTAAGCAGCTCCCCGATGCCGGCGATGCTCCCGAGCACGCCGGATGTATCCAACGGCAGGAAGATCTTCGTGGCACGCCCGTCCGCGATCTTTTCGAGCGTCTGCAGGTACTTGATCGCGATGAGGTCGTTCGTCGGCCGCCCCTCGTGAATGGCTCTGTAGACCGTGCTGACGGCCTCCGCCTCACCGGCCGCCACGGTCAGCTTGCGGAACTTCTCCGCCTCCGCCACGCGCCTGACGGCCTCGGCGTCGCCCTCCGCCTTGAGGATCGCCGACTGCTTGTGGCCCTCGGCCTCGAGGATCATCGATCGCCTGTTGCGCTCGGATTTCATCTGCCTGTGCATCGCTTCCGTGACGTCCGCCGGCGGCTCGATCCTCTGCAGCTCGACTCTCGTGACCTTCGTTCCCCACTTGTCGGTCGCGTCATCGAGGATCTCGCGGAGCTTCGTGTTGATGATCTCGCGCGACGTCAGCGACTCGTCGAGTGCAAGGTCGCCGATCAGGTTCCTGAGATTGGTCTGCGCGAGCTTCGTAGCGGCGATATAGAAGCTCGCGACGTTGTACGTGACCTTGACCGGATCGGTCACCTCGAAGTAGACGACCGCATCCACCTCGACCACCACGTTGTCCTTGGTGATGACACCTTGAGGCGGCACGTCGACGACCTGCTCGCGCATGTCCACCTTGATCATCTTCTCCATGAACGGAACGATGATCGTCAGGCCGCTGTCCGCCGTTCTCTGGTACTTGCCCAGCCTCTCGATGAGTCCCTTCTGCCAGGGCCTGACGATCTTGATGCCCCTCGAGGCCAGGACCAGGATGAGCACTCCCGCAATAATGAAGAGCCCTACCATGTGGCTAACCCTCCTTGAGAACGCGTACGACCGCGTGAGTGCCGTCCTGACGCGTGACCTCTATGCGGGCGCCCGACTCGATGACGCTCTCGTCCTCGCTCTCGGCCCGCCACTGCTCCTTGTCGATCATGACCTTCCCCGCATTCTGCACGTTGTCGATCTGCTCGAGCACAACACCGCGCCTGCCGATGAGCCGGTCGGCGCCGATGCCGGGTGGCTGCTTTTGCGTGAACCTCTCGGCGAACCGCCTGGAGACGGCGAAGAGCATCCCGGAAGCCACTACGAACACGGCCCACTGCCATGCCGGACCAACGCCGACGAGCGCGAGCACGCCCGAAATGCCGGCGCCGACGCCGAACCAGAGCAGGAAGAACCCCTCGGTGAAAACCTCGCCGATGATGAACACGGCCGCGAGCGCGAACCACAGCCACCAGATCTGGAATTCCATGGCGTCACCTCCTGCTGATACTACACGCGTCGGCGCGGTCTATTCCGCACGTTGGAACCCACGCCTCCGTCACTTCCGGGCGTCACCCGGTGACGCCGCGGCGATCACGACGTCATCCACGCACGCGTAGCCGTCCCCGAGCCGCTTCTTTGCCTCGAGGTGCGTCTGTATGTATTGCCCGCAGTTGCTTCCGATCCGGTTCTCTTCGAGTTCACCGATACTGAGAAGCACGTCGTACCCCGCGGACCGCAGGCGCTCGATCTCGGCACCCGCCTCCTCTCTTCCGGGATCGACGCGGGACACGATGCCGTTCATGACCGCGCGGTGTGTCGGATTGACGGGCGTTATCTTAACGAGGAAGTCCGCCGGATCGAACCAACGAAGCAGGACGTCGGGGTCGACCGGTGTGTCGCGGGCAAGCGCGAAGTTCAGTGTCACCTTGCGATCGCCCGCGTCGCGGAATCCGGCGCCGTAGTTGCCGATGCGATCGAGTCCCCACTTCCTTATCGGGATCAGTCGGTCGCGGAGTGACTCATCCGTCGTGTGAATGGAGAATTGGAGCTGGAACCGCCCGCTGCCGTACAGCCGATTCTTGATGTCGCGAAGCCGTTCGAAGAACGCGTCACATCCGACCGGAGCGACGCTCGAGACGGAGGGCATGAGCCCGGGGGCATCATAACGGAGCGGCAGTTCCGTCAGCACGTCGAGGACGGCGGGATTGAGAGAGGGCTCTCCCACCCTGGCGAACTGGATCTTGAACTTCTGGGACGGCACGCGCCTGTCCGGGTAGCGCCGGTCGACCAGGAAGTCGATCTGTTCGAGGATCTCCGCGGCGCTCATTTTGCCCTCGTACCTGTCGCCGGCGTCGCAGATCGCGCAACGTACCGGGCAACCGTACAGGCTCGAGACGATGAGAACCCACTTCAGCTCTCGGGGAACCGGTGGCTGTACGGCCTCAGTGAATTCGACGAGGCGGCCTCCGGCCGTCTCGGCCACGTAGGCCACCGCTATGTCCTCTCTACCCGTGGATGCGACTACTCTCAATGCGACTCCCCGCGCGAACGCGCCCCGCGCGTCTTTCCGAAGCCGACGTCCGCCCCGACACTGTCCCGCAGCATCGCCGCCACCTTCATCGCGGCGTGCGTGCCCTGACCCGCCGCAATGGACGCCTGGCGGAAGATACCACTCCGGACATCGCCCGCGAAGAGCAATTCCCGGCGCGCCTCGAACGTGGGAGCGTTCAGGCGCACCTCCTCCGAAAGGAACCCGTCGTCCGGCTCTCTTCCGGCAGCCAGGACGACGTAATCGGCGGCGGTGTCCTTGCGAACACCGCCTGCTGCGGAGGGGGACACGGACGTCAGTTTCAGACGTCCTCCCGTCTCGAGGGCAATCGCTGTCAGCCGAGTCTGTACCCTCACGGTCACGCGCTCGCGCGACCGTGACCTCGACTCAAGAAGAGGAAGGCAGCGCGCGGAACCGCCCCTGATCAGTATCGTGACGTCGTTCTCCTCCGAGAGACCGAGTGCGTAGTCGAAGGCCGCGTCACCTCCACCTACGACGACGATGCGGGCACCCGCGACTCCCCGGAGTTCACCTGCCTCATGGAAGATCCTCTCCCGCGCGTCCTCGGAGACGTCGATGTCGATCACCCGACGGGGTCGGGTCCCGGAAGCCACTATCACGGCTCCGAACCGCAGCGCCCCGCCGCCTGTCCTGCATACCAGGAGCCCGTCCTCGCGATCGAGTAACGCAACCTCCTCGTCGATCAGCTGGGCCCCGGAGGCGCAAAGCTGCTCGTCGAGAAACCCCGCCAGGTCGGGTCCAGAGATGCCTCCCGGGAATCCCGGGAAGTTCTCGACGCGCCAGGCGGTGCGAAGCAGCCCGCCGGTCAATCCCTTCTCGAACACGACGGGCCTCACGCCATGCCGCGCGAGCTGGACGGCGGCCGCGATGCCGGCCGGTCCCGCTCCGATGATACCCGCGTGGTGTGTCGTCTCCGGTCTCACGGCGATGTCTCCGCTGCCGTCATCTTCGTCGCTCTCCCCCCGGTCCCCGCGGGAACGACCATCCCGCACCCCGAGCCGCCGCCCATCGCGACTCAACCTCGAGCCGCATCGATCAGATCCTGGACCCTCGTCGCCGTGGCGAAACCGTGCGACAGATTCAGAAGAGTCGCGAGGTGATGGTGCTCATCGTATGTGGCCGTGCCGTCGACCGGGAACGTCACCTCGAAACCGCGCACGAAGGCTGAGCGCGCGGTGGTCTCACAGCAGAGGTGCGTCGCCACACCGGTCACCACGATCCGTTTGACGCCGCGTTCTCTCAGCATGTCCTCCAGGCTCGTTCCGTGGAAGGCGTCGTACTGGTTCTTCGTGAGAACGATACCCCCGGACGTGTCCACGGCGGACGCTATTTCGCTCAGAGGGTCCTCCACGCGAATGAGGTCGCTCCACCACAACCCCAGAGCCCCGGCGTCCTCCTCGGTATTCAAATGCCTGGTGAAGATCACCGGCAGCTCGTTCTCCCGGAACGCCCGGGAGAGAGAGACCAGGCCCGGGACGATGTGTGCGGCGCTGGGAAGATACGCGTGCGACGTGGGCTCAAGGAACCAGCCCTGCATGTCCACGACAAGAAGGGCCGTTGCACCCGGGGTGAACGCGACCCGACCGGCATCGCTCGACCACCGCACGAGCTCCTCGGCTTCTCTGGCAAACCCCTTCGTCGTGATGTAGGCTCTCTTCCGGGACACTTCCGCTGTCACTCCTGGGACGTGCGGTCCGGTCCGGCCGGCCGCCGTCTCGTCGAACTGTCCTTGAGGAAAGGGAACGACAGAGGATAGCACAATCGTGAGCGTCGCGCCCGCGTCGAGCCGCGAAACCGCCTCGCAGTGGGTCGTGTCCTACCTACGGGGGCCATGAGACGGCGCTGTAACAGGTGGCACAAGGAGGGTGGTCATGAGGAGGCAGGCTCGTGCAGCTACGTTCGCAGTAATGACGGTCGTCGCGATTTCTGCAGTGATGGGTGCGCCGACAGCGCTGGGCGCCTCCGGCGGAGCGTCGGAGTATGCGGGAGAAGACCGCGTCGAGGCTCTTCTCCGGGAGGTCGATCCCTGGATCGCCACGGACGACTCGCGCGTCGCCGAGTTCATCGAGAGACACAATCAGATCACGGACGAGCGCATCACGTCGTCGTCGAACTGGCCGTCCGTCTACGCTGATCTGAGCGACGTGCTGTCCATCGACTACGTCGCATCACCCGACCTCGACAACACGGGTCGGATCTACTTCCAGATGCGCATCACCGGCGAGAGGGGAGCGCTCTTCTACGTCGACGAGCCGTGGGGGTGGCCGACGCAGATCACCCCGAACGCATGGACAGAGCGAAACATGGACCTCGGCGACTACGTCCTCGATCCCGACGGGAACTACCTCTACCTGGAGGCGATGGAGCAGGGCGACGAGAACTGGGACATATACCGGTTCGAGAGGGACGGAACTTACAGGCCTCTGCTCGTGGACCGCGAACTGGCGTTCTCGTCCCCCTTCCGCGACGGCGACGACGGTTTCTTCTTCCACATCATGGACCTGAAACGGGGGGGCTTCTGGCTGGCCCGCTACGACCTCGCTTCGGCGGCGGTGGAGACACTCTACACGGAGACGATGCCGTTCGGCCCCGTCGACTACCACAACGGCAAGGTCCTCTGTGTCCGCTTCAAGACCGCTTCCGAGTTACAGCTTTTCGAATACGACGTGTCGAACAGGGAGACCTCCGATCTCACGGGTTACATCGAGGTCAGGGAGGCCTACTACGCGAGTGACGGCAGCATCCTGATGGTGTCGGATGCTCTGTCGGGCGAGGACGAATTCTACAAGGTGACGCTGATGGACCCCGCCGACGCGCCGGTCGAACCCAACGAGATGCGCGTGATCTACGCTCCCGACGTTGAGATAGACGGCATCACCTTCAGTCGCGAGACCGGCGTCGCCGGAGTCGCCCTCAACAGGGACGGCTACAACGAATTGGTCAGGCTGGACCTTGAGGGAAATGTCACCGAACTCCCGGCGCCCGGCGTGGGCATCATAGGGTCGCCGTCGGTCAACGACAGCGGCGACATGGTGTTCGACTTCAACTCCCCTTCCACACCGCCGACCGTGCTCTACCTCGGCGTCAGTGGGAGTGAACTGGAGCAGGTGGCGTCGATATCCACGTTCGGACACGATTTCAGCGGCGTGGAGGTCAACGTCGTGCGGTATCCCAGTACTGACGGGACTTTGGTACCCGCTCTCCTCTACGTCCCGGAGGGCGCGGCCCGCGACGGCTCGAACCCCTGCATCGTCAACTACCACGGCGGTCCCTCGGGCCAGAGCGTTCCGGCGTTCCAGAGGAACATCGCCTTCGCGCTCGCGCGTGGTGTGGTCTTCTGCTTCCCGAACGTCAGGGGCTCAACGGGGTATGGCCCCACGTGGGAGCGAGCCGACAATCTCGACGGTCGCTATCAGGCGCTCGAAGACGCCGAGGCCGCTCTGGACTATCTCGTTGCCGAGGGTTGGACGAGCCCCGAGCGGACGGCGATCTGGGGAGCTTCGTACGGAGGGTACACCGTCAACTACCTGGCCGTACACGCACCCGACAAGTTCGCCTGCGGGATATCGGAGGTCGGGGTGTCCGACATCGACTGGACGATCGAACACGGCAATCCCGGGTTCGTGGAGGCGCACGAGGCGGAGTTCGGCCCTCTGGGAAGCGATATGACCCGCGGGCTTTCCGCCGTGTATTTCGCGGACAACGTCCGCGTGCCGCTCCTCGTCACCGCCGGGTCCAACGATCCGCGCGTTCCCCCGTCGGACCCGCGCAGATTCGCCTGGGTCCTGGAGAAGCTCGGGAAGGACGTTCTCTACAAAGAGGAGACCGAGTTCGGGCACGGCGTGTCCGGCCGTGCGAAGCTCACCGGCGACCTCGCCGGCTCCTACACATTCATCTTCGACCACATCATGGAGTAGACTCTGAGGGTGAGATGCGACCCCACTCGTGCGTCGGGGTCGGGCAGGGCGAAACCCCCGCGGCCGCCGGCCGCGGGGATTCCTTCGTACGTCGAGCCCGCCGGCTTCCTCGCTGTCCGAAACGGAACACACCCCCTACCGGATAGACAGCGAAGAGTCAACGGGCCCGACGATACTAACGCGAAGTTGAGTCTGGTCGGCGCCCCGCCCGAACTAAGGTCAGGAGGCCTGCTGGCGGACGGGCCCCCGTCTTGAGACAGACGGCGGGGAGTCGCGAAGAACTCCGGGGAACTCTGCAGTAGCTGACCCAACAGCTGGGGAACCCCTTCACCAGAGTCGGGTCGGGTTCCTCCTGCCGCACCACCTCCTTCCAGCTTCATCCTGGTCCGGGCGCGTCAGCCGCAACACGTCAGCCGCAGCCAGGTCGTCGCTCCTACACGACGGGCCTCGACTGTCAGTTTCTGGTGCGCTCTCCACGACAGATCAGATGCTGTGGACAACTGGACCAACCCCCGCGCAAGAGCGCTCCGCCTCTCAGAACCGCATTAAGCGTGCCAGTACCCGGTCTGCAGCGCCCGAGTCGGGCTGCCGCAGACAGACTGTAACTCCTTCAGTGACAAGCAGTTAAAGCCCTTTTTGAGTTCGTGCCGAATGCAGTGTTATGGGCGTTTCGGAGCGTCCGCGACACACCGTCGCGGACCCGGCCCATGAGGCGCACCTATCCTGTTCGGATATCGGAGGTTAGGGGAACGTCACGATCACGACAGGTCGTCGGGTTCCCGACGTCTTGACAGTGTCAGCAAGCTGCCGAAACGCTGGCGGGCGGCTCGTGGTGGAGAAGAGAGTGGGTTGCGGTGGCGCGAGGGCGCGACGGCGTCCAGTACCGCGGGAGAGTAACGACGAGCGGTCCGCCCGTAGGCGTTCCGCATGTCTGGGGGGGCGTGTTGGGGGGTGTCCGCTGGCCGTGGCAGGGTGGCGCGAGGAGCCTCTCGGGCTGGCTCACTCCATCCCGTACTTCCTCATCTTGGTGTAGAGGCCCGTCCGCGACATGCCAAGAGACCGGGCGGCGTCGAGCTTGCTCCGGGAGTGCCGAGCCAGCGCGTCGCGGATGCGGCCCTGCTCCAACGCCTCGACCTCATCCTTGAGGGACAACGCGTCGCCTGGCGCGGCCCTGCCGGAGGCCAGGATGGCCTCGCGCATGACAACGAGTTCGGGACGGATCTGGTCGAGACAGATGGGTTCACCTTCCGCGCACAGCGCGACGCATCTGCGAACCTCGTTCTCCAGTTCGCGGACGTTGTTCCCTGCCCAATCGTAGTGCTGGAACAGCTCCACGACATCATCGGAGAAGCCCGGAACCTCCTTGCCCTCAAGCTCTGCGTAGGTCGCAAGGAAGTGGCGCATCAAAGGAACGATGTCGCAGGGTCGCTCGCGCAGTGGGGGGATCTCCACCGTAAACGCGCTAAGCCTGTAGAACAGGTCGCGTCGGAATCCGCCCTCGAGCACCTCGGCGTGGAGATCCTTGTTGGTGGCCGATACGACCCTGGCGTTGCTCGTCCGGATAGCGCTGTCCCCCACTCGCCTGTACTCGCCGCTCTGCAGGAACCTCAAGAGCTTGACCTGTAGCTCGGCACTCATGTCGCCGATCTCGTCAAGGAAGAGGGTGCCGTTCGATGCGGACTCGATGAGTCCCGCGCGGTCGCGGTCCGCGTCAGTGAATGCCCCTCTCACGTGCCCGAACAGCTCGCTCTCCTGCAGATGCGGAGGCACGGCGCCCGAGTTCAGGGCGACAAGACGACCGGTTCTCGAACTGCCGTCGTGGACCGCCCGGGCGAGAATGTCCTTACCGACACCGGACTCGCCGAGCATCAGGATGGGTATAGTGCTGTCACACAGACGTGTGACGCTCGCGAGTATCTTCGCCGTGACCGGGTCCCGCGTGATGAACCCTCGGGGCAGATCGGGGACGGGGGATTCGCGTCTCTGGCCGCCCGACCGCTCGAATGCACGCGGCAAGCCTTCGCGAAGCGTGTCCGCGAGCAGTCTGGCCGACGCGCCGAGGAACTCGACGTCCGACCTACTGAACGCGGCCGCGCCATCGCCGTTCAGGCGATCCGCGTAGAGAAGAAGAGTCTGGTCGGTCGCGGGGTAGGTCTCCGCCGGGATCAAAGCCACCGCGGCGAGCCGCCGCGCCATCGGTGCATCCGGCCGCTTCCCCGCCGACACGAAGGGCCCGGCGAGACTGCCACCACCGACCGCCGACCGGACAAGGCGCCGCACCTCGGCCAATCGCCTGCCGGTACGTCCGAAGGACGTCACCACACGCGGCTGCGCGTTCGCCTCCTGCCGAAAGACCACGACCCGGTCTGCCGACACCTCGTCTGCCACGGCCATCGCGAACCCGTGAAGGACCGCTGGGTCCCTGGCGCTCGTTCGCAACAGGAGCGAGGCGTCCGCGAGCACGGAATACCTGCTCGGCAGCAGCGCGGCGCGTTCGGCAAGTTCGGCGTCAAGTTCACGCTGCAGGATCACGAGCTCCGCCAGACCGATCTCGTCGCCGACCCTCTGGAGTTCGGGGCGCGCCTTCTCCAGCCAGACGCGACAGCGCTCGTCGTTCCCGGCGGCGTGGAGCGCCTTGGTTCTCTCGAGGGAACATCTGGCCACCCAGTAGTGAGCTCCGATACTCTCGAAGAGCTGCTCCGCCGTACAGAGTCTTGACTCCATGATGTCCAGCACGCTCCCGTCGACGCGGCCGGACAGTCGCATGCCTATACCGTCCGTCAAAGCGGTCATGGCGAGCGCGAACGGGTCCCCGTTCCGCGTCTGGAGGCGTTCGGCCCGGGCGGAAAGCACGCTGGCGTCGGAACGTTCGCTCTTCGCGTAGGAGACAGCCGCCAGAACTCTCAGGGCGGCTCCCTCCTCCAGCCTGTCGCCGATCTTGCGACAGAGATCGAGGGCGGAAGTGCAGTCCCGCTCGGCGTCATCGAGGCGGCCTAGCGCAAGGTAGACCTCGGCCCTACGCCTGAGCACCTCACCGATGACGTCGCTCACGGACGACAACCTGTGGGCGCAGGCCAGGGCCTGGTCAAGCGCCCGCAGCGCCTCGTCGAATCGTCCCTGGTCTCTCTCAAGATCTCCGAGGAACTCGAAGGCGAGCGCCTCCGCGCGGCGGTACCCTTCCTTCTGGCTGGTGCGAAGCACGCGCGTGAAGTACTCGCGTGCGCCCCTCCAGTTGCGCCTGACCCGGCAGAGGTTGCCCAGCGCCGACTCCACCGCGACGATGTCTCGGGCGGCGCCGAGGTGCGTGTAGATCTCCCACGCCTGCTTGAGATTCTCCTCAGCCTCGCTCCACCGCGAGTACCTGTAGAGTGCCACGCCGAGGTTGTTCAGCCGGCGCGCGATGGCGGCGGGCCTTCCCAGTCTCCTGTCGATCTCGAGGGACCGCTCGAAGTAATCGATGGCGGTGGAGAGATCGCCCGACCGCTTGGCCAGAATACCAAGGTTGTTGTACGCCCCGGCGACTCCCTCTTCGTTGCCGAGGCGTCTGTTGCACACGAGACAGTCGATGAGGCAGTCCCTCGCGGCCGTCATGTTCCCGAGTTCCGCGTGCGCGGCACCCAACGCCTTGCTGGCTTCTGCCAGCAGGGCGCTGTCCGGTTCCTTCCTGAGCACCGCGTACGCCCTCTCGGCCGCGCGCAGGGACTTCCTGAAACGGCCGCTCTTGCCTTCCGTTTTCGCCAGGATTACGTCTGCCTCCGCGGCGGAAACGGGGTCTTCACGACGGGCGGCAAGGGTGGCGACCTTCTCGGCGTGGCCTCTGGCCTCGTCGTGTCTGCCAAGACCGAGACAGCACCGGGCCAGACCTGCGTACAGCGTTACGACCTCGGCGTCCGACAGCTGTGATCGCAGCGCGTCCTCGTCGACACGCTTGAGATACTCCATCGCATCGGAGTAGCTGTCGGACTCCAGATAGAACTGACCCATGCGGAGGACGGAGACGGCGGACTCGCGGGAGTTCGGACTCCCGTGTTCGCCCGGTCCTCTTTGGGCACTCAGGTCAGGTTTGATGTCTGGTCGCTTCCGAGCCAATCGCTTCCTCCCGTACAGAGATCAGCGCAAGCCGGAGAAAATGACCCACGACTGCAGGAGCAGTGTGAGCCGCATGCTCAGACTGATCTCCATCCGAGAAAGCACGTCCTCGGATCCGCTGGTGTCTGCTCCCCACACCACACCACCGCTTTCGCCGAACGACTCCGCCACCGTGTATCCGTTGACGGCGGACTTGTCCCAGTTGTCGTCGTCCCCGTCGATATTCCCGTTCGGAATATCCGGATCCTCTTCGTCGCCTGGGTTGGTCGCGTCACCAGCACCGGTGGCGTCAACGAGTGGATGTTCGGGGCGCGAAAGCGCCGTGGGGCACATCAGAAGCAGGCCCAACGCAACGACCACAAGCAGGGCGAGCAATCTCCTCGCGCTCATGATCATCCTCCTTGGGGGGCATATGATCTGGTACCGGTCCGTTCAACTTGAGCCTCGTCGCCTCCGAGTCCGGAAGTCAACCGAAGCGTCTGGCGACGAGCCAGCACAGCTATCTGGTGGGGTTCTCACTGCAGAGTCCAAAGGGAGGATACTGCGTTTCCGTGCGATTGTCAATACCGTAGTTGGTCTGGCTTGCCGGAATCCGTGGGCGCTCAACCTTGCGTGCCCGCCCGGGCCGGCGGTCGGTCGGACCGGTTCCCGCGCCGCTACTCCATTGCTTCCCCGTTGTAGAAGTAGCTGTCCCCGCGGTTCTTTGGGCAGCAGACGCTGGTTCTCACGTCTTCCTCCGCGAGTCTCTCCGCCGCCCCCGCGTAGATGTACTCGCGGCCGATCGCGTGCGTCGGTATGAGCACGTTCGGGTTCATGACGTCGAGCGTGTAGACGTTGCCTTCCAGCAGGCGATCCGGATCGTGAGAGTGGCAACCGGTCACATTGAGGAATGCCAGGTCGAGCCCTTCCGTGTGGGGCGCGAGGTAGTCTATCTCCCCGAAGAAGCCGTCGCGCTCGCCGTCCGCCCAGCCAGCGTGATCTCCGGCGTGATAGAGGCTGAGCCCGTCGACCTCGATCAGAAACCCTACGCCGCCGTCGTTGGCCCGGACGGTCCTGATCTTGAGACCGTCCAGCTCACAATACTCTCTCGGACCGACGTATTCGTACTCGGGACCGTCGTATTCGGCGGTCCGGTACTGCGGGGTCAGTTCCGGCCTGAAGCCGTAGACGTACGTCACGTTGTCCAGCGCGTCGCTCCACTCGTGGATGACCGGATCGTAGTGGTCGCCGTGCTCGTGAGTAACGAAGACATACACGTGCTCATCTGACAGCTCGGAGGGGTCGATGTGGCCGTTCGTGATGCACGGCGTCGCCGGGGGAGCACCGGCGCCACTCCAGTAATCGAAGATCAGGAAATGCTCCTCCGTCTTCACCGCCCATCCGCAGTGCCCCAGATACCAGAGAGACGCCTGCCCGCTCTTCACGCTCTTGTCGAGCGCCGGAGAGCGGCCGTAGTTCTCAGCCATGTGCGCCTCGGCGGCGCCCCGGGACTGTAGGAGCTCGGCCACGTCCCTGTGGCCGTACTTCCCCGCGTATTCGAGCGGGGTCATGCCGTAGGCATCCTCGGCCGAAAGGTCCGCCCCTTTCTCGAGCAGGAGCCCCGCGACGTCGGGCCACCCTCTCAGTGACGCGGTATGGAGAGCCGTACGCCCCATGTCGGGGTCGGCGGCGTTGACGTCCACACCGCTGTCCAACAGCAGCTGCGACATCTCGAGGTGCCCCTGGTCCAGAGCCCGCATGAGCGCCGTCATTCCGTCCGGCGGTTCGGCGTGCACGTCGGCCCCGCGCTCTATGAGTCGCGCGGCCACGTCCGCAAACCCACCCTCCGTCGCGTCGATGATCGCGTCGCCGTCGAGAGCGAGGTTCATGCACTCTATGTCACCATTGAAGGAGGCGTCATGAAGGGGCGTGCTGCCTGAGTTCGTTGTCGCTCGGACGTCGGCTCCGTGCCCGATTAGAAAGCCGCCGATGTCAGCGTTCCCGTTGTAGCAGGCGAAGTGAAGCGGCGTCATGCCGTTGATGTCACCGTGTCTCGGATCGACTCCTCTCTCGGCAAGGAACCTGGCGAGGTCCAGGTGGCCGAAGATCGCGGCGACATCGAGCGCGGTGCTGTTCTCGTTGTCACCCGCAGCGACCTGCGCCCCGCGGTCAAGCAGCAGTCGGACCACATCCACGTGCCCGCCCGCGGTGGCCACGTGGATGGGCATCTCGTTCCTCTCGTTGGTGACGGTGAGCTGCGCCGGATCACCGGACACAACGCCACAAACACCAGGACGCTCCTCATGACCTTCTCCCCCAATCCGCGACATGATGGGCCCCCTGGTTCAGGGAGCGCACCGGAACAGCGACGCGCCTTCGGGCGGATCGGCCGCGCGGCGCAGAGCTTCAGTTGCGCCGTGACGTCTTAAGCGGTAGCATGAATTGTCAATCCATCAACGGCTCCAGGAACCGACTGGTCCGTTTCGAATCGAACATGTGGGTGAGTTGAACGGGAAGGTCCATCACGATGCGGCACTGGGGCCGCTTGGGAAAGGAGCTCCGAAATGGGCGACAAGAAGGACACGTTCCGAGAGGGTGAGAAGGTCGAGAAGACCGGAACCTACGTTTGCGAGATCTGCCACACGGAGGGCGGCGTCCACACCCACGAGTTCAAGGAGGGCGAGGGGTTTCCCGTCTGCATGAACTGCGGAGACGCCACCCAGTGGAAGGAGGACGAGGAGGAGGACGAGGAGGAGGACGAGGACGAGGAGGACGAGGAGGAGGACGAGGAGGAGGACGAGGAGGAAGACGAGGAGGACGAGTAGCTCGCACTGCCACGCCCATCGAGACCGACGTCCGAACCGCCGCACAGGACGACCGGACTCGCGACGCATTTCAGGAGGTAGCGGAATGAACCCGCGCAGAGCGGCTGCGGTGGCCGCGGTCATTGCAGTGGTGCTGATCGCCGGGTGCGCCGGCGAGCCGCAGGAGGACAGCGGATTGGCTACCAGGCTGGAACAGGCCGACCAGCTCTTCAAGAACAGGGAGTACAAACAGGCCGGTGTCCTGTTCGAGGAGATCGCGACCGAGGCGCAGGGCGACGACAACTCGATCTTCGTGGAGGCCGCCTCCATGCGCGCGAGGAGCTATCTGATAGCGGAGAAGAAACAAGAAGGCCGGGAGTGGCTGAGCCGCGCGGCCACCGAGGCGGCGAAGTCCGACCCCGCCGGTTGGTCACGCTATCTGGGTGTGCGCGGGCGATTCGAGTGGAAGGACGGGGACAACGAGACCGCCACGAACACGTTCCGCGAGATGTTCGACTACTGCGGCGAGAAGGAACTGTGGGAGCGCGCCGTCGACGCTGCGCACATGATCGCCATCACCGGCGACCAGACAGAGAGGTTCGACTGGTCGCGCAGGGGCATAGAGATGGCCGAGAAGGGTGGCATGGACGGATGGCTGGGCCCGTTCTGGAACAACCTCGGCTGGAACTACTACGACGCGGAGCGCTACGACGAGGCCCTCGATGCCCTGGTCAGGGCGCGGGAGTATCACTACAAGGGTGAGAACGACCTGCCGAAGCTCATAGCCGACTACGCGGTGGCCCACGTCACGATGAAGCTGGGGAACATGGACGAGGCGAGATCCGAGATGCTCAAGGTTCTTGACTGGGCCACGAGCCTTGACGCCGGCGGAGCGCCGGACGCGGTGGAGTGGATGGGCTTCGCGCGATGGGACCTTGGCGAAATGGCGCTGGAGCTCGGAGACAAAGCCTCAGGCAGCGAGATGCTCAGGCAAGCGCTGGGCGAGATCGAGAAGTCCGGCATGCCGGACTGGGACCCCGACCAGTGGAAGCAGAAGCAGGACCGCGTTGCGGAGGTGGCAGGATGATGGCGGGTCGCGGACACGACGGCGCCCACGGCATGCCCGGGGCGCGCCGTCTGGGCGCGAGGTCGGGCGCTTCCGAGTTCGTCCGGCACTGGAACCTGGACCCGGACGTGGCCTTCCTCAACCACGGCTCGTTCGGCGCGTGCCCCATACCCGTGCTCGAAGCTCAGACGAGGCTGCGCGAGAGGATGGAGCGCGGTCCGGTGCAGTTTTTGCACCGCGAGCTCGAGGACATGGTCGATGCCGCACGCTCCGAGACAGCTCGATTCGTGGGCGCAGATCCGGACGAACTCACTTTCGTGCCGAATGCCACGACAGGCGTTAACACAATCCTGCGCTCTCTTAACTTCGAGCGGGGCGATGAGCTTCTCATCACATCACACGAGTACAACGCCTGCCGGAATGCCCTTGACTTCGTTGCGGCACGCTCGGGCGCCAGTGTGGTCGTGGTAGACATCCCCTTCCCGCTTCCTTGCGCAGACCTCGTCGTCGACACGGTCCTCGCGGGAGTGACCGAACGAACGCGTCTCGCACTCGTCGACCACATCACGAGCCTGACCGGCATGGTGATGCCCATGGCAGGGCTCGTGCGAGGTCTCGCCGAGCGCGGCGTCGATACCCTGGTGGATGGAGCGCACGGTCCGGGCATGATCCCGCTCGACATAGCCGGGATCGGCCCCGCCTACTACACCGGCAACTGCCACAAGTGGCTGTGCACTCCCAAGGGGGCGGCGATACTCTACGTGCGCCGCGACCTGCAGCCCGGCATCCGGCCGCTGGCTATCAGCCACGGCGCTAACTCGACGCGGGACGACAGGTCGCGCTTCCACCTGGAGTTCGGATGGACGGGGACGGACGACCCGACCGCGTACCTGTGCGTGCCGGAGTCCATCCGATTCATGGGGTCGCTGCTGCCGGGCGGCTGGCCTGAGCTGATGGAACGCAACAGGAACCTCGCGCTCGCGGCGCGCCGGCTTCTCTGTGATGCTCTCGGTGTCGAGGCACCTTGCCCTGATGAGATGATTGGCACGCTCGCAAGCGTTCCGCTCGCGGCGGGGACGTTCCATTTCGAGACGACCGCCCTCGCGTTCGACGAGCTGGACACGGTGCTTCGAGAGGAGTACGGTTTCGAGGTCCCGGTGCTTGCGTACCCCGATGGGCCCGCCAGCATCATCCGCATCGCCGCTCAGATCTACAACTCGATCGAGCAGTACGCGGCGCTTGCGGAGACGTTGCGGTTTCTGCTGGAACGTTGAGACGGGTCTGGCCTTCCCCCCGCGCGCAGTTGGACGCGGCGAAGCCGCGTCTACTGTCTGAGCACGGGGGGAAGGTCAGACCCGTTCCTCCACCTACTCCAGCTCCACCACCACCTCCGCCACATAGAGCAAACTGCGATCGCGGTTATCGAGGTAGTTGTTGAGAAGGAACTCCAGGTCGGGTTCCACGAGTTCGTCAAAGACGACCTCCCCATCAGCGACGATCACCAAACTCCGATCCAACGCGACCATGTCAGGATGGACCAGAACTCTGAACGAACCCACACGGGACGTGGTCACCTCAAGGCGGTTCGCCGCGAAGTCGGCCCTGACGGCGGCGGACGGAACGTCGCGCTTGAAGATGAAATGGCCCGCGGGCTCCGGCAGTGCGCCCCCAAGGACCACTCTCTCTCCATCCCTCAGCACGGTCATCTCGAACCGGTCTCCCCTCTCAACTGTGGCCTTCCACTCATCGAGGTCAGGGAGGCTGTCCATCCGCGCGTCGTCGGCCTTCACGATAACGTCACCGGCCACGAGACCGATGTTGCGCGCGGGGTAGTCGTCGTCGGACAGGACTCCGACCCGGATGCCGGAACCTTCGAAGTCATAGTCCGGCTGGAACCCGATAGTGATCCTGTCGTCCATCAACGCGACGTTGTGGTCACCGTGCCAGGGCGAAGGCTCGTCGGTCGTAATGCGGTCGATGGCGAGCCACCTGCACTCCCCGAAGTCGGTCGAGCCGGCCTCCCACACGATACGTGAGGGCAGAGGGTCCCGCGGGTGTCGCTCGAGGAACCGCGCGATGGCAGGCAACTCGCTCTCCACATCGTCGAAGTCGTGCTCGCCCGGGAATTCCCTGTAGTAGATGTCGGCGCCGGACTCCCGCGCCATCTCGATCGACGACCTCATCTTGTGGGAAGGATACAGCCCGTCGTCGAACGTGGTCGTCGCGAAGATGGGGGTCGCGGCCATGTTCGGCGCGTACGTTGGCAGGTCTCCATCGAGACTGGCCACGCCCATGTGTCCGTTCAGGGCCACGAAGGCGGCGTAGTCGGAGGGAGCAAGCATCGCGTGGGCGAACCCGGCGGACGCGCCGTCAGAGAAGCCTGCCATCCACACGCGGTCGTCGTCTGCGTTGAGCTCGCGCTTGACCGTACGAACGAGGTCACTGATGTTCGCCATCCCGACCTCGTCCCACCAGGTCGCACCGGCCTGACCAAACGGGAAGAGAGCGATCCAGCCCCTCTCCAGTGCGAGCGCACCAAGCTCGTTCTCCAACACGTCCCCCACGGGATCGTCGTTGACCTCGGCCGCTCCCACGCCTCCGTGCAGGACCACGAGAAGAGGTGTTGGGACGGAAGGGTCGTAGTCCGGCGGAACCAGCAGGACCCAGGGACGCTCGACCGTGTCGATGCAGACAGCCGACCGGAGAATGGGTTGTCCGACCAGTTCGGGCGCGGCAAACGCCGCGGACTCGAGGCGTCGCGCGACCTCCTGCCACGACGGCGCTTGAGCAAGGACCTTCCCCATCGCCGAGGCGCGCTCCCCGTCATCGGTGGCGACCACGAGCGCGTCGACTGATTCCTCCCAGCCGGCGCCGGCGACCGGCGCTACCGACACGAACACAACGACGCCCAACACTAGAAGTGCGGCATTCGAGAAGCGCACGGTTCTCCTCCTGTAGCGATCTGATCGTGAGATGAATGCGGCTGGCTTCCGTAGTCAGGCCCGGGCGCTCTGGAACTCCGCTCATGCGCGAGGAAGAGCACTCCTGCCGCGTCCCTGTAAGTTCCGGACCCGAAACGTGTCACACACGTGCCTGAGCTTGTTCCTCACGATCCTGTTGTGCTCCCGGTTCTCCCATGTATCCGGAAGCATCGCCCACTCGCCCGATTCGTTCACGAGAGCCTCCCGAAGCTGCCATGCATGCGCGAAGCTCTTCCGCTCCAATGCTCGGAGCGCGTCGGCCTGGCCGACCGTCAGGCGTGACGACTCCAGCCCAGCGATCAACCTCGGGGCGATATCGAAGCTGTCTCGCTCCGCGAACTCCATCACGAGGTATACATCATCCCCCGTCAGGTCGGTGGAATCCGCCAGAGCCCCCTTGAAGGCACGTGCGTTCTCGTAGCGGTCACCCTGGAGTCTCTCCAGGGAGGCCCCCGTCAGACCCTCGCCCGAGAGCCTCTCGATAACGGCCCGGCTGATCTGATACGGCACGGGCCGCGCTACGATCAGGCCGAACACGTTCTGCAGAAAGAAGAGGCCAAGAAACGCCAGCGCCGCGGCGATCACAGGCGTTACGATCCACCCGCCGGCGACCCTGCCCAGTGCGCTGTAACGCACTCCTCGACCTCCCTTGGCCACCGCGATCCCAATGACGGCTCCGATCACGGCCTGCGAGCTTGAAACAGGAACCAGTGGGATCGCCGGAAGCCCGTGCGACAGAAGCCAACTCTCGAGCGATTGCGACGCGAAGAGAAACAGGACGATGGCCTCGGCCAGCACGACGACCAGGGCGGTCACGGGTGTCAGCTGGAACAGCCCCTTCCCCACTGTCATCATCACACGACGGGAGTACGAAAGGACCCCGACCGCGATCGCCAGTCCTCCGACAAAGAAGAGAAGCTGCGTGCTGTCGACCGTCGGGAGACCGGCGATGTCGATCGACCTGGCGGGGAATGCGGGGACGAACGCTCCCATCACGTTTGCGATGTTATTGGCGCCAAGCGAGTAGGCTCCGAAGGCACCGGCCGCAATGAGACCGGTTCGGGTCATCGCATCCAGCTCGAGGAGATGCACCGACCATCTCGTGATGATCCGGCGGGCCAGCAGATAGAAGACGGCCGCGAACCCCGCCGCCAGGAGCGGACAGATCACCCATGTCGACACGATCTTCACCAGCGAATTGATGTCTGTCTGCGATCCCGTGAAGATGTTCCAGCCAAGAATGGCTCCGACGATGGCCTGCGAGACCGAGACAGGCAACCCCGCCTTGGTCATCCACATGACGGCGAGCGCCGCCGCGAGGGCGACCATGAAGGATCCACCGAGGGCGTTCACAGCGCCGAGCTGGCCCAGCGTGTCCGTGGTCCCGGCCCCGGAGATGACCGCCCCGAGAATCACGAAAACACCGCAGAAGATGGCCGCGGTCCTGAAGCGCACCATTCCCGTGGCGACCGCCGTGCCGAACACGTTCGCCGCGTCGTTGGCACCCAGCGACCATCCCAGCAGGAGCGCGCTCGAGAGGAAGAGGGGTATCATCAGACCGACCGCTTGATCGCCGAGATGGAGAGCCGTTCGCTCACGTCCTCGGCCTCGTCGGCCACCGTGTCGATGTGCCGGACGAAACCGCCGCGGTGTATCTTGCACGCGAGCTCACAGTCCATCGCGAATATCCGGCGTCTCAATCGCTCCGCTACCGTGTCGGCCTCTTTCTCCCAGAAGCCTACCTTGTGCGCGAAGTCGGTCACTGCCGCCGTGCGGAAGAAGGCCCGGATACCCATGACGAGTTCCTGCACGGCACGATTGCCGTAGTCGGCGAGATCAAGGAAGTCGCCGTCCAGCTCTTCCGGGATGTCGGGACGCTCCGTGGAGAACCGCGCGAGCGTGACCTTCGCCGCGTTGATGACCTCGTCGGTGTGCTCCAGAATGCCCAGCACGTCCCCTCGCGACTCCGGGATCAGAGTCTCAGCGTAGAGCCGCCGCTCGACGTCACGGCGCAGCTCGTCCGCCTGATTCTCGAGTTCGCCGACTTGCTGTCTGCGAGCCTCGAACTCGTCCATCCGCCCCCCCAGATAGTCCTTGATCGCCTCGAGGAAGAGGAGTCCCACCTGGCTGGAGTGATTCAGATACTCGTCGATCTGTGACTCCAACAGCTTCGTCTTGCTGAATATCCTGCTCATGGCTGGGGCCTTTCGACAGCCGGTCTCCCGGCTCGGGGGCGGCGTGGTGCGCCCGGACAACTCATGCGCCAGTTGCCTGTCGATTCATAGGAGCACGCCGGTTGGCAAGTTAGCGCGACAGAAGGATAGAATAGCGGTCAATCGAGCAGCATTCAAGCCAACTCTGCGACTGTACGCCCCGTGGGGTCGAAACGCCCCCTGTTGCCACACGTCGGGTCGTACTGGACCCACGCCCCGCCTCCGAATAAACCCTCTTGCAGGACCGATTATTGCAAATATGCCCATATGGCAATATAATGTGAAGGTGTTCGCTAAGTGCCGCCCGGACCCCGAACACCTGGGCGCTGAGCAGACGGCGGAAGCCGAGAGGAGAGAGCGACGTGCCTGAGAAGACGGAGTCACCCACGGCGGCCGCCGACGGGAGCGCGGCCGTGCAGGAGGAACGTCGCGGCCTCAGGAGTCAGGCCCGGCTGTTCCGGGCGCTCGGGCACGAGTCGAGGCTGGTCATTCTCACACACCTCGCCCAAGGTGAGTGCTGTGTGTGTGACCTGGCCGACGTGACCGGGCTCGACCAGTCCACGGTCTCGAAGCACCTCTCCCTTCTGAGCGGCAACGGCATCCTCGACAGCGAGCGACGCGGGCACCACGTTTACTATCGCGTCATCGCACCGTGGGTGACCGAACTCTTGTGTGCGCGCCCCTGGGCGCCAGAGAAAGAGGGGTAGGCTCCTGGACTGGAAGAGAGACGGCAGGCTTCTCTTTACGATCTTCGCCGTCTTCCTGATCTTCTACTTCGTCCCGATGGACGCCGGTAGGGTCGGGAACGCGGTCATCGAGTCACTCGCGCTCGTGCAGTGGTACGTGCGCGACCACATGCTCATGGGTCTCCTGCCGGCGCTCTTCATCGCCGGCGCCATCTCGGCCTTCGTATCGAAGGCCTCCGTGATGAGATACCTGGGCGCGCACGCCAGCAAGCTGGTCTCCTACGCGGTCGCGTCGGTCTCAGGCTGCATCCTCGCGGTGTGCAGCTGCACCATACTGCCGCTCTTCGCCGGCATCTACTCAAGGGGCGCCGGCCTGGGCCCCGCGACGACCTTCCTCTACGCGGGACCGGCCATCAATGTCATCGCGATATTCCTGACCGCGCGCGTTCTGGGCGCGCAGCTCGGAACCGCAAGAGCAGTGGGCGCGGTAGTGTTCAGCATCGTCATCGGGCTCATGATGCACTTCATCTTCAGGGACGAGGAGAAAGCCAGGGCAGAGAAACAGCTCACCGAACCGAGACCCGAGGTCGAACGTCCTCTCCGTCAGAGCCTGGCCGTCTTCGCCTCGACCGTCGCCGTGCTGGCCTTCGCGAACTGGCACGCCGCCGGCAGCGCCGGCATATCGCACGCCATAGGCATCGCGAAGTGGCCGCTGACCGGCGCGTCCGCCATCGTGCTGGGCGCGATACTCGTCAGGTGGTTCGGAGTACGAGCGTGGACCGTCGTGACTGCGGGAGCGGTCGTGACCGTGCTCGCGCTGGTCTTCCCGGGGAGGCCGCTGATCCCGTTCCTGGCCGGGATGGCGGGGCTGGCCGTCGTGGCGGCGACGGGAACCCGTGAGACGCGCGATTGGCTTGACGGGTCGTGGAACCTGGCAAGGGACATCATTCCGCTTCTCTTCGCGGGCATCCTGGTGGTCGGAGCGATGCTGGGTAGACCGGGTCACGAGGGACTGATACCATCCGCGTGGGTCGCGGGCCTTGTGGGCGACAACTCGATCCTGTCGAATCTCGTCGCCGCCGTGGCCTCGGGCCTGATGTACTTCTGCACGATGACCGAGATACCGATCGTCCAGGGGCTTGTGGGTGCGGGCATGGCGAAGGGGCCGGCTCTCGCGTTCCTTCTGGCGGGCCCTGCAGTCTCTCTTCCAAACATCCTGATACTGCGAGGCATAATAGGGACGAAGAAGACTGTCGTCTACCTGGCGCTGGTTCTGGTCATGGCCACCGTGACCGGTGTTCTCTTCGGATTGCTGGGGGGATAGCGGAGTGACGGCGATGAACAACGAGAGGGACTTCGACTGGTTCTCGCTGGCGCGGCAGCCGCAGGAGCCGCTGTCCAGGGGCGGAACGTCCCTCTCGGGAGACGCCCTCGAGCGGTGGAAAGGACAGTTCTCCCCCCTCTTGAGGTTCCTCAGACACAAGAAGGTCGTGGTCGCCCTGTCGGGTGGCGGCATGGCGATGCCCTGCCACGTGAGTGTGCTCAGAGTGCTCGAGCTGCTCGGCGTGCCGGTCTCCGGGATCTACGGCACTTCGGCCGGCGCCGTCATAGGAGGGCTTCACGCAGCCGGACTGACGGTGTCGGAACTCGAGCAGGTGATGCGCGACATCACCGACCCGGACATGCTGTTCGGATTCGCCGCCCGGCATCCGGCGATGCGCCTGGTCGCCGGAGAAGTGGTGCGAGCGCTCGCGGGACGGTCCTTCGAGCGCGCCGGCATCTACGGCTCGACCAGACTCGACGGGTACCTGAATGAACTCATGCAGCGACACCTGGGGGGCGTACCGAGGTTCTGCGACCTCGCGACACCGTTCTCGTGCGTGGCCTTCGACATAGGAACCGGCAAACCGGAGCCCCAGCGCAGGGAGAGGACGACCAAGTGGGTCTTCTCCGCCACCTCCTCCCCGGACCTCAGCGTCGCAGACGCCATCGGAGCGTCGATGGCTATTCCTGGAACGCTGCCCCCGAAGAAGATCGGTAGCAGGTTCTACATCGATGGCGCGACTGTCGAGCATCTTCCCATAGCCACGGCGTTCCACGACTGGGAGTCAACGCGCAGACTCGGGCGACGCCGCACGGCGGTCATTGCGGTCGACCTGGGGTACGGCGGCAACGCTCCCCGGGAGGAGGCGATCTCGCACCCGATGGATCTCGTCCTCTACTCCAACAGCATCCAGGGCCGCGCCATCACCGACCACAACCTCCTTCACTGCCACAGACCGCGGCGAGGATTCTCCGTGATCCTGCTCAGGCCCAGGACCATGAGCATCGGGATCTGCGACGTTGAGAAGATCCCTGCCGTGATGAAGACCGCCTACGAGGAGACGCTCCGGCAGCTCGCCGGGCACGGCTTCCTGGACCTGACGGTGGAGCACACAAGAAGGGCAAAAGCATTCCTCGGACTTGGGGACCTCGAGTCCCGTGACGAGCCGCAGGAGGCGTAGCTGGCGTCCGGCACACGTCCTTGACGCTGCGCGAGCCTCCGCCTGATTCCAAGCCCTGCCGCCACACCCTCCGGTCATCCCCGTACAAACAGACCGACCCCTTTCGGGGCCGGTCCTGCGCGCTGCCGCGCGCAATTTGCCAGACCGAAGCCTGGCTGCGGGGCATCCCACGTCAGCCGCGTTGGACTACCCTGTGATTCTCGCCTTCTCGCGCTCTCGCCTCTGCGCGAGCGCCTGCTGTTCAAATGCCGCGTGCTCTGCCGCCGGCGTCGCGACGTCTGCCCATTTGGGCGGGGTGGGCTCCGTCTTGTCATGGCACGCCTCACAGTACTCGTACCCCTCGAGGAGCGCCCCGTCGAGTGAGTCCGGTTCGAACCCGACGGCGTCACCTCTTCGGACCGCCTCATTCAGTCCGCATCCCTGGCAATCCTGGTGCCACCTGTCGTGAACCAGCTTCGCGCTCCGTTCGCCCACGTACCGGAGCCGCCCCAGTTTCATAAGCTCGTAGACCATCGTTACCCTCAGCCTCTCTGTCGAAGAAGTTGCATCGCGGACGTCTGCTGCCGTAGCCGTCGCGAGCGGACGCGTCCCTTCATCGGCTGCCCCAATCGTCGCTCTGGGCATCAGATGCTTTGGATGGACCGGCAACTCGCACTGCCCTCCTGTAAGGCAAGGTGTGTGCCGACTCGTGCTCCAAACCCACCGGAGCTGCAACCCGCGACAACTCAGTCTGTTACGGGTTCTTCGCAGACTCCGCATCTGCCGCTCCGTGCCCGCGGTCCCCAAATCTGTAATCCACGAGCGGCCCACAGGCCGTTACGCAACTGCAATTGATGGAACGTCAGTGACTTACAGCTGTCGTCCGTCGGCGACGACGGAGCGTCACCGACGTCATTGTCCACCCTCCGCTCGTGAGGACGCCGTGCGAGCGCCGCGACCACGTCGATCCACCCCGACTTCCTCTCATGCACCTCACCTCACGCTCGAGAACGCCTTGACACTTGCACAGCGCCCCGATATTAGCTAGACTGTGAAATACAAGAAGCAGATGACTGCACAAGTCATCCCATGCTCGCCTGAATCCGCCGCCCCGCTGAGGGAGACGGCGCAACGTCAATGACGGAGGAACGGCATGAAGATCAGACACATGCTCGCGACGCTCGTGATCGTGGCCGCCCTCGGCCTGCTGCTGGCAGGCTGCGGACAGAGCAACGAGCAGGCTGAGACCAGCAGCTGCTCCGCCTCCGCGGAGGGAGTCTCCGTCACCTGCGAGGGCAAGGACGGCGACATGACGTGCGCGGTAACGTGCTCCGGAGCTGAGGGAAGCTCTGAGTACGTAGTCCGTTGCCAGGGACACGACGGCACGGATGAGTGCACGCTGACCTGCGAAGGCGCCAAAGGCGACGTCGAGTGCACCGTGACGTGCGAAGGCGCCGCTGGAACGTGCCCCGGAATGGCCAGGACGGCTGATTCGGGCGGTTCGTGCGCGAGCAAGGCAGCCGGCACGTGCCCCATGAGCAGCGCGTCGAATGTGACCGAGGACTCCACGAAGTAGACGGCGGTCGTGGGCGCCTGGTCCGCCGGCGGCGGCGGACACGGGCGCCACCCGGCTGACGAGACAGAAGGGCGTCTGTAGTGATGGAATGTTGTCAGCATTCCGCACTACCGGCGCCCTTTTCCTTGTTGACTCCGAATCGGCGTCGTGATAGAGCCGTCACGGTGGCCGACCAGCAGACAGCAGTGGTGGCTCGCGACGTCAGGGTACCAGGCGGCCGCCAGGTTCACGTCAGCCGAGACCAGAGCCACCAGCCAGGAGTTCGCCATGACCCACTGCCCTCGTCGCCACCCGTTCGCTGTCGTTTTTCTCGCCCTTTTCGGGCTCCTCTTTTTCGTCTCACCCGCCGGCGCGCAGCTGATGACGATCTTCGAGCAGGGGTGACCCGGAAGCACATGCCGCGAATACCGCATCAGAGCCAGCCAGGCGCCCCGACGAGCCCGGTGCCCTACTTCCCACTCGTCGCATGTGCGCCTCGTGATTTTGACCTTGACGTGAGGAATGAGCGGTGATATTGTGATCATGAGTCAGTCAAGCCTCACCCAGGGAAGTTCGCAACGGAGCGCTCACCCTGGGCTGAGATTTCAGCGCGCCGGACGCGGCGCGCGGAAGGAGGAAGAACGATGCGCGCGATTGTCATAGTCTTCGTCGTGGCAATGATGGTTCTGCCCGCCAGCGCGGAGCTGAGGATCAGAGAACTCGTCGTACCACCCGGTGAGAGCGGCGGCGGGATGCGTTCCAACATCCCCTGGTCACCCGATGGGTCGCAGTGGCACAACCTCTACCCGCCGGAGGTCGCCTGTACCTTCCAGACACAGACCGATCACGACGATTCTGACGGCGACGGCTTCATCGACGAGTGTGAGAATATCCAGATCGATGGAGTCTGGGAGCACGTCGAGTGGGCCGGTCCAACCATCTACCTCTGGAGAGTTGGAACCCGCGAGCAGCTCATCGTCGAGCCCGTCGGGCTGCCCGGAAGCCGGACCGAGTATCACGTTGTCAGCCCTCTGTACTGCGCACTGGTCGAGCTGCCCGCCACCCTCCAGGTGTGTGACTATGTCACGATCCTCAACCCGCCGGAATTCGCCGGCGAGTGGCACGTCGAGGAGATCAGGGACAACGTCCACACGAACGGCGGCACCCCGGTGGAACCGAGCACGTGGGGCAGGATCAAGGGCTTCTTCGCGAACCTCTTCTAGAAGCCGGGAGTACCGGAACACGCAGGCTTGACTGAAAGAGAACCCGCCCGGATTGCATGCGCCAGGCGGGTTCCTCATTCTCTGTGCTCGCTCTCACCGCGTGTCGTCCGATCTGTCCGCTCTCGCGGCAAGGCGAATCCGCCCGCGCGTCGCGGCAGTTCGGCAGCCGCATCACTCCCCCTGCACGAGCTTCCCACCGACGAGTCGCCATTCATCGAGCCCGCCGTAGAACCGCTCGACGAACACGAATCCCATTCTCGCCGCCGCGGTGGAGGTGGCCCGGCTGCGAATGCAGGATTCCCCATAGCAGTAGGTGACGACGGGTGTCGTCGACCTGTCGATGTCCGGCCAGTAGCGCTCGAGCCTGACATCGAGCGAGTCGGCGAAGTAGTCGGACCTCAGAGTGACTGAACCACCGACGTGGCCTCTCGCGTGGTCCGCAGGATGGCGCACGTCGAAGAAGGCAAAATCCTCGGGCGGAGCGTTCGGCCGGAGCCACCGACGCAACTTGCCGAGCCGGTGCATGAGCTCCTCCGCGGTCACTACCCTGACGATGGGGAGATAGGGATCCCCCGACCAGTCGCGCCACGCTCCCGGGTAGAGACGCACCTTAGCGATGCCCGCGCGACGCAGAAGGAAGTAGCCGAGCGGGCCATCTCCCCACACATCCTCTCCCCACTGACCGGAATCAGCGTCGCCTCCCACGCCCCACCCGTGGACCGTGAACTCGTCCGAGAGGTCCACGGGATTGGCCGGTCGAGGGCCGAGTTCCGCGAAGGTCGACCACGTCTCGGATGGCTCCAGGAAGCTCCCGTCCGGAGCAAAGAACGTGGTGAAGTCAAACGGCAGCGCGTGCGGAATGTGCCCGACTCGCACCAGCGTCCCCCAATACTCGCGCTCGGCGGTCCCGCGCCATGCCTCCAGGCCCCGCGCGTCGATGAGCTCCACGCCTGGTTCCCCGAACGACCGCCTGACGTACTCGCGCGTAGCGAGGAGCTCGGGGGCGAGCTCCCGCGTCCACTCAACGGGCGGCCGCTGAGTCTCCTCCGTCACGAGCTCGTGCCCGGCCGCGCGCCAGCTGGCGATCCCACCGTCGAGTATGGCCACGCGGCTCGCCCCCGCGACCTCCAGAAGCCAGAAGACCCTCGCGGCATCTCTCGAGTAGGACACCTCCCCGCAACACACCAGCCACTCCCCGCCAGACAGCCCCAATTCACCCAGGACACCGGGGAGACGTTCCAACTCGGGGAGCGATTCGACGCGGGGCGCTGATTCCGACGGGAACGAGATGGCGCCCGACAGGTGCCCGGCTCCATATGACGATGTGGGACGGCAGTCGATGACGACCACGTTTCTCGCACCGAGGCGATCGACCAGCCGGTCAACCGTGAAGGTGACATCCGGGTAGTCGGGCTCGGGCACTGGCTCCCGCTTGGCCCATCCGGGCCACGTCTGGGCGGTGGCCGAACCGGGTAGAAGGGAGAACGCAAGCCCGAACGCGATCGCGAGAAGCAGGATGTGCGCTCGCCGTCCTCGGGTTCGTGTCGCCGCGTGCCTACTGCGGCTCGGAGGAACCGTGCTCCGCCCGGTCATGTTTCTCTCTCTCCTTCCGAACCGCTATGGTGACGCACCACGCGAGGCCACCGAAGAGAACGATGCCCACCGCTATGCTCGTGATCCACGCTGAAAGCGACATCACATCTCCTCCCTTTCCCGCCTCGTCCCTGGAACGGCGGTCAGTATCGCGGCGACGATGATGATGAGTGCGACGACGGACCAGCCACCCGCGATAAGCGCCCACGTCGGGTAGCCCTCATACGGTGTCTTGAACTCCTCGATCACGTTGGCGACGAGTGCCCACCCCAGCGCGAGGGGCGTGATCCACTTGATGAAGAGGTCCCACCACCAGCCGATACGGAAGTCGGACACCTCGTTTATGTAGTCCCTTAGCTTCTTCGTACCGTAGAACCAGCCGATTGCGACGCACTCGAGGAGGCCGACGACGACGAGTCCGTAGTTGTTCATCCAGTGGTCGACGATGTCCAGCCAGTAGAGGCCGGCACCGGTCGTGAAGAGCAGCCCGACCAGCAAACCGAAGAGGCAGAAGCCGCCCGCCGCGGCGCTCTGCGATACGCTCCACTTGTCTCTCAATCCGGCTACCACGCCCTCCACGATGGAGAAAGCCGAGTCGATCCCCAGGGTCAGAAGCGTCAGGAAGAAGGCGGCGGCGATGAACGGCGCCCCGGGCATGAGGCTGATGGCCGTCGGATAGACCACAAACGCGAGACCGGGTCCGCCCTCCACCACCTCAGCAACAGGCACGCCCTGCGCCTGCGCGAGATAGCCCAGGACGCTGAACACGGAGAAACCTGCGAAGTAAGAGAAACCCGCGTTGGCGAAGCTGGTGATGAAGGCGTTATTGCTTACATCCGAGCGCTTTGGCATGTAGCTCGCGTATGCCGTCAGTATCCCGAAGCCGAGACTGAGCGAGAAGAAGACCTGAGCGTACGCCTGCAGCCATGTCTTTCCACTGAGAAGAGCCGAGAAGTGGGGAGTAAGATAGTACCTGAGTCCCTCCGCCGCGCCAGGGAGTGTCAGCCCCCTGATGAGGATGATCAGGACAAGGAGCGCTGGGAGAGGCACGGTGAACATCACGACCTTGCCGACACGAAGCACTCCCTTCTTGATGATCCAGTAGATACATCCCCACGTGACCACGAGACCGAGCAGGACCGGCCACGAGATGACGCCTATCTCACCGGGTCCGGAGGTCCTTCTGAGGACGTGGGCGAAGAACTCCGCCGCGTTCTCGGAGCCGCCCGCCCAGGGCTGGGTGAACGAGAAAACGAGGTAGTCCCACGCCCACCCCATGATGACCGCGTAGTAGAACGAGATGGTGGCGCCGACGCCCAATGCCCACCAGCCGATCATGGCGAACGGCTTCTTCACCTTCCCGAGCGCGAAGGGTGACGACCCCTGGAAGTGCTGTCCCAACGCATACTCGAGAATCATGAGCGGGATTCCGGCGGTGATGAGCGCAACGATGTAGGGAATGAGAAACGCGCCCCCGCCGTTCTCGTAGGCCACCATGGGAAAGCGCCAGAGGTTACCCAGTCCGATGGCGCTGCCTATGGCAGCCATGATGAACGCCGGCCTGCTCGCCCACCTGTCACGATGAGGCATCGACTCCCCCTTCCTGAAGAACCTGCTGCGGACCTTTTGCCTGTCCGAAGAGCGCCCTGTCAGACCGAGACTAGCGTACGTCACTCACCAGGCAAAGCGTCAACCTGAGGCTCACTCGACAGGACCTGATCTGGCCCGATTCAAACACCTGCGCGACGGTCTGCACTCGCGGTCGGGGTAGTGTCCATAGTTGTGTGTAGATTCACCTGGGCACATCCGGTTCGACCCCTGCGACTATTGCATAGACTATCCTCTGGCAGCTTCTGTCGTTGGCGAAGCTCCTCATTGGTGTGGTGCGCCTGCGGACCTCCTGCTG
>JBDRFG010000098.1:0-9084 GCA_043819135.1 Candidatus Eiseniibacteriota bacterium | reverse complement strand
CAGCAGCCAGGCGCTCAGGTATCCGATGGTCGGCCCCAGCACGCGGCTGACGGCGATGTACAGGCCACCGGAGCGCGGCATCGTCGCGGACGAAAGGGCCACAAGCAGGGTGATCGGGAAGAAGATGAGCAGACCCACAAGAAACGCAAGCGGCAGGCTGGCACCGGGGAAGTCCGCAGCAGTGGAAACGGAGTAGAAGATGACACCGGAGGCAGCAGGACCCGCAACTACGAAGATGAAGACATCGAACCAAGACAGCTCTCTAACGAGACCGGATGCTCGTCGCGTGAATATCACGCCTTGTTCATCAGGCATTCCTCCCCCTCACCAAGCGCGGATCCCGAGAGTAGACACGGCCAACGCGGAAAACTGCAGACGGGACGGTATTGTTAGCATAAACGTCAGGACATCAGACCGCCACCCTATCGTACCACGACAGCAGCGTCAAGGAACTGTCCTCACGTTACACTCGGTCGGACAGACCGTCATCCGACGAGACCAGCGCGCGCTGCACGGTCACGTTCAACTGAGAGTGAAGCGACGCCGCTCCCCCAACCGCGCGCCACCCGCACACGCCATGATCTCACCTCCGTCCGGCCGGATGACCACGGTCGCCGCGGTCGCCACCTCGCCGTACTGTCCATCGTAGTCCTCGTTGCAGACTGCGCCGTCTCCTCTGGTGGCGTCGGAGAGAAGCTCCCAGCATAGACCCACATCCACTGGTCGCCTGCAGCGTCTGAACGCCTCATCGAGGTGGCTTCTTCTCCACAGTGACGACGACGTATCGACCCCTCCGAAGGCCATAGTGCTGAGTTCGGAATCAAGGTAGTGATTCGAGTGCACTCGCACGCCACTGTCGTGCTCGGTGCGCCTTGCTTTCCGCGCCGTCGTCTCAACATCGAGGACCGTCGTGCCGTCCGCCACCATGAAGTCGTGTCCCGACAGACGCTCGGTGCTCTCGATGATGCCCGCTGCCGCATGTGCGCTTGAGGCCGTAAGGGCCCGTGAGATCGTGAAGAGGTAGCAGATGCCGTCCCGGGCGTCGGTGGGAACCAGGTTGCTGGTGCAGACGCCCACGCCCTCGGAGTTGACTCCTGTGAGAGCCATGCACCCGACCGTGGTCAGAGACAGCGTGGCCGGTGCGTCTGCGGGCTCGCGCCGAACGACGAGAAGCAAGTCTCTGGCGTCAGGATGCATGTCCCACGTCTGACCGATGATAGGGTGACCGCCACATGCTTCGGCGGAGGCCCCGAAGGAGGTGCACTCGCCGGAATCGCGGCGGTTGCGCTCGCCGGTCGTACCCTTCGCATCCCCGCGAGGGTCAAGACCTCGGAAGAGCACCAGATCACGGATGTCCGTCAGTCCGTTCACCGCCAGGAGCTCTGCCTCGGACACATGCGCTCCTCGCGCGATGCCGCGGAACTCATCCCACAACTCCCGGTCGTAGTTCCTGTGTGAGTCGAGAAGATCCTCTGCGGTAGCCAGGATCTCCTCGCGACCCAGAGACCTGCCCGGATCGTACCTGCGGACGAATTCAGCAGTGTGAGCGATCCTCCGTGTCACGAAGTCCTGAATCTCGTCCCGGTATGTCTCGCCCTGCGCCTCCCCCATTGCGCTTGGTGAGCCACTTACGACCAGATAGCTCAGATGACACATGCGTCCTCCTGCGAAGCGTGACCCCGGCCAGAGACGGCCCAAGGCGGGCGACGGTGAGAAGGGCGGCCCCAAGCGCTGAGGCCACACTTCTCATGTCCTGGGGAGAATCAGTTCTGCTCGACCGCGTCGTCGCTCTCCTCGGATACCTCCGTACGGAGCCGCAATCGTGTCCCTCCGACAGACCGACTCGTCCGATCGTCCAACCAGTCCGACATCTCTTGCAGGACGACTTCCCTCTCAGGCTCGTGCATGATCTCGTGCCAGAGGCCATCGCAGACTCGGAGGCTCTTGTCAAGTGACCTGGCTCGCTCACAGAGCTCTCTGCTCCCATCAACATCCGCCACTTGATCCTGGCTCCCATGCATCACGAGAAGGGGAACGGAGATACGCTCCGCGCTCGCCTGCAGTCGCTGAACTGCCAGAACGATCTCGGATGCCGTCCGCGCAGGTGTGCGACCATGATAGACGAGTGCGTCGTCCTCGTAGGCCCTGACCACGAGAGGGTCACGCGAGACAGAGGAACTCTTGAATCGGACCATCGGAAGATGCGGGAAAGCGCGGCCGAGCGCAAGGGACGCTCCTATCTTGAATGGGGAGTAGTCCCGCCCCAGCCTCACCACTGGAGCGCTCAGGATCAGACCCGACACCTCGGACCGCTCATGAATCACGAAGAGCGACGCTATCAACCCACCCAGGCTATGGGCGAGCAGGAACACCGGCTGGCCTGGCCACCTTCGCTCGGCCCTGAGAAGAAGCGCTCCCGCGTCGTCCAGATACTCATCGAACGCCCTTACGAAGCACCGCTTCCCCTGGGAACGACCGTGCCCCCGCAGGTCGAATGACTGCACAGCGTATCCTCTGCGCGCAAGGTGAAGGGCCGCAGACGCGTGTCGAGCGCTGTGCTCGGCGAACCCGTGCACGAGCAGCACGACGGCTCTCGGCGACTCTGGCGCCCAGGACTGCTCATACAACTGAACGCCATCGGGTACGCGAAGCAAACCCTCCCGGTGACAAACCGCGATCGAAGGAGACGCCGGTTGAGCCTCTGTGTGCATCGAGTCCAATGTTCAGCACCTGTATCGATCAGCCGTCTAACGAGTCGCGTCTCAGCCGCCTCCTACCACTGCGCCAACTGCAGCCGCAGGTCGTCGAGCCGCAAACGGTACATCACTTGGTTGTAGTTGTAGCGCGGGGTCTTCTCCGTCGCACCGCTGAAGGAATCCGTGTAGGTCCCCTCCACGTAGATCACACGGCCACCCTCCGCGTTGAAGAACGTGTGCGTGGCTACGTTGTAGAAGTTGTACTGGTCGTGGTGGATGATCTGCACGGCCGTGCCGTACGGGCCTTCTGGCTGTGTTGCCTCGGCGTAGTAGACATCGCCCGTATCCTCCAGCAGGAGAACCCAGCGTTGTCGGTACTCGTTCCATACCACACAGGACGGCCGACCGGCGTTCGATGGCAGCTGCACGTCGCGCGTTTCCCATTTGTCTGACTCTTGAATCGCGTCCCAGTCGTTCGGCACCCGCAACCACGGATAGAGATACCAATAGCCGTCATGCAGGAAGGGGTGCGAGGAGACGGCGCTGCTGCGGCAGGGCACTTGCACCCACGGCCGGAACATCTCTATCGAGTCATCGAACAACGCGATGCCACACTCATCGGGAAACCGGAGCCCATCCTGCCGCGTGTAGGTGGCGATGAGCCGTTCCTCTCCGTCCGGGTCCGTCATCGGGATGAGACCTTCGATCCACACGAGACCCTTGCCCTGAAGCGGGAGCATCTGGCTTGAGCGGCCGTCTGAATCGGTGAAATAGCGGTAGTTCACCGCTACCGCGGGGTCGTCGCTAAGATCACTGGTAGCCGCTGAGACGCTGAAGTTCCAGTAGGAGGGTCCAATAGTGTCGCCCCAGATCCAGAAGATCCTGCCCCGGTAGACCGCGGAGGAAACCGTGTCCTGGCCGAGCACCAGGGCGTTCATCAACGGCTCTCCCATCGGCACGGGAAGACCGGCCATGACGCTGTCCCGATAGATGCCTTCCCCGGTGAGACGATAGAGCCGTTCAGCGATCATCGTGCGGCGGACGCGCAGCTCCAGTATTCGGCCGGGCTCGATCCTCACGAGGGCGCCGCGCCCGAAGAGCGTCTCCTCCGGATACTCATAGCCATGGCTGCGAACAGCCATGAACACTTCGCGCCCGACGAACGACGGCTCATCGAGTGCGGCGACGCCAGCACTGTCGGTCCAGTACTTCACCTCGTTCGGGAGCTTCAGCTCGACGAGCGGCACGCCGTGGCCCGTGTCTTCGTCGATCACGCGAATCACGAAGTACTCCGACGCCCGACCATCCGCGCAAGGCCAGAGCAAGACCGCCAAGTTGATAGCAGCTATGAACAGCGATGTGAGTCTCATGACGTACTCCGTCTCATGGACTCGGCGGTCTGGCGAATCGTGTATCAGCCCCGGGCGCCAGCCTGGCGCGGCAGGTGCGCATGTAGCTGGCGTGACAGGCAAGCCCAGCGACTGCAAACGCTAGTTAGGTGGCTGCACGCATGCTCAGGCGCCCCAGCGGTGATGCGACCAGCAACCCGACCAGTACATAGAGCGTCACCAGCATCAATGAACCGCCGAGGCGGTGATCACCGGGAGCGAACGACGCAATCGCAACTCCAATGTGCGCGACGCGCCACACCAGGAGCACGATGAGAAGCCAGCGACTCCAGGAAATCCCGCGCCAAATCAGCACACAAGAGACGACGAGCCCGACCGAGTTCACGAGCATCGGGACGTTCCCTGCGTATCCCTCTACAGAGAGCATCACGACAAGGAAGACATCAACCACCAGAACCAGTGACAGAGCTAGCCACAACGGCCACCTGGGCAGTCGCTTCTCTTCCGCATTCGGCAAATGCCACCTCCTATCTTGCGTGCAGTCCACCCAACGAACCGCGTATCAGCCGCGGCGGGGGAAGATGTTTTCAGGGGCCGCCTTGCCACCGTTGCCCGAGGAGAGAACCGCACTCGATCCAGTGGCGGCCGACGGAGGGATCGGGCGGCTTCGACCTGCGGCCTTCACACGTGTTGACCTCGATGCCGGGGCTGGGATTGCTCACGAAAGTGTGGATTGGGTCCACCATCCCTCACCTCGCTCTGGTTGTCATTTGATTTGAGCATAACAGCTTGCGCCAGGATGCACCACGGATATTGGTGCCCACTCATCTGCTCTTGTCCCCATCCGATGCCCTCAATCCCCCTTTCTCCTTCGGAGGCCGTGCGTCCTCGACCCGAACCGGGCCGGGGGCACTACCACGCGATCCTTCGGGGGCAGACGGATGTTCCAACATGAGGCTCTGGCAAAGGGGCGCTACAGGCGCGTCCCCTCGCGTTGGGAGACCGAGTTCGGCCGATGGGTGAGCGACTTCGGCGTTCCGCGCATTGTGAAGGCGCTCGCTCACGATCCTGACGTGCGCGTGACCAACCAGGCCGTCTACGAGTGGCTGCAGGGCCACCCGCCGCGTCCCGCCCGGGCGATGGCGCTCGTTGAGCTGTCGGGTGGGCGGCTCACGCTTGAGGCGATCTACGAGCACGGCCGTGAGATCCGCCGGCCGCAGCACGCAGCCGGACCAGAGAACCACACCCGGGGGCACCACCAGCGATGAGGATCGACCTGCAGATCGACTCCGCACAGCTCATCCTCCGTCTGCGGAACGGCCAACGCCGGCTCGCCTACGCCGCCGTGAACGCCATCAACAACACGGCGAAGCGCATCCAGGCCGCCGAACGCCGGCGCGTCGAGGAGGAGTTCACGGACCGCAAGACGGAGTTCATCCGACGCGAGGCCGCGATCATCAAGCCGTTCGCCAGCGTGCGGCAGGGCCGCGCGTTCGCCGAAATCTCAGTAGGCTAGAAGCCACGCCTGCTCCTCTCCGCCTTCGAGCGCGGCGCCGAACGGAAGCCGTTCACCTCAGCCGCCAAGAGCTTCGCCGAGCCCGTGGTCGGCGGACCCGCGCGCCCCAGGTTCACCGAGGCTGTTCCCCCTGAGCTTCGCATGGGACGGCTTCGGTTTGACCGCACGAAGACCGGCAAGCGACGCGCGGGCGTGACGCGGACCAGGACATACCTCGTGCCCGAGGTCGGCTGACCAGGGATTAGCCGTATTGATCCAGTTGGCGGTGACTGTCTCTGCTTCAGCCAGCATGGCTAGTGAGTCTACATCCGTTAAGCTGGCCGAGGCTGAACCGGTTGTGGTCGAACCGGTAAGGTCAAGACTTGAGGCGGCGAAGTCAATAGCGTTGCCGTCATTAACTACTAAGTTGCCGAAGAAACGAACGGGCACCTCGTCCGTCGCTACTTGCGACGAGACGGGCGCCCTGAAGAAGGACTGATCACTCTACCTGTCTGTTTCCTGGGCTGGACTCTCTGCGGCGACGAGCCCGCGATTCTCTTTCACGACGCCTTTTGCGCGCGCCACGGATAGAGCCGATAATGATCAGCAGGACAACGACTGGTCCAGCTAGATAGGCCCCCCAGAGTGGGAATTCAGGATACGGACCGACCCCGACTCCCTTCTCGAAAAAGGTTTGTCGGCGGACGTAGATTCGCCTCGGCTCCGAAGCCTGGACCTGCCGTCCCTTTTCCTTGTAACGGGCGAAGCGCTCGGCAATATAGGCCACCTGTCCGCGGTAGTTGAACTTGTACCAGCCATCCTCCAGGCCCAGGTAGTCGTAGATTTCGAATTCACTGACGTCACCCAGCGGAGGCTTGAAACTGGTTGCCGGCCCACTACGCACGTTGATGTTCTTCTTGCCCTTCTTGATGATGATTACTTCTTTCCAGATCTCGTAGGGCTGCTCATGGTAGAGATGACCCTGATCGTCGGTGAAGACCGGCTTGCTCTCATCGACCAGTGGAAGGTCTTTCGAAGGATTGGGGTGTCCTACGATGGCTAGCTGAGCGCTGGTCGATATCGCCACCAGCACCAGGGCCAGAATCAACACTGCCAAAGATAGCCCTCTCATGGCTACCCCTCCTTTCTTCGGTTTAGGCCGTGATTCCTAGCAACCTAGAACGAGGGGCGCTTGACCTGCCCCCAGTAGTTGTACCACTTCTAGAGATAGGATGCCGCTGGGGGCTCTTGCCCCCAACCTTGGTCCAGACCTAGCGACATTTTGCAGCCCGTGCCGGGTCGTCCTTGGTGCTCCAGCCGGCCTTGTACCAGGCCGGAGGAATATGACCTAAGCTGCCGTGCGGCCGGTCGTTGTTGTACTCGTTCCTCCATGAGTTCAGCACGACCGTAGCCTCGGTGATGTCCAGGAAGTAGTGTTGCGATAAGCACTCACGTCTGACCGTGCCGTTGAAGGCCTCGTTGCGCGCATTGTCGCCCGGTGTTCCCGGTCGACTGAAGTCCAGCCCGACCTTGTTCCAGTGCGCCCAGTGGTCCATGGCCATCGACGTGAACTCGGTCCCCTGGTCGCACTGGATCGTCTCCGGCGTGCCATGTTGTTCGACCAGCTTGCCGAGGACCATCGCTACATCCGTCCCCCGGAACTTCTTCCGGGCCTCAAGCGCCAGGCACTCCCGGGTGAACACATCGATGATCGTCAGCACGCGCATCCTCCGCCCGTCCATGAGCTCGTCATGCATGAAGTCCATCGCCCACCGCTGGTTCGGCCGTGCTGCCTTCTTCCGAGTCGCGCGGGCGACCGCGGCTCTCCGCCGCCTCGACTTCTTTCTTCGAAGTCCCAGTCCTTCCTCAACATACAGCCGGTAGATCCGCTTCGCGTTGACCGGCCATCCCTCGCGCCGCAGCAGCACGTGCAGGCGGCGGTACCCGTAGCTGGTCCGGACCGCGGCCAGCTCCCTCAGACGTCGCTTGAGAACATCCTGAGGTGCGCGGTGCGACGTGTACAGCATCGATGATCTCGCGAACCCACTCACCCGGCAGGTACGCCGCGCGGACACCTGATAGGCGCTCTGACACCACGCGCTCCAGAGCCGCCGCTCCTTCGGCTTCAGAATCCTTTCTTTAGAGACTCCTGCAGGATGTGCTTGTCCAGCGACACGTCCGCCACCAGCTGCTTGAGCTTCCGGTTCTCGTCGCGCAGCTGATGAAGCTCCCGGATCTCCGGCGTCCCCAGACTCCCGTACCGCTTCTTCCAACGATAGAATGTCGTCTCGGAGATCTGGAGCTTCCGGCAGACCTCAGCGACAGGCGTGCCGGCCTCGGCCTGACGGAGGGCGAAAGCGATCTGCTCCTCCGTGAATCTGCTCTTCTTCATCGACGGGTCTCCCGGCTCTGATCGAGCCTCGGGTTGGACCCGGCAGGCTAGCATAGATGTGTGGCCAGGTGGTCCAGGAATCGGGGACTAGGGCCCGCTTGACCTGCCCCCGGTATTAGTGCCACTTCTAGAGGTAGGATGCCGCTACTGAAGGCCTCGGCATCACCGCCTCCCGTGCCGGTGGACGCTCCCAGACACCAGAGTGTGTTCGTGCGGCCAGCCACATAATTGCAGGCGGGGCCTGACATTGCGTCAGGCCCCGCTTCGATGGCTCCCCATGTGATCTTCTGCGCGGGTTTCGCACTGCTTTTGTTGTTGCGAGCTCTATCACACGTATGGTATAATATGTCATGTTCGTGGGTTCTGCACCGTCTCTCAAAAGGAGGATCCTTTGAGACAGTTGATCATGATCGCTATGGCGCTCTCGCTGGTCGCCGCTGGTGCCAGCGCCTCTGACCTCATCATCACCGGCGTGGTCGACGGTCCGCTCACGGGCGGGATCCCGAAGGCCATCGAAGTGCGCGCCTGCGCCGACATCGCCGACCTCTCGATCTACGGGCTCGGGTCCGCCAACAACGGCGGGGGCACGAACGGCGAGGAGTTCACCTTCCCGGCCGACTCCGCGGTCGGGGGCCAGTTCATCTACGTATCGTACGAAACGGACGCGTTCACCGCGTTCTTCGGCTTCGCCCCCGACTACACCGACGGCACCGCCCCGAACATCAACGGCGACGACGCCATCGAGCTGTTCATGAACGGCAGCGTCGTGGACGTGTTCGGCGACATCAACGTCGACGGCACCGGCCAGCCCTGGGATCATCTGGACGGTTGGACCTACCGAGTCGACGAGACCGGCCCGGACGGCACGACGTTCGTCCTGGAGAACTGGTACTTCAGCGGCATCAACGCGCTCGACGGCGAGACCACGAACGCGACGGCCGCCGTTCCGTTCCCACTTGGCACCTTCGTCTGCCCCGGCGCGTCCCCGGTCGAGTCATCGACCTGGGGAGTGGTGAAGGCGCTGTACCGCTGATATGGAACAGCCGGTGTCAAGCCGGATCTTTGGGGCCCCGTGCGACTGCACGGGGCCCCTCTGTTTCGGAGGAAGGGGCTTCTTCGACGGTGACTCAGGCTGATATCCGCGGGTTGGCT
>JBDRFG010000097.1:0-3945 GCA_043819135.1 Candidatus Eiseniibacteriota bacterium | reverse complement strand
CAGCAGCCAGGCGCTCAGGTATCCGATGGTCGGCCCCAGCACGCGGCTGACGGCGATGTACAGGCCACCGGAGCGCGGCATCGTCGCGGACGAAAGGGCCACAAGCAGGGTGATCGGGAAGAAGATGAGCAGACCCACAAGGAACGCAAGCGGCAGGCTGGCACCGGGGAAGTCCGCAGCCGTGGAAACGGAGTAGAAGATGACACCGGAGGCGGCAGGACCCGCAACTACGAAGACGAAAACGTCGAACCAAGATAGCTCTCTAACGAGGCCGGATGCTCGTCGCGTGAATATCACGCCTTCTTCATCAGGCATTCCTCCCCCTCACCAGGCGCGGCTCCCGAGGGTAGACACGCATGAACCCGGAAAACCGCAAGTGGAACAGCATTGCTGGCACAAACGTCAAGACGTCAGACTCCCAGACTACCGTGCCACGACAGCGACGTCAAGGAATGGTCCCCGCGTGTGTGTCCCCGCGTGACACGCGGTCGGGCCGACCGTCGTCCGGCGCGGCAGGCGCGTCGGGCACGGTCATGTTCGACTGAGAGTGAAGCGACGCTGCTCCCCCAGCCTGGCGCCGCCCGCACACGCGGTGATCGCACCTTCTTCCGGCCGGATGACCACGGTCGCCGCCGTCGCCACCTCTCCGTACTGTCCGTCGTAATCCTCGTTGCAGACTGCGCCGTCTCCTCTGGTGGCGTCGGACAGAAGCTCCCAGCACAGACTCTCGTCCACCGGTCGCCCGGAGCGCCTGAACGCCTCATCGAGATGGCTTCTTCTCCACAGTGATGAGGACGTGTCGACCCCCTCAAAGGCCAGAACGCCGAGTTCGGGGGCAAGGTAGTGATTGGAGTGTACGCGCACCCCGCTGTCGTGCTCGGTGCGCCTTGCCTTGCGGGCCGTCGTCTCAACATCGAGGACGGCCGCGCCGTCCGCCACCATGAAGGCGTGTCCCGAGAGGCGCTGCGTGCTTTCGATGATGTCCGCTGCCGCGTGTGCGCTTGAGGCCGTAAGGGCCCGTGAGATCGTGAAGAGGTAGCAGATGCCGTCCCGGGCGTCGGTGGGAACCAGGTTGCTGGTGCAGACGCCCACGCCCTCGGAGTTGACCCCTGTGAGAGCCATGCACCCGACCGTGGTCAGAGACAGCGTGGCCGGTGCGTCTGCGGGCTCGCGCCGAACGACGAGAAGGAAGTCTCTGGCGTCAGGATGCATGTCCCACGTCTGACCGATGATAGGGTGACCGCCACATGCTTCGGCGGAGGCCCCGAAGGAGGTGCACTCGCCGGAATCGCGGCGGTTGCGCTCGTCGGTCGTACCCTTCGCATTCCCGCGAGGGTCAAGACCTCTGAAGAGCACAAGATCGCGGATGTCCGTCAGCCCGTTCGCCACCAGGAGCTCTGCCTCGGACACATGCGCTCCTCGCGCGATGCCGCGGAACTCATCCCACAACGCCCGGTCGTAGTTCCTGTGTGAGTCGAGAAGATCCTCTGCGGCTGCAAGGACCTCGCTGCGATCGAGAGACCTGCCCGGATCGTACTTGCGCACGAACTCGCCAGCGTGAGCGACCCTCCGTGCCACGAAATCCTGGATCTCGTTCCGGTATGTCTCGCCCTGCGCCTCCCCCATTGCGCCTGGGGAGCCACTCACGACCAGATACCTCAGATGACACATGCACCCTCCTGCGAAGCTTGACACCGGCCAGAGACGGCCCAGGGCGGGCGACGGTAAGAGGAGTTGCCCCATTGGTACCGCGCTTTCATGTCGTCGGAGCGATGCCAGACGAGCCCAAGGACGAAAGTCCGCACCGCTTGGAGTACCTGCACGACAACCACCGCACTCATCAGGTTGACTGAGACATGAGGGCCGAAGCCCGTGGCAGACGCGACCCGTTCGGAGGGCCGGTTCATGGCCGTACCTCATACTACTACACCTCAAGGTGAAGATGAGGGTATGGTCTCTTCCGCTCCTGGCTCGTCGCTCGGCACCATGGCAGTGACGACATCCCGCTTGGGGATCTCCTTGGGCGGCGGAGGGATGACGAACGCCAGTGGTGCGTCCACCAGTTGCGTCACGGCCTTCTCAGCCAACCGGTAGGGCTGGAAGTGAGGATGGGGAAGAATGAGGAAGAGCATTAAGTGGATGCCGACGGCGGCCAGGAAGCCCCAGCGCAGGCGGCCAAGGTGTCCTGCTTCGAACCGCCGTTCAGCGGTCATGGCGTTGGCTGACATGGCTGCTAACCCCCTTGTCGATGTTGATCGAGCGGTGTTTTTGGGGGGAGCGTCCGGGATTCGCTCCGGCTAGTCGACCATGCCTGCCTCCTTCTTGGCTTATCAGCTGCACGACCTCACACCTTCACTATACATCTTCTCCGTCATCGTGCAGTGTCTATATCAGGTCATCTGGGGGCACCTCCAACGGGGCCCCGATGATCGCAGCGCCCCACCGCCTGGGAGTCAAGCTCCCTGCGGGGCCGCGCGTGCCGCCAGTGACGCCGTGCATGCAGCAGCTCCTGCGACCGTCCCTCAAGAGAATCGCGCGCCTCGCCAGCCGCTCCCCCATCGCGTCGTGAATAGCCATGTAGCGGGTCCCCGCTACCAAATCAAGAAGGCCCGGGCCAGACGGCCCGGGCTTTCTGTGTCTTCGGTGGTCAGCCGGGTGTCCCAAATGTCCTCGTTCAGGATCCCAGCAGCTCGGCGTGATGCTCTTTGAGCCAGTCAAGCACACGGCCCCTCAGTCCCACCGCGAATTCCGCCAGCTCTGTGGCGTCCCGCTCGGTCACCGTGCCCGCCGCATCGTACTCGATGATGTTCCGCTTCTTGCGGCAGACCTCCAGGTACTCCACGTCAGCGCGCTGCTCCGGCCCGAGGATGAGACCAAGCGCCTGGATCGTGCGGTAGTGCTGGAGATTGCGCTCAGGACGATAGCCCTCCGCAGAGAGAAGAATGGTGCAGAGCCTGAGCGCGGCGTTGTAGGCGATCCCGAAGCGCCAGTCGGCGGAGATGTCGCGGCGCGCATCGCCAAGATCGCGCTCCACGATCCCTAACAGACTGGCGATCTCCTTCCTGCTGGTCTTGTGAGGGCGAAGCCACCCGCTCTCAGCCCAGCCGCGCAAGCTCATCCTCATCCCCCACCACGAAGAGCTTCGGCGATTCCAGGACCCGACTGAGGAAGTCGTCTCCGGATTGACGTCGCCGCCTGAACTCGTCCGCCTCCAGCACGTGAGGATTGACCTCTCGGCCGAGCTTCTCGGACACGCCGCTCAGCCAGCCGGAGACGGCCTTGAGTCCGACGTCCCCGACGATCATGATGTCGATGTCTCCCTCGGCCCCCTCTTCACCCCGCGCAAATGAGCCGAACACGAATGCGGAGGCAACACCCTCTCTCGACAGAGCTTCGCGGAGCACTTCGATCAGGCCCGAGGTCTTCAAGACGAGGCTGCGGATGTCCTCGTAGAGCGGGTGTGCTGTGTTCGCGCCGTAGTAGACGCGGTTGCCGTCCTTGCGCGCCACAATAAGCTCCATACCCTCGAGCTTCCTGATCTCCTGCTGAATGGTCCCGAGCGCGAGGCCGGACCTTCGCTCAAGCTCCCGCAGATGGAGTTCCTGTGAGGATACTCCGAACAGGAGTCGGAAGATCTCGGCTCGCCCGCGCGAGGATAGTATGTCAGGCAGTATGCTCATATCGTATGGTCACAACATACGCTTGACTGGTCATACCAGTCAAGAGCGAAATCGTATGACTTGCTCCCCGTCTGAAGGCTGGATGCAGCGGGGCGTCAATCAGGAGGTCGCAGGTTCGAATCCCGCCCCCGCTACCAAACATGGAGCCCCCGGGAGAGATCCCGGGGGCTTCGCTATTGGGAGCCCGGGGGCTCTTCACTCCGCCACGGCGACTATCTAGAGTCAGCCGGTGGACGCCCCGTGCGGGCCAACCACTCGAGAATGC
>JBDRFG010000096.1:0-13963 GCA_043819135.1 Candidatus Eiseniibacteriota bacterium | reverse complement strand
CGGCCCCGGCAGATAGTTGTAGGCCGGTGACCTGAGGAACCCGTAGCCGTCCGGCAGGATCTCGAGGACGCCCTCGCTGAAGATGAGGCCGTTCCGCTGGGTCTGCCCCTCGAGGATCCTGAAGATGAGCTCCTGCTTCCGGAGCCCGCTCACTCCCTCGATCTTGAGCGACTCACCGTAGGCGACAAGGTCCTTGATGGTCTTGGTCTTGAGCTCGGCGATGTCCAGATTCTCGCTGCTGGTGCTCATGGCCTTGTTCGGCGTCCGCATCTTCGGTTCGGATTCGGTGGCGCCGTTCTCGCCGTTCGTAGCAGCGGTGGTCGTCTGCGGAGACGGACTCGAAGCGGCCGCAGCGGAACGCGTCGTCCGCGCGCGCGCGGTCTTCGACTCGTCGGCCCTGGAGGCCGCCGTCCTGGAGTTTCCGGAAGGCGTCCTGGATGTCGTCTTCCTGGTGCCGGTCGTTCTCGACGCGGTCTTGCCGTTCTTTTCTGCCATTACTCCCTTACCTTAGGTAGGTGGTGCTGTGAGGTGATACCGGCAGGCGAACCCGGCCGCCGGCCGCGTGCATGTCATGTATTGTCCCTGGAGCGAAGTTACACTTGGAGTCCTCGGTGTGCTTCTGGATTGGGACGGTGTGCTTCGGATGGGCAGCTACTGGAAGCAGTGTCCGCTGTTCCCCCGGACACTGCAAAGCTTAATCCAGCTGGTCCAGCCTGTCAAGATGTTTCAGCGAGGGGGCTTGCGGGAGTCCGGGCGGTCCGGCCGGCGGCGGGGCCCGTGGGACGCCGGGACGCGCGACCTGCTATTCCTCGTGCGCGACGTCGGCGAGTTCCTTACCGACCTCTTCGATGGTCCGTTCCGCCTCTTCCTTCATGCGGCGCACGATGCCCTTTCCCCCGCCCTTCTGCTCCTCCAGGAGCTCCCGGGCGAAGGTCCCGTCGCGTATGTCCGATAGTATCCGTCTCATCCCCTCACGCGCCTCATCCCCGATGACCTCGTCGCCCCGGGTCAGGTCCCCATATAGCGCCGTCCGGCTGATGCGCTTCCGCATCCCGTCGATCCCGTAGCGGCCGATCAGGTTGACCGTGAGGTCCAGCTCGTAGAGGCACTCCATGTAGGCGAGTTCGGGCGGGTATCCCGCCTCGACCAGCGTCTCGAACCCGGCCCGCACCAGCCGGGTCACGCCCCCGCAAAGCACTGCCTGCTCGCTGAAGAGGTCGATCTCGGTCTCCTCGGCGCACGTCGTCCGGAAGAGCCCGACACGCGTCAGGCCGATCGCCTTCGCGTACTCGAGCGCCACCCGCGTCGCGTTGCCGGTGACGTCGCGCTCGACCGAGTACGCGCCCGGCAGGCCGCTCCCCTCCGCGTAGCGCTCGCGCAACCTCAGGCCCGGCCCCATCGGCGCGACCATGACCACGTCCACGCCAGGTGGCGGCTCGACTCCCCCGAACCGCAGCGGGAACCCGTGCGCGAACAGGATCGCGGCGCCAGGGCCGGCGTGGGGCCTCACGGCCTCGTCGATGACCTCGGACATGACGTCGTCGGGGACCATGAGCGCGATGACGTCGCCCGTCTCGCACGCCTCTGACACGCCGAGCACGCGGAGCCCGGCCAGCTCGGCCTTCGAGCGCGACAGGCTCTCTGCCCTCAAGCCCACCACGACGTCCACGCCCGAATCACGCAGATTGAGCGCGTGCGCCTCGCCCTGGTTGCCGTAACCGATGACGGCGACCGTGAGGCCGTCGAGCGGGGTTCCTGATATGTCCCTGTCGGTGAGGATATCCATGGTGTGGGCCCTGCAGCGCGGGAGACCACCGGGCTCCAAGAGAACATCGGCCCCGGAGGGCCGATGTTCCCGTGAAACCGTGCCATCCGGCTCGTGCGCCGGAATGAAGCGTCAGTCCTGGCTGTCGCCGGTCTCCAGCAACACCCTGATCATATCGAGTTCCGCCTGTGCTTCCTCCGGACGGTCGAGCTTGAGGTAGATCCGCTGGAGCATGCGGTGGTATGAGACCGTGTCGTCCGTTTCGATGAGCTTCTGGACGGCCTCGATCACCTTCTCGTAGTACTCCGTCGCCAGGACCTCGTCAAGGTCCCAGATCTGCTCCGCCAGCTTCCAGTACGAGTAGTAGACCCTGGACAGCGCGTCGGTGTCCTCGTCGTCGCCCTCGAGATGACGCTCGAAGTAGTCGATCGCCTTGCGCCAGTGCTCGGAGAGGTAGTGCATGTTGCCGAGGTTGAACATGAGGTCCGGGAAGTCAGGCGCAACCTTCTCGATTCTCTCGTAGTAATCGATGGCGCCGGGGTAGTCCTCAACGCCCGGGCTCGCGAGGCTCGCGGCCTTGTAGCTGTAGGCGTCCAGCAGGTACCCGAGGATCGACTCGTTCTCGGGGTCCAGCTTCTGTGCCCTCTCGTACGAATCGATGGCGGCATCGTGGTCGCCCAGGTTCTGGTGGGCCGCACCGAGATTGACGAGGCTGTTCGCGTTCTCGGTGTCTATGACGAGGGCCTTCTCATACTCGATAAGCGCCATCTCGTACTGGGCCGCCTCCATCTTGCTGTTGCCCTCGTTGCGGTACATCTGAGTGTAGAAGGAGATCGCGTTCCGGCACTCGGCGGCGGCCTTCTCGTCCGGGGAGAGATCGAGCGCGGCGCGCAGGTGCTCGCTGGCCAGCTGGAGTTCGTCGGTCTCGGCGTAGGTGCGGCCGAGCCACATGTAGGGCTCCCAGGCATCCGGGGAGTTCTTGATGGCGACCTTCAGCTGTACGACGGCGTTCGCGTAGTCCTTCTGCTGCAGATAGACCTTCCCGCTGGTGAATGCGGGATCGCCCCCACACCCGGCCAGAAGGACGAAAGCAGCCAGTGCCAGGAGTGCAACGGCTGTCCTCGCTACATTCATCTTCTTCCCCCTTTTCGGAGAGATCGTCTCTCCACGTGTATTGGCTAACCCGCGAAGTATATCCACGTGTCCGTCGCGTGTCAAGCCATATGCGGGTGTGGTCCGGTCTGCAGGGGCCTGCTGGGAACCGGCTGTGCATCAGCCGGGGTCGCGCGGGAACCGGCTAGAGCAGCCGGGTCCCGTTCACCGTGAGTTCGTAGTGGCAGCCCAGGAAGTCGGCCGCCCTGCGGGAGACCACCATCCTGGAGAGGAATATCTCGAAATACTCCATCACCGAGGAGATCTTCGTGTTGATCGTCAGGTCCAGCCGGATGATGTTCTTCTCCGGCATAACCTGGAGCTGTGACTTCTGGACCGCGTAGTTGACGCGGTCGTGGATGTCGAACTTGACCGTCGAGGGGTTCCTGACGCGCGATTTGTGGGCGTCTGCCTTGTCCGCGAGGATGAGCGCCGCCGAGACGTTGGTCGCCGGGTCCGCGTGGTCCTCGTGGTGGTTGCCGATGGCCGACATCACCGACATGATCTCATCGAGCGGCATGTCGAGGTCCTTGAGGATCCTGTAGGCGAGGATGGCGCCCGACTGTGCGTGGTCCTCGCGGTTGACGAGGTTGCCGATGTCGTGCATGAAGCCCGCGATGCCGGCGAGCTCGGCTTCCTTCTTATCCTTCCCCAAGACCCTGAGCACATTCTGGGCCGTTCTCCCCACCCACTTGGAGTGCCGGATGCCGTGCTCGGTGTATCCGATGATGCCGAGCTGCTCGTCGGACTGCTTGATCATCGCGAGGAGGTCGTGGTTCCTGGTTATCTTGTTGAACGTCAGTTGTGCCATGTTTCCCACTCCAATGCTGCTCTGGTGCCGGTGAGGCGCAGGTAGTGCTTCCCGGTTGCTCATGCCACTCGGGCGCCTTCCTGCCCTCACCCTGGCCGGCCACGACCGGCCAGCCCTGCTTCCACTTGCGAAAAGCGTGCCTGCCCATGTAAGGGCAGGCGGTACACAACAATGTACGCCTCGACGAGAGCCCTGTCAAGTGGATGAGCGCGTGTGGTAGAATCCCGCTGATTCGGGGTCAGCGCCACTGGCCCCTGCAAACGGACCTGGAAGGAACCAGCGGTGCGGTGAGCCCGCGCTCCATGCGCGCCGGCCGTGCGTCCGAAAGGAGACCATCGTGAAGACCCAGCGTGCCCTCGCCGTGCTCGTTCTGGCAGTCACTCTTCCCCTGCTTCTCTCATCCTGCTCGCAGGCGCCGAGGACAGACGCGCACACCCTCGTAGCGCCGAAGACCCACTCGCTGACCATCATCGGAACCGCCGACCTTCAGGGCATGCTTGAGCCCTCGGTCATGGAGCTGGACTCGGACGGCGACGGCAAGATGGAGGAGGCCTCGGCCGGCGGCATCGCGCGCATCGCGACCATCATCCGCGACATCAAGAACGAGACCCCGGGGCCTGTCGTGGTCGTGTCCGCCGGTGACGATCTCATGAACCGCTACTTCCACACGTTCAAGGGGGAAGCCATCTTCGGACTGATGTCCGAGGCCGGCTACGAGCTCTACGCCTTCGGCAACCACGAGTTCGACAAGGGGCCCGAAGTGCTCGCCGCCGCGCTCGTCCACACGGAGTTCGAGTGCGTCTGCACCGACCTCGCCGTCGAGGGCACGCCGCTCGAGGGACGCTGCGTTCCGTGGCTCATCAAGGACTACGACGGCTTGAGCGTCGGGTTCTTTTCACTCATGACAGAGGGGTTCCCGTACGTCACCAGCGGAAAGAGCGTCGAGATGACCGGAACGAATCTCGAAGTGGCACACCGCGCGGTCCGCGAGCTGCGGGACGCGGGCGCCCAGCTGGTGGTCGGGCTAACGCACGTCGGCTACGAGCGCGACCTGGAGATAGCAAAGTCCGTCCCGGGCATCGACATCATCTTCGGCGGGCACTCGCACGAGTACGCGAAGACCGCCTACAGGATGGGCGGCACGTTCGTCGTCAACGGCGGCGAGAAGGGGCCCTACGTGGTGCGGCTCGACCTCACGACAGACGCTGCCGGGAAGCTTGACCTCACGAGCGTGCGCTCGGAGCTCATCCCGGTCACGGACGCGGTGCCGGCGGATGCGGGCATCGAGGCCAGGCTGGCCGTCTACCAGGAGCAGTTCCCTGAGGCCATCGTCCTCGGCACGACCGACGTGCCGTGGGACATGACGAAGGAGACCCTGCGGCAAGGCGAATCGCCGGTCGCGAACCTGGTCAACGACCGCATGCGCGACAAGTTCCGCGTCGATATCGTGCTGAACAACGCCGGCGCGTTCCGCGGCAAGAAGATCTACCAGCCCGGTCCGGTATCGGACGTGATGCTCCACGAGATCGATGAGTTCAGCAACTACGCGTTCTCGATGGATCTTGAGGGACGCTACATCCTCGAGATCCTCGAGCGAAGCGCGGCAAGCATCGGAGGAGGCGGACTCCTCCACGCGGCCGGCCTTCGCTACACCGTGGACCTCACGCGGACGGAGCAGAAACTCGAGCAGGGCGCGGATGACAGCTGGTCCGTGTCCGTTCCGGGCGAGCGCGTCGTCGAGGCGACGGCACAGGAACCGGACGGCTCTTGGAAGGAACTCGATCCCAACCGGACCTACAGCGTTCTCAGCAACAGTTTCATTGTCAAGCACGAGGGCGACGGGTATTTCTGGTTCAAGCGCTACGCCACGAACCTCGAGAACACCTACTCGACCTTCTACTCCATCCTCGCGGAGATCGTGGGGAATGAGGGCGTCCTGAATCCCGAGGCGCCGGACGGAAGGCTGACGGTCATCGAATAGGCCGCCGGCTGGGGCATCTCAGACAGAGCCCGGACCGGCGTCAGTGAAACCCGCGAACCCGAACGCCCAGACCGCGCCGTGGGCGAGACCGACGTAGAGCGCGGGCAGGAACCAGCTCGTCACCTGCCACCGGGTCTTGCCCCAGCCCCACCCCAGTCCACCGAGACTTCCCCTGCGCCTGCCGTCGGGGAATATGAGCCGCGGGACGAGGATCCCGACGAACGGGCTCCACATCCCGCCGAAGGCGCTGACCAGCGTGATCTCCTGGGACTTGATGGCCATACCCATGAAGATGAACGACCAGGCGTAGGTGACGCCAACGAACGTGGCTATTCGACCCCACGTGTCTCTGCGGCTCGGCATGTTCGGCCCTCCGAAGCGTGCGGCGGCTGCTGCTCTGCTGTAGTGGCAACAGCGTGCGGTCGCGGCAGCGTGCAGCGGCGACCTTCCGTTCTCGTGGGATATGACTCGCGGTTGGGCGCAGGTGTTTTGGCGAAGGGGCCTGTCAGAAGACGAGGACGCCAAGAATGGCCGACACCGCGCCGAACAGAACGAGCGCAACGACGGCCGGACGCGGCGTCCGCTCTGCGAGGAAGGTCCAGACAGCGCCGACTCCCAGGATGGTCCACGCGAGCCATGCGAGGTAACCCAGCCAGCCGACCGGATCGAGCGGGGACGAATCCAACCACTGCCACAGGATACCGCCCGCCCCGAGCACTGCCGCCACCACGCCCATCACCCGCATGTGCAGACGCAGGCGCGTCGGCCGGAGGCTCGCCAGCCCGTGGGTCCGCCCGCGGCGGCGCTTGTCCGGATGCCCGTAGAAGAGCTTCTCGGCGGCCACCATCAACAACTGGTGCGGGCCGCTGAACGTGGCCACGAATGTCAACGCACGATGGAGCCACGTCGACGGCTTCGTCCACGGGCAGGTCGACATGCAGACGGAGCAGTCGGTGGACACGACGGCCCAGTAGCGGTAGCAACTCTCCGTATCCAGCGTCCATTTCATGACGCCGTTGTACTCGGTCTTGCCGCCGGTCGGGATCGAACGCGACGGACAGTGCTCCGCGCATATCTCGCAGCGTTCGCAGAACGATTGCACACCGATGTCCGTCGGCCCATCGTGGCTCAGCGGCAGGTCGGTCGTTACGGTGCCGAGGCGAACGCCCAGCCCGAGCTTCCTCGTCAGCAGGAATCCCGCACGCGACAGCTCGCCGAGCCCGCAGTCGACCGCCACGGGCACAGGGAGGACACCGTAGCTGTAGACGTGGTGCGCGCGGGCGGAGTAGCCGAGGCTCCTGATGTATTGCGCGAGCCGTACCGCAGCACGCGCTCCGATGGCGTAGGCAACGCCGGTGGCGAGAACGGTCGGAAACTCGGGGGCCGACGCAACGAAGTCCGGCTCCATGCGGAAGCCCATGGAAACGGCGTCGGTGTGGTGGCTCAGATCTATTGGAGATCCCCACCGCGGGAATCCCTCGGCGTTCCCGAACGAACGACCAACGTGCGAGTAGACCCACTCGGGTCTCAGGGGACCGGTCCCCACGAGGTCGGCGCCGAGCGTCCGCGCCAGGGCCTTGACGCACCGCGCGGCCTCCTCCGGGGCGAGCACGACCTTCTCCGATGCGGGCTCGCCGTCCACGAACTCGTCGCGCGCCACGACACGAGGCGAGTGGAACACCCCGGTGCACAGCGCGGCGTAGTCGCCTCCGCTGCTGCCCAGGCGTAGCTCGTCGGCGATCCGTTTGTCGTATTCGCGTGCCTCCGGGTGCGCGGAGTAGTACTGGTCCCTCTCGGGGCTTCCGTCGGGGAACTTCCTGAAGAGATCCGCGCGCGCGAACAGAACATCGCGCTCGTCCACGCGCTCGATGCGACCGACGCGGTCACTCTCGTAGTGAGGTCGCCTCGCGCGGTTCGTCGCCATGCGTCTCCAGGATACAGTGGCGGCAACCGGAGCGGTCACCGGGCTCACTTCTTCTTGTGCACTCCGCGCCAGCCGGTCAGCGGCTGCATGATGGGGCGGTTGATCCCGCGGACGGTGCCCGCGTGCTCCGTCACGTAGAAGGCGCCGGGCCACATTTTCTCTATGGTATCGATGATCTGCTTGATCTCACCGCGCCGGCACACCACGCACACCTCCGTCACCGGACCCTTGACGCCCTTCCCCGGGAACAGAGTGACGCCGAAGCCCTGGTCGTAGATGGCCGCGGCGATCTTCTCCCCGTCGCTGGGCACGAACGCGCGCACGACCATATTCCCGTAGGCGAGGCGCCGCTCGATCATGATGCCGACGACGTTGCCCGTGGAGAAACCCAGCGCGTAGAAGATGCCGACGATGGGCCTCTCAGCGATCCTCTGGAGCACGGACGCGATGATGAACACCCACATGCCCGTCTCGAGGAAACCCAGGATGAACGCCGCGCGTGTCCTGCCCTGGATGATGCTGGCCACCCTCATCGTGCCGAGGCTGACGTCGACGATGCGAGCACAGAAGATGACGATGCCCATTCCCAGTGTCGCCCAGTCCATTGCTGCTACTCCCTCCAGCCTGTGTTCTTACTCCGTGTGCGCGTCCCCTGACGCGCCGCCGTCCGCCCGGTCGTCGAACCCTCCTTCGCCTTCCTCCTGTCCGCTCAACAGGTTTCCGCCGCCCCACGGAAGCGGCACCCTGGACACGACGAGCCTCTTCTTGCCGCGGTCGGAGCGAGGGATGTCGTCCACCCGCTCGACGGTCACGCGCATGCCGCGTCCCAGGCGCCGCTCGAAGTGGTGGTGCACGTTGCGCCGCTCCTCGTCGGTGATGGGCGCGGGCGTCACGACGAGCATGCGCAGCTCTTCGACGCTGTCCTGCCGGATCTGGTACTGCGTGACACCCTCGATCCACCGGACCACCCACGATACCATGATGGGAGGGACGGTCCGTCCGTCGGGCGTGACGATGAGGTCGCCCACCCTGCTCAGCACGCCCTCCATAAGCGGGAGCGTCCGACCGCAGGGGCACGACCGCTCTGAAAGAGCGGCCACGTCACCGCAGGCGTAGCGGATCAGCGGCATCGCATAGTTGTGCAGGCCCGTACCTACCAGCAGTCCCGACTGCCCGGCCGGCAACGTCTCGCCGGACTCACCGACCACTTCCGCTATCCCGTACTCCGGGTAAACGTGGTGCCCGGCGTGCTCCTCGCACTCACTGGAGAACGCGACCCGCTCCGCCTGGCCGTACGAGTCGTAGGCCCGAGTCTGGAACCGCTCCTCGATGATCTCCCTCTCGACAGACAGGAGCGGCTCACCCGTCGTGATGAGGCCCTTGAAGGGGAGATACTCGCCTCGCGACTCGAGGAACCTCGCAAGGGCGAACGCGGACGACGGGTAAGCCTCGAGCATCTCCGCTCCCGACCGCCTGAGGTTCGCGACGTAGTGGACGAGGTTGGCCTCGCTCATGTGAAGCGTCGAGTAGAAGGTCTGGTTCCACGCGGGGTTCTCGCGCCAGAACGGCGGCCGCTTCTGCCCCATGGCAGCCACTATCCGCCCCTGCATCGTCGCGTAGGGGCGGCCGATGGGCGCGCCGACCCAGCGCCTCAATCTCATGTAGCTCGCGTGATTCATCATCGCGACCGCGCGGTCCCAGGTGACGGTGAGGGGCATGCCGGTGCTCGCCGACGTGGCGCCGCGGCGGAGCGCCCTGCGATTGGCGGCTCTTGAGATGAGCCTGTCTCCTGCGGCCTGCACGTCCTCCTTCCGAAGGACCGGCAACTTCGCAAGATCCTCCACACGCGTGATGTCGGAGGGAGTAAGCGAGCGGGCGTCCATCACCTCGCGGTAGTACGGCACCGTCTCGTAGGCGTGGGCGATGAGTTCCGCGAGTCGCGCGTTCTGGTACGCGCGGTGCAGCTCGGGGTCGCCTCGCTCAGACTCTTCCAGAAGACGAGAGAGCTCGTCGTACCCCGCACCGAAGCGGTCGCGGTAGATGCGCCGGCCGTGGCGCGCAACGATCGCGTTCTGGATCGCCACGGGCAGGAGCCCGTAGGCTATTTCCTCCGCGTACCACGCCAAGAAGACCCCCGCGGCGTCATCGCCTCATGGGCTGAGGTTTGAGATAGGTCAGCGTCCGCCACAGCCACTCCGACGGTCCGAACCGGAACCGCTTGAGCCAGAACATCGAGAACCACAGCTGGAACGCCCAGACGGCGAACACGATCAGTATCTGACCGGCGCGCTCCATTCTTCCAAAGAGCCCGAGCCCGTGCCCGTAGAAGATGGTCGTGCAGATGACCGTCTGCATCAGGTAGTTCGTGAAGGCCATGCGGCCGGCTGCCGCGAGCGCTCGCTGCAGCTTGCCGAGAACGCCCGTCTTGACCACCAGCATGACGACCGACACGTAGGCCAGGGCGACGAACGCGCTGGCCCAGTAGTTGTACTGGGATCCATTGAAGAACGACCAGGGAACCGTCCATCCGTCGGCAAACCTCCGGGCGATCCCGAGCCAGATGACGGGCAGTCCCACGACGAAGCCGACGATGGCGGCCACTCCGTAGAAGCGCGTCGAGCGTTCTGCTGAGAGCACGCCCCACTTGAAGAGCGCCATGCCGATGAGCATCATCCCGACGGTGCGCCAGAGGTAGTACATGAAGAAGACCACCGTGAGCGTGCTGACCATCTCGGGCACGCGCACGGACATCTGCTCGACCCACGACCCGCGCATCGCGGCCAACTCGTGCACGACCGACTCTGCGCCCGGGCTCCAGAACGCGCGGATCCCGTCCATGGCTTCCGGAGGAGCAAACTGCAGAGAGAATCCTGCCAGCACGTACAGCGCCGTGCCCACGGACATCATCACGATGCCCGTGATGAGGAGCGCCAGGGGTGATCTCCTCCAGAAGAGATAGGCGATGAAACCAATTAGCGAGTAGATGGCGAGGATGTCCCCGTACCAGAGCAGGAACCCGTGAGCCAGACCGATCAGGAGCAGCCAGGAGGTGCGCCGGTAGTGAAGGGGGCCCGGACGGAGCCCGCGCGACTCTAGCCGCGTCGCGAAGAGAACGATGCCCGCCCCGAAGAGCATGGAGAAGATGCTGATGAACTTCATGTCGGCGAAGAGATGGCTCAGCAACCACACGACGCGATTGATGCCCGTGAGGTCGCCGTACGCTGTCGGGTTGAGATAGACCGCGCCTATCATTGAGAAGCTCTGGATGTTCATGAGAAGGATGCCGAGAATGGCGAATCCCCTCAACACATCCAGCGATGCGATTCGCTCATCGGCCGCCACGGGCGCGGCGGACGTCGTCGCGGCGACTGCGTGGGTTTCAGTGGCGTCTGACATGGGAGCCTCCCTGGCAGGTGTGTGATCTCCCTGTCAGGGAGGTTATCAGAAGCACCGTGAGTCCTCAAGTGGCCGGATACGAGGTCTGGCGCGGGGCCGTGTCGTTGCGAGAGGCGCGCTACGTCACGCTATTGCGTAAACACCATCCTCATTCGCTCGAAGTCCAGCGTCAACGCGTAGTGCCGCAGAAAGTTGTGCGAGATGAGCCCGTCCTGGATGAATCCGTGCATCCGGTAGCTATGCGGCGGCAGCCCACCGTAGCTGCCGATGAGGTCACCCTGAGTCAGGCCGCCGAGTCCCAGCTGATCGATGTCGAAGGTGCCCATCGCGAATCCGCCACCACCACCGCCCATCGTTCCTTCCCTCACCTCCACCTCAGGGACCGGAATGCCGACGAGGTCGAGCGTCTGGCGCGGCGCCGAGAACGCGGGGGTCCCCGCGAGCCCCGAGTCGACGTGAAAGATGAGGTCGTCGACGCCGTTGAGGCTGCCCTTCGCCAGCAAGAAATGCGTCGACTGAAGGTAGAAGGGCACCTCGTCCACGACCGTCCCGGCGAACTCGGCGTAGAAGTCCGGGGCGCCGGTCGACGCGCGCAGGACGAGTCGGTCGTTCGGGTAGTCCAGCGTCGCGAGAAACTGCTTGAGCACGCCCGTACCAACGATGGCGTCGAGAGTGTAGCCTCCGATCGCCATCCGGTTGGTCGGAAGGACGGTCATGGGAACGGAGTTGAGTGTGACACCGCCGAGCGAGAGAGACTTCGCCCTCGCGAATCCCACTTCCGCCTCCATCCCTCCGGCAAACATACCCATCATGGACGCCACGATCTCTATCCCGAGTTCGCTCGCGATCGTGGGGTCCAGGATGAACGAATCCCCGCCGGTGTCGATGAGAGCCGTCACCTCACGGCCGTTCACTTCGACCTTTATCACCGGTAGCGGGTCGGTCACCAGGAACGGTACAACAGTCCTCTCGCCGTCCCGCCACACGACCTGATAGGGCGCGTCTTCGAACGCCAGCATGAGGTCCAGGTGCGGGATCCTCCGATCCCCCAGCGCCTCCACCGGGAGCGTCCGGCACCGGTCGTACTGGTTCGTCTGGTAGTAGACGAAGACGAGCTTCATGAGCGCGGGCGCGTTGTCCGGCTCTCGCGCCAGGATGCGCTGCAGAAGCTCCTCCGCTCTGTCGTGGCTGCCACGCAGGTACTCGATGCGCGCCGCCAGCATCAGGACGTCGATGGCGGGGTCCTTCTCGGCCAGAAGCGGCTCGAGCAGGAGCAGGGCGCCCTCGAAATCACCGGACTCGTAGGTCAGCTGCGCGCAGCCGTGACGCGCGTCGGCGTCACCCGGATCCGCAACGTGCGCCGCCCTGGCCCTCTCGAGGTCCTGCAGCAGCTCTCCCCTGTTTGTCTCGTCCATCGGCGGCCTCCCGGGGGCGCCCGGCCCCAGGCCGCCCGGCCCCTGCGCGCCGGCGGCGCACGCCAGCGCCAGGAGCAACAACCCACTCGTCACTGCAACAACCGTGCGGCTTCTCATCGTCCGACCTCCGGCTTGTCCGACACGCTCAGTCCGATCTCCGGGCGCAGGGTCGTGCCCCCCTGAACACCCAATTCGCGCTTGCACACATCTGACAAGCATATTAGAATATTGGTTGAATTTCCAATAACCAATGCGAACAGACCTGAGAAGACCCCACGGGAGACCACGGGCATGGCACGCGGGAAGGAAACAACCACGTCACGCGGAAAGAAGATTCTCGCGTCACGGAGGAAGAAAGTCCTCCATATCAGGAGCACGAAGCAGGTTCGGGCGCTGCGGACGCCGCTTCGGCAGGAGATCGTTCATACCCTCACCAGGCTCGGAACGTGCACGGTCAGGGAACTCGCGGACGAGCTGGGTCACGAGCCGGCCGCGCTCTACTACCACGTTCACGCGCTCGAAGAGGCGGGCATTGTGGTCGAGACCGGCCGGCATAAAGGCAGCGGGCGTCCGGAGGGCGTCTACGCGCTCGTGGCCGAGAGAATCATCATCGACAGGACCGAGACTTCGAAGGCCTTCCTCTCGGCCCTCGCCGACCTCCAACGCTCCACGCTTCGGACGGCGGAGCGTGAACTGACCCGCGCATTGGAGGTGCGTGGCGACGGAGGCGCTCGAGAGAAGGCGTCCCCTGTGCTTCTGCGACTCACGTCGCGGCTCTCACCTAAGGCGACCGCGCACGCTGTGAAGTTGATCCGTGAGCTCGCGGAGTTCCTCGCCGAGAACGATGATGCCGAGACCGGAGAAGCCTGCTCTCTGACTGCGGCGTTCACGCGACTTGTGGAGTAGGGGATTCTACAGCAGGTCCATCGGGTCCACGTCTACGGCGAGGGTCACCGCGCTCGGCAGCTTGAGCGCCTTCTTCTGAGCGAGCGCGCCGGACACCAGGGCGCGGGCGCTCCCGGCCCTGCCTCTCACGATGACCTGCCAGCGGTAGATACCGCGTATCTTCTCGAGCGGCGCCGGCGCGGGCCCGAGTACCTCCGGGCGGGGGTTCTCCATCTGCTCCGATCCGGCTGACAGGAAGTCAGCGAGCCGTCCCGCGGCTTCCCGAACCTGGGCCTCGTCCCTGCCTCTGACAGTGATGCCCACGAGCCTCGTGAACGGCGGGTAGCCCAGACCTATCCCCTCTCTCTCTGCGATCTCACGGTCAAAGAAGGGAGCGAAGTGCTGGTCGCGAGCGAGCGCGATCGTGTAGTGCTCAGGCAGATACGACTGCACGACGACCCGCCCCCGCTCCTCTCCCCGGCCGGTGCGCCCCGCCACCTGCGTCAGGAGCTGGAAGGTCCTCTCGCCCGCGCGGAAGTCGGGCAGGTTGAGGCCGACGTCCGCGGCCACAACTCCAACGAGACCCACGCCCGGGAAGTCGAGTCCCTTCGCTATCATCTGCGTTCCGAGGAGG
>JBDRFG010000095.1:0-19282 GCA_043819135.1 Candidatus Eiseniibacteriota bacterium | reverse complement strand
GCTGGCTATGGAGCCATCGACGTCCTGCCCCACAAGAGCGAGCTCGTCGCCCGGCTCGATCCCGTACCTGCGAGCGAAGCCGCTGCCCACGAGAACCTGACCCTCTCCCATGAGAGCGGTCGCGTCGAGCCCCGGCAACAGGCCGTCGGGGTGCGACTCGGAGCCGGGGTCCACGCCCACAACGAAGCTCATGAACCCCTCTTCCGTAAGCGCCGTGAGAACGGGAGCGTAGGTGCGCGCCGAAACGTGCGCGACCTGGGGGTCCGCGCGAATCTTGTCGAGCGCTTCTGCGAGGTTGTCTATGGTGAAGTCGATGGACCGGTCCTTCAGCCACCCCTCGGCGTGCACCTGGGCGTGACCGATCATCGGGCCCGTAATCGACGCGTGGAACTCGTCCATGTAGCCGTGCATAAGCGCGGCGACAGCAAGGAAGACGAACTGGCCGAGCGCGATCGCCGCAAGGGCGAGAGACGACCTCTTTCTGTTTCGGCCCAGGTTCCGCCAGGCTATGCGCAACGTGCTCATACCTGTCATGTGGCGCGCGCTCCTCTTCCGGGCGTCCGGCTAGTGCATGCGCTCGAGACTCGAGAGGCTGAATGTGTCGTCGGACAGCTCAACGTCGAACTCTACATCGAGGTAGCGAAACTCCGTCCTTCGCCCCTCTTCCCGCTCGGGCACTATCGTGATGAGCGTGGGTACGCGACGTCCTCCCAGCACCTTCACCTCTCCGAACCGCATCGTACGCGACAAGCGGTCCTTGCGGTCGAAGAACTGCGCCATCACGGGCAGCCCCCCGTCGTCGGCGAACACCATCTCGACGCTGTTCCAGAGCCCCACCGCTTCCGGACGCGCCTTCATCCTGACCTTCCAGCCGGGCGGATCGTCTGTCCGTCCGACCACCTCGGACTCATAGTCATCCTCGAACGACGAGTCGCGAACGATGTCGTCGTTCGTCAGGTCGCTCCCCATCCATGAACCCATCATCATTGAAGCCGGAACGCGGATGGTCCGCGAGATCTTCGGGAGGTAGTTCCAAAGGTTCCTGTCAACCTTGAGCGTCGCCGTGCCGGCGTCGCGGGGCGGCGCGTCGACCACCATGAGCGCCTTGTCTTCCCCCTTGGCCCAGAACCTCAGCTCGAGAGTCCTCGTCTTCTTCGGTGTCACGATGGAGATCTCGACGCGTGCGGTCGTGCCCGAGGAATTATAGAGATCGTCGTAGCTCCTCAGCAGGCTGTCGGCGTCCGGGACGTCCTCCTCCGATGACGCCGTGACGGTCGTCGGGTGAATGGGAACAGCCGTCTTCCGGTCGGTGTCCTCGCGGCCGGAGGCCGGCGCGACGCAGACCACCAGTGCGAACAGAGCCAGGACGCTCGCAGCTATGGCTGACCGACGCGCAGCGCGTTCTCTTTGTGGCGCGTTCATGTCTTCCGCTCCTCTTCCCAGGTCTTCTCCCAGAGCGCAACGAAGCCGGGGAGTTCTTGTTCGATGAAGCTGCAGTAGCTCCCGAGTTCTCTCAGGCGGAGCGCGCCGTCCTCTCCTGACCCGCCACTGAGCTCGAGGCCCTCCTTCACGAGCTCGCCCATCGGCCCGATGTACGACATCCGCGTCTTGAGGAGTTCACCCCACACGCCGGATCCCATGCGGAAGTGAGCGCTACGCTCACCCGGGATACCCAGGCGCTCGATCATCCCCGCATGGGTCAACGCCCGCGTCGTCGTGCTCACCGACCCCGCGCTCGCCCCTATCGCCTTCGCGATATCTCCGGCCGACTGCACCGGTGGATCGCAGACGAGCAGCCAGCCAAGAATCCTGCCCATCATCCGGGTCGCTCCGAGAAGCTCGAAGAGCATCCCCCACCGCTCAAGATAGTCCCGGAGGTCTCCGGGCGTCATGTCGCGCCCCATGCCCTCTTCGATCGGTCTCATGCAGGCAATTTGGCAGAACGACGTCGCACCGTCAACTCAAAATATTCAGTAGCTATTAGAATATCCAAACATATCTACTGCTCAACCTTTATCTCTCCCCTAACTGCCGCAGATATAGTCTATTACAACAAGCAGGCGGAGCGCGGGCCGCTGCGTGCTGACAGGACCCCACTCACCCCGGCTGTCGTGTTCATGTCCGGTCGGGCTGATGGTCTACAGGTCGCCAGTCGTCGGGGAGATCCGCCAAGCGACATCCTGGACGCGCGCGTCCCAACGGGGTTCCCGTCCAAGGATTACCGAGTCGTGAGTCACGTATGTCTCTCTAGAATCGCGCGGTCGCATGGTGTATCGAACAGTAGGTAAGTGCGAACGGAACCGGCACGCGCTTCATGAATCGTCCCGGAGCGCGCGCCACGACAGGGAGGGGAGAACATGGGATCCAGATTTATGACGGGCGCGCTGATCGCGGTCGCCATCGTAGCCGTCCTCGCAGCCTCATCTGTCTTCGCGGAAGAGACGGAAGAGATGGCCGATAAGAAGATGATGATGAAGAAGGAAGTGATGGAGATGCCGTTCGGCGGAGAGGCGGATGTCGCCTTCGCCAAGGCTCTCTGGACGGCGATGGACGAATATAGCGGCTGGATCATGCAGTCCGAGATTATGCCGGGCAAGTCGCCTCACGGGATGTACGTCAGGATGTATTACAGCATCGTCACCATCGACGGCATGGCCTACCACGTGGTCGTCAAGGACAACTACGGCGGCGAGGGCGTGACGCTCGAGATGGTGAAGGAACGCCCGGGCGACTATCTGATAGCCGTGACGCCGATGCTCCAGCGTGAGCAGGGCTACGACTCCGATAACAACGACTGGTACTGGGTGAAGTACGGCACCGACGGCTCGGTGGCAATGAACGACACGGCCATGGCCATGGCCGGACGCGTTGCAAAGGGCATGCCCATGGGCTGCATTGCCTGCCACGCCAACGCCGCCGACGGCGACTACCTCTTCGCGAACGACTAGCGGCGCGCCCGGACACCGGGCTGGACCAAAGCGCATTTTCAGGTATCGACGGCCCGTCGGAAGACGGCGGGCCGTCGTCTTGCGGGAGGCCACATGTCGTTCTTCGTCACCAAGACGCTCCTCGCCACGCTCTTCATCGCGGCCGGTCTGACCGCCGCCTTGAGCATGCTCACTCTCATGGGCAAGGCCGAACGCCGGATGGGCGTGATGGCGCTCAGGAACATGCACAGGGTCGCGGGGTACGTGTTCGCGACGCTGCTCGTCGTCCTGGCCGTCATGGGTGCGAGATACCTGTCCGCCGCCGGAGACTCGCTCTCCGTCAGGGGCGTGCTTCACTGGTCGCTCGCGTCGTTGCTCGTGTTCGTTCTGGCGCTGAAGCTCGCGGTCGTTCGCTGGTTCAAGCAGTTCATCAAGTTCGTTCCCGTAATGGGCATGACCGTCATCACTCTCGCCCTCGTTGTGACCACTTTGTCCGCGGTGTTCTTCGTCGTGACCGGCGGCTTCGGCGGATCTGAGCCGCGAGACACGACGAGCGTCGAGATCCAGAACGACGCGGACGATACCCCGGTAGCGGCGGCGGCCGATGAGGCTTCAGCTGACGCCGGGCAGCGTGAGGAGACCTCCACGAGCGTCGACCAGGGCGGACAGGTCTTCGGCAAGTACTGCTCGGGCTGCCACTACGACGATTCGACCGGCAAGAAGATCGGCCCCGGCCTCGCGGGTCTGTTCGCGCGCGACACGATCGAGGCCAGCGGTATGCCGATGTCGCCGGAGAACGTCCGGACGCAGATCGTAGCACCGGCAGGAGGTATGCCATCGTTCGAGCCTTACCTGTCCGAGCAGCAGCTCGACGACCTTATCGTGTATCTGGAGACGCTCTAGAGCGGGGTGCGTCCGCGACCGCCACACCGCACGCTCTGAACACGGCCTCCCGGATCATGCCCGGGAGGCTGTGTTGTAGCGTGTTGTAGCAGAGAGCGTCCGCCTTCTGTATAATGCCCCGAGTGGGGTCTGCCGAAGAGCCATCGAGTCGGTCCACGCCAGAGGCCGCCCCATGCCGGTCAGACCGGCCGGTCGCGCAGACAGGAGACGATATGAGCGCCCTTCCGAGGGAACTGCGAGACGCCGCCCGCTTCCACACGCACCTGGGTCCATACCTGGTCGTGGGTCTCAGAATGGGCAGGGTCGTTACCCGCGAGCTGGGCAACGAGCCATTCTCCTACAAGATGCGGGCGCACACCGGGCGCGTCCCGCCGTACTCCTGCAGCGTCGACGGCATGCAGCTCTCGACGCCGTGCACCACGGGCAACGGGTGCATCGAAGTGACGGACGACAGGAGGATGGCGCTGGAGGCCATCGGCGAGGGCGTCGTGCTGACGGTCACGCTCAGGCGGGAAGTCTTCGACAGCATAGAGAACGACTGCTCCGAAGACGACCAGTTGCGATTCGCGCTCTGGATCTGGGAGATGCCAGACGACGAGCTTTTCACGATCTCACGGGAAGGAACAGTATCATGAGGAACAGCACGGACGGACGGGTGGCAACGGGGACCCTCACGGGCACGGCTCTTCTGCTCGCGCTCGGGGTCGTGCTGCCGGTCGTCTTCCACGCGATCCCGCTGGGAGGCAGGATATTCCTACCGATGCACCTGCCCACGTTCGTGGCGGGGCTCGTGCTCGGCCCGGTTGCGGGCCTGGTCGTCGGGGCGGGCTCGCCCGTGCTGTCCGGCCTGCTGACCGGTCGCCCGACGGTGTTCTATATGGTGCCCATGGTGCTCGAACTCGCGACCTACGGGTTCGTCGCGGGGCTGCTGCGTCCCCGGCTCGCGGCCATCTTCGGCGGGCGCCGATCCGGACCGACGAAAGTCGATGGCGTGTCTGCGCGGGCGCCAGGCGCGACCGCCGCCCCGTGGGCCGCGGTGACGCTGGCCCTGGTCGGCTCGATGGTGGCCGGCAGGATCGTGTGGATCGCGGCCGTCGTGTGGCTGGCGCCCGTGATCGGGCTGACGGCCCGCACCATTGCGATGGCCGCGGGAGCCATCGGCGCCGGGTGGATCGGAATGGCCATCCAGATGGCCCTCATTCCCGCGATAGTGCGGGCGATTGAGCGCGTCCGGAAGACGTGATACAATGACCGCTGACAAGAGCAGTTGAATTGAACGCCGGCTCAGAACAAGGAGCCGGCAATCAACAGGCTCATCGAGACAAACTCAAGGACTGCTACACGCATGCGAATACTGCTGATACACGCCAGCAAGTTCAGCTTCCACGTCACCGAGAAGACCTCGGCGGTCTCCTCTCTGGCTGAACTCAGCGACGACCAGCGTCTGGGATCGGTGGGCGACGTGCTCGTCGCCTTCATGGCGTCCGAGAAGACCGACGAGAAGGGGATCGACTCCGTGGCGCAGCAGGCGGCGGATACCATCGCCGACCAGGCCGCGCAGGTCAAGACGTCCGACGTCATGCTCTATCCGTATGCCCATCTGTCGAGCAACCTGTCGTCGCCGCGTGTCGCCATGAAGGTGCTGGCTGGGGTCAGCAAGAGGATGCGCGAGAATTCGGAACTGACCATCCACGAGGCGCCCTTCGGCTTCTACAAGGGCTTCGAGATCGAGTGCAAGGGCCACCCTCTGTCGGAACTCGCCAAGACCATCGTGCCCGGCGGCGAGACCGGTGACGGCGCCCGCGCGGCCGGCACGGAGGACGTATCCGCCGCCCTCGATGCCGAGAAGAGCCTGAAGTCCGAGTGGCGCGTGTTGTACCCGGACGGCCGGGACGTGCCGGCGCACGAGTGCACCTTCGAGGGTCACGACTGCTTCAAACAGATGTACGACTACGAGATCTCGGGCACCCGAACATCGAGCGAGCCGCCGGCCCACATCGAGCTCATGAGGAGGCTCGAACTCGTCGACTACGAGCCCGCGTCCGACCCGGGCAACTTCCGCTGGTACCCGAACGGAGCGCTGATCAAACTGCTGTCGGAGGAGCACGTGTCGTCGCTCCTGAACGAGGCCGGAGCGATGCAGGTAGAAACTCCGATAATGTACGACTACCAGCACCCGAACCTGATGAGCTACCTCAATCGCTTCCCTGCCCGTCAGTACGTGCTTCTGTCCGACACGAAGGAGTATTTCCTGCGCTTCGCGGCCTGCTTCGGGCAATACCTGATGCAGCACGACATGCAGCTCTCACACAGGATGTTGCCGACGCGGTTGTTCGAGATCAGCCACTACTCCTTCCGCCGCGAGCAGTCCGGCGAGCTGGCGGGGCTGCGCCGTCTGCGGACGTTCACCATGCCCGACCTTCACACTCTGGCCAAGGACACCGTCCAGGCCCGCGAGGAGTTCCTGCGACAGATGGACGTGTCGATGCGATGTATGAACGACTTCGGTCTGGATTACGAGGTCGCGGTGCGGTTTGTGCGGAGCTTCCTGGACGAGGACCCGGAGTTCGCGCGCGAGATCACACGGCGGGCGGGCCGTCCGGTCCTGGTCGAGATCTGGGACGAGCGCTTCTTCTACTTCGTTGCCAAGCTCGAGTTCAACTTCATCGACGCGCACGCGAAGTCGTCGTGCCTCTCCACCGTCCAGATCGACGTGGAAAACACGGAGCGATTCGATATCGACTACGTTGATGAGGACGGTACCAAGAAGCACCCGATCCTGATGCACACCTCGATATCCGGATCCATCGAAAGGGTCATCTGTTCGATACTGGAGCAGCAGGCGATCCGCATGCGGAACAAGGAAGTGCCCAACTTCCCGCTGTGGCTGGCTCCGATACAGGTTCGAGTCATCCCGGTGTCGGAGAAGCACCGTGCGTTCTGTGAGTCGCTGCTCGATGGTATCCCGTTCCGAGTCGATTTCGATGACAGGGACATGAGTGTCGGGAAGAAGATCCGCGAGTCCGGCCGACACTGGGTTCCGTACACTCTCGTTGTCGGAGACCGCGAGGTCAGCGGAGATGAGCTGACCGTCCGCGTCCACGGTGGCGAGCAGCGACAGATCTCGCTCGACCAGCTCAACGAACTCCTCAGGCAGGAGACCGCGGGAAGGCCCTACAGGCCGCTCAATGTGCCGGCGCGTCTGTCGGAGCGCCCGATCTTCGTCGGCTGAGCGGCGACGGCCCACTTCCTGGACCAGACCCATCCACGACGAGAATCTCGGGGGTGAGAGAATGGAACATCCAGGTCTCGGAACTCCGCGTACACACGACTTCGGGAACGGCGTACACGCTATCCTCGACATGGAGACCATCGTCGACGTGCACGCCGCGAACGTGGGCATCGTCTCGACCGCCAGGGCGCAGGTCTTCGTCAACTCGGGGCAGACGGAGGCCCAGGCACAGTTTATCTGGGACTACACGCAGTCGAAGGCGCCGAGGAGGGAGATGACCTACGTAGTTCTGACGCACCACCACCTCGACCACTGCTTCGCCGCCAGCTTCTTCGACGACAGGGACGCGCTCATCTACGGACACAGGTCGTTCGGTACGTGCATGGCGGAGATGCGCAAACACCTCGGAGCGAACGACTACCGCGAGGCGATAGAGGCGTTCCTAAAGATCGACAGCGAGACCTGCCAGCAACACGTGGGTCTCGTGCACCCGGTATCACCCCACCGGCATGTGGGAGAGGAGACCTCCATCGCCATCAACGGCGAGGAGGTGACAATCGTGCATCTGCCGGGCCACACTGAATGCGAACTCGTCGTCTACCATCCAAGGAGCAGGGTCCTCTTTGCCGGCGACGCCATCAACGAGCGCGCCGGTCCGGTCACGATGTTCGGCGAAGCCTCTGATTGGCGGAGGTGGATCGTTGGGCTGGAGAGGCTCCGGAAGCTCCCGATCGAGACCATCGTTCCCGGCCACGGGGAACTGTGCGGCCCGGATATCATCGACGACCACATTGCCACGCTGGAAACCAGGATCGCCGAGGCGGTCTGACGACCACCCCGGCGACTACGGCGCGCACCCTCTATATCCAACCTGTTGCCGGCCGGCCCCTTGCGGTAGTCATGCGCTCGCGCAGGGTAGTGTAATGACTTCGTCTAGGAGACCGGCCAGCGTTTCTCGGATGCCCGGGCATAACCGAACACACTCTTCCGTCGGCTGCCCGTGGTTCTTCCAGCCCGGGCCTGTAGCCACTTCTGTGATGCGGTCCCGGGGGCGCGGCTGATCCCTCCGCGCTCCCCGGTCCCGCCTTCGAGTCGTCGTCGACCTCGGCCGCCTTGTCACGCTCCGCTGCTAGGCCAGAGAGAGTGTGTTCGCTGCGAAAGCGCGTAATGTGCTGCGGTTTCTTGCTCGGCTGCCTACGGCCAGGACCTTCCCGGCGAGAAGGGTCTGGCGGCGACTCACCTCAAGAGCGTCATCTTCTTCTCAAAGAGCTCGTTGCCCACATTCATCCGGACGAAGTACGTGCCGGACGACACGTCCTTGCCCGAAGCATCCCGGCCGTCCCATCGGAAGGACGAGACGCCGGGCTCGATCTCTGAATCGACAAGCACGGCCACGCGACGACCGGACACGTCGTAGACCGCGAGAGTAACTCGCTCACGCGACGAGAGGCTGAGCGCCACGCTCGTCGCGGGATTGAACGGATTCGGATAGTTCTGATGCAGCGTCGTCACGCGCGCGGGCTCTGCGCCGTCGGCGATGCCGGTTCCGCCGCTCTCGATGTCCACCGACGACCCGTGGGGGACGCAGTTCTTCCCCGTGACGGTAACGGTGACGTTGGAGGCGTTGCCGGGCTCGAAAGTGAGGACGGCCTCCCCTCCGGAACTCGTGCCGGCGACCTCGTAGACGGAACCGTCGGCGCTCGCCACGCACACCGTCGCGCCTTCGACGGGCGCACCTGCCGCCGCAACCTGCACGGAGATGGTCGCCACGTCCTCGGATATCTCCACGGCGTCCGCGTGGACGACCGTCAGTGCTGACGGAGTGTCCGTCCAGACGGGCATCTCGGGGTCACCCAGAAGGTTCAGCTCGTACATCGCATACCGCGTGTAGTCATCTGTGCCTGCCACACCGACGAACTGGTGCTTGGCGTCGGCGTGGACAGTGCCGGCGTGCTCAAGGTCCCGCGTAAACAGAGACGCGAAGAACTCCTGGCTGTACAGGTCCGACACACACTGGCCCGGGTAGCCGGGGCATCCCCACCCGTACCGTGAGTTGCCGACGTAGGCGACTCCGCCGCCCACCGGGTTCAGAAGCCAGTGCTCGCCGAAGGTGTCGTGGTCCACGGCGGCCGACCAGCAGCCTACCGAGTACCACAGGCCCCCTCGCTCCCCGTTGTGCAGGGCGTCGAGGTCGGATATGGTCAGCTCGTCCGCTCCGACGCTGACCTTCGTGATGTTCGAGTGACCGGCGTGCATCACGATTCCCTGGCCCTCGTTGAGCGCGCTGAGCGTCGGCGGCGTGTAGAGAGTGCCGTCGCGCTGATAGAGCTTCGTTATGGGCGTGAAGCGCGGGGGCACCGACTCGTTCTCGATCATGTCGAGCGCGACGCCGCCGTCCGTGTAGGGGTCGGGCGAATCCCACAGGATCTCACCCAAGAAGAGCATGTTGAGCTGGAAGTCGTCCCATGTTTGGAACGGAGCGCCCTCGTATGTGAGCACCTTCGTGACGAAGGTCGCAACCTCGTCCGACGACGTGACGGGCGCGCGTCCCACGAAGACGTCCGAGTACATGTCCACGCCGTCTTCGCCGATCTCGCCCCATCTGTCGTCGCCGTCGTCGTTCCACGTTCCGTCCAGGTCGGCGTAGTAGAGGTCACATGGAATGCCCTGATCAAAGAAGAAGTCGTACGCGTGCCGGGCCGGAACGACGTCCGTGTCCCCGCCCAGCAGGACCCACGAGATCCCGTGAAGGTCACGGTAGGTCGCGATGCACGACCTGATCCGCTCGGCCTCGTCGACACCGTCATAGAGCGGGTTGGCCTCGATGTCCTCGAGCGTCACGATCTCGGCCTTCACTCCCTTGAGCGTCTTCCAATCGGCGAGCGGCTGAAACTCATCCACGAATTCGGCCGGCGTAATGAGAAGGTAGTCGATGCCCTCGGTCCTGGTCTCCGTTCTGACGATCGTCGCGTAGCGGGACAGGTCCTCGTCGTTATCGACCATACTCGAGACCGCGGAGGTTACGACGAGGCCGGGCGCGGAACTGTCGAGGAACTGCGCCCCATCCCCGTCCGCTGACTCGGTCGCGAGGGAAATCTCTATGTTGGTGTGGAGGGTGAGCTCTCCCGTGGAGGACACGTACTGCAGCGGTGTGACGCGGAGCGTCGCGATACGGTACCCTCCCATTGAACCCACCCCGGCCAGTCTAGCTACCTCCAGAGGGTAAGGAAGCTCTGGGTCATATGTGCTGCTGCTCGGCTGGGGAACTTCCGCTTCCCTCTCCGAGGAGAGCCTGACCGGCCGGGGCGCTGGTAGCAGGTCGAAGCTACCGGGGATGCTGACTGTCCCACTCAGGGACGTTTCGATATCGGTGCAGCTGGCACCGGGAGGAAGGAGGAGCCGGACGTAGAACGCAGGGAGCATTGGCTCGGCGGGTTCGGTAGTGTGGACGGCGCCCTCGATCGAGACGAGATCGTACCCCTCGTGCTGCGCGAATTCTAGCTGCGCAAGGTCAAGAACCAGGGTAGCCACCACCTCGGCGGTTGAGGCAGCGGCGGCGAGAGCAGGAATGGCGACGAGCAGCACCAGAGTTCCAATCAGAAGTCCGGAGTGCGCCGTCCCGGGGGACCCACCGTTGGCGAGAGCCTTCATGCTTCTTGCTGATGTCCAGCTTCCTCGCATCTTCCGGTCTCCAGCTGGGTCCGACAAAAATAGGCCTTCGACAACCTTGTTCAGGTCGAAGGCCTATCCCATTCCCCAGCACACTTTAAGAATACCACAGGATGTGCAGTCTGTCAACAATTATTCGTGAGGGTGCCTCCTCTTTGTTCAGGGTGCCCAGCCAGTAGTCGTTCTCACCACACGGGACAATGTTCAATGGTTGAGCACTCAAGTATCGGGCCTACTGCTTCCGCCTCACCCTGCCCCTCGTCTCGCGAACAGCGCCTTGACCTGCCCCCAGGTCGCCTGATCGACGGGCTGCTCGAACCACCATGGCGTGTAGTCGATGGTCGCGAAGATCGCAGGGTTGTCCGCGCTGTCGTTGATCTCCTGCGCGATCTCACCCTCCACGTCCGTCCCCCACCAGTTGCTCTCGGCATTGATGGTCGCCGCGGGCTCCGGGAAGCTGAACACGTAGACGTTCCAGTGCGTGTTGTCGTGGATGTTGTTGTAGTTGATGACAGGGTTGCTTGTGTTCCCGGTGATCCCGATGCCGTCGCGATTGGCGTATATGTCGCAGTACTGGACCGTCGGCGACGATTCCCCGATGAAGAGCCCGCTGCTCGAGCAACTGCGTATCGTGCAATGCGACACGGTGGGCGACGCGAAGCTCACCCTCAGGCCCTGCTCGGCGAATTCCAACGTGCAGTACTCGAACGATGACGGATTTGGCCCGTTGACAACGAGCCACTTCCAGTCGCCTGGCGCCGGTGTGCCCGCGTTCGACGTGAAGAGAACACCGTCGCCCAGGGTTCCCGTAGCGATGATCGCGCTGCCCCAGGCCGTCCCGAAGATGTAGTCACCGTCGAACGCGACGGTGACGCCCGCCTGAATGCTCAGCGTACTGTTATTGGTGATCTCAACGTCGGCCTGGATGATGTAGGGACTTCCAGCCGGAGTCCAGGAAGTCGACGAAGTGATGTCACCCGTGACGTAAGTCTCCGCAAGTGCCGGTGCCGTCGCAAGCACAAGAATGGCAGCAGTTGCCAGTAACCGATTCATCATGAAGCCCTCCTCTAATCCGCGAACAGTGCCTTGACCCTTCCCCAGGATATCGCCTCGACGGGGATCTCGTGGAGCCAGGGAGTATAGTCGACCTCGGCGTACGCTGAATTGGAGAAGGAGATGGTGGCCTCTATCTCCGAGTCGACGTCCGTGCCCCACCAGTTGTTCTCCGCGTCGATAGTCACCAGTGGCGCTTCAGTGTAGGAAGCCACGTACATGTTGTCGTAGTAGTTGTTGTAGATGTTGCAGTTGTGGAGCACAGGGTACGAATCCGGGCCGTAGATCTTGATGCCGCGGTTGTTGTCGATGATGTCGCAGCCCTCCAGCAGTAGTGACCCCGACTCGCATACGAATCCATTGTCCGCATAGCGAGATGTGCAGTAGGAGACAGTGGCAGAACATAGGTCTGCGTACAGGTTGTACACACCGTACTCGAAGGTGCAGTAAGAGAAGCCCGAGGCCGGCGACTCCCTTAGATAGACGGCGTACCAATCGTTTGCGGCCGGCGTGACGGAACTGGACGTGAAGAGAATGGGATCGTCGTATGTGCCAATCGCTACTATTGAGCAACCGCCGTAGGTTCTTAGGTGCGCATCGGTGTCCATCTCGACCGTGACTCCAGGATCAATCGTCAGGATACTTGATGACGTCACGGCGATGGTGCCCTGAACCACGTACGGACTGCCAGCGAGGTTCCAGGTGGTGCTTGTCGCAACATTCTCCGTGATGTACGTCTGGGCCACAACCGGCGACGCAATCGCCATGGCAACAAGAGCACATAGCAGAGTCTTCATGAGCTCTCCCCTCCTTTTAGGTGCTCGTATCCGCCGCGCTCCAGCCGACTCGCGACGCCGCCTCGACGAACGATAGTGCAACCTTCCTCCACACTCACCACCTCGCCTATGCACGTGACCTTCGTGCCCGTCACCGCCACAACGTGCTCGGACGCACGCTCCACCTCCGTCTTCGGGATCGTCGCGACAAGCTCGAACTCCTCGCCGCTCGCCAGCGCAAGTTCGATCGGGTCGACACCGAGTAGCCCGGCGACTTCGATCGCGCACGGCGCCAGAGGTATCCCGTCCGCTCCAAGCCGGATCCCTACTCTGCTCTCTTCCGCGATGTGCCACACGTCGGACGACAGGCCGTCGCTCACGTCGATCATCGCGTGAGGTGTCGCCACTTCAATGAGAGCCTTGGCCTCCGCGACGCGCGCGGAAGGCTTCAGGTGTCGCCGTCTCGCATCGGTCACCCCGCCCTCGTTCGGCAGACGCTCGACGAGCGCACGAAGGCCGGCCTCCGACCCACCGAGCGCGCCCGTTACGATGACCGCGTCACCGATGACAGCACCGGCGCGCGTCACGACGTGATCGCGGTCAGCGGTCCCCGTCAGTGCGATGGAGAGCACAAGACCACCTGGCGAACTCACCGTGTCCCCGCCGACCACCTCGGCGCCGTGGCGAGCGCACACGGCGAGTACGCCCCGGTAGAGCGCGTCCACGTCATCGTCCGTAATGTCAGGAGGAACACAGATGGAGAGAACGGCCCGGGCGGGAAACCCGCCCATCGCCGCCACGTCGCTGATGTTGGCCACCATGCACTTGGCGCCGATCTCTTCGAACGTCGCGAAGTCACGACGGAAATGGACGCCTTCGACGAACGCGTCGCAGGTCAGAAGCTCCAGCTGGCCCGGCGGCTCGTAGACCGCGGTGTCGTCGCCGATACCGACGAGCGTCCCCCGGCCGGGTGGCCCGACGGCGCTACGAATCCTGCCTATGAGATCGAACTCGGCCATCCTGTCGCTCCCGGTCGTTCAGCGCGTGCGCTGCCGGTCACGCGCCCGGATCCCGGCTAGAGTTCCTCGAGACAGATCGTGGCCGCCCGCGCCATCACGGCCGCGCCGACCCACAGACCCTTCTCGTCGATATCGAACTGCGGGTGGTGCCAGGGATGCACGATGCCCTTCTTCTTGTTGCCGGTCCCGAGACGCAGCATCGTGCCGGGCACCTCGTTGACGAAGTAGGCGAAGTCCTCTCCGCCCATCGACGGCTCGTCGATCTCGACGACGCTGCGCTTGCCGAACAGCTCCTGCGAGGCGCGCCGCACGACAGCCGTTATCGCCGCGTCGCATGTCAGTATGGGATAGCCGTCTCTGAAATCGAACTCGTAGCTCCCGCCGGACGCCTTCGTGATCTGGTCGGTGAGCCGGCTGATCATCTTCGCGCCCTTCTTGCGGTCGGCCGCGTAGAGCGTGCGGAGAGTCCCCTCCATGTCGACGCGATCGGCAATGACGTTCTGTCTGTACCCGCCCTTGATGGTCCCGATGGTCACGACCACCGGGTGCGCGGGGTTGATGATCCTGCTCGGGATCGTCTGAAGCGCCTGGATAACTTGCGCGGAAAGGACGATCGCGTCCACGCCGAGGTGAGGCTTGGCTCCATGGGAGGCGTTGCCGAGCACGGTCAGGCTGAAATCGTCCGCCGCCGCCATCATCGGCCCGTCCCGGACCCCTATCTTCCCGGCAGGAACGGTGGGGTCGACGTGAACACCGATGATGAAATCGACCTTCGGCTTCCTGAGCGCGCCCTCTTTGATCATCGGCATCGCGCCGCCGGGTGGCGCTTCCTCGGAGGGCTGGAAGAAGAACTTGACGTTCCCGTGAAGGTTTCGTTTCTCCTTGGCAAGGAGCATGGCGGCGCCGAGAACGGTCGTCGTGTTGCCGTCGTGCCCGCACGCGTGCATCACGCCATCGACCCTGGACCTGTACGGCTTGTTGTTCCGTTCCGTGATGGGCAGCGCATCCATGTCAGCGCGAAGCGCGACTGTCTTGCCGGGCGAACTGCCGCGCAGGAGACCGACGACTCCCGTCTTCGCGACACCTGTCTTGACCTCGAGCCCCATCTGCCGGAGCGTCTTCGCAACAAGCTCCGAGGTCCGCTTCTCCTGATACCCGAGTTCGGGATACATGTGTATCTGCCGCCGGATCTTCGACAGCTTCGGCGCCAGGCTCTCCGCCTTCTCGGCAAACCCCTTCGGCATCATCCCTCCGATGTGCGTGTCGTGCAGCCGTCAGTCCGGCTGGTTCTCGTTACGAACCTGTCTGTTCTTCTTCGTCGCGCCTCCACCGATCCGGATCACTCCCCCGCAGCGCGCAACTCCATCAGCGCATACGGCACGTGATCAAGCACGTCTCCCGCTATCATGCCGGCCTCGCCTACGGCCTCGGCGGCGAGGTCGCCCGCCAGCCCGTGAACGTAGGCGCCGAGCGCAGCCGCCGCGGTCGCGGCGACGCCCTGTCCCAGAAACGCCGCCATGATGCCGGTCAGAACGTCCCCGGTCCCGCCCGTCGCGAGTCCGCTGTTCCCCGTGGGGTTCAAGTAGAGTTCCCCGGAGGGGTCGACCACAAGGGATCCGGCGCCCTTGAGCACAACCGTGGCTCGGGCCCTGGCGGCCACGTCCCTGGCAACTCCCTCGCGGTCCGCCTGGACTTCCCCGACCGTGCGCCCGACAAGCCTTGCCATCTCTCCGGGATGCGGCGTGAGCACAACGGCCGCATTGCCGGTTCGCTGCCCGATCTTTTCAGGCGTGAGCGCGTTCAGTGCGTCGGCGTCGACGACACACGGCACGCGCATCTCGGCCACGACCAACTCGACCAGAGACTGCGTCTCCCGGTCGCGGGACATGCCCGGGCCGAGCGCAAGAGAGTCGGCGCCTTCCAGGAGCTCCCGAATACCCGGAAGCGCCTCGGGCGACAGCGACCTTCCGTAGGTTTCGGCCAGGGGCTTCGTGATGACCTCGGTGAGCTTCACCTCCATGATGTCGTTCAAGCTCACCGGTATTCCAAGATTCACGAGCCCGGCTCCGGAACGAAGCGCCGACATCGCCGTCAGTGCCGCCGCACCCGTGTAGCCCACCGACCCGGCGATTACGACGACGCGGCCGAATGTCCCCTTGTGGCCGTCGCGGGGACGCCGGGGTAGAAGCGCGGCAGCCTCCCGGATCGACAGGACGTTGTCCCTGACTCCGACGGTCTCTATCACGGTCGCGGGCACTCCTATGTCGACCACGTGCAGCAAGCCTACGCGGTCGCGACCGTGACCGACGTAGAACCCCCGTTTCGACAACCCCATCGTGCACGTCCACGTGGCTTCTACGCACTCGCCTTCCGCGGCTCCTGTCGTCGCGTTCAGCCCGGAGGGAACATCGACGGCAAGAACCGGTCGGCCGGAGATGTTCATCTGACCGATCACCGTCCCGGACAACCCTCTGGGAACGCCGCTGAAGCCGGTCCCGAAGACGGCGTCCACGATGAGATCGCTCTTCGTTATGGCCTCTGCGAATCCGCCGATCGAACGGCCGGCGGCGAGCTCCACGACGTGCTCGGAACCGAGCCGTTCGAGGTTCGTGTGAGCGTCGCCCCCGACGTCGCCACGATGGCCCGCAAGATAGACCGAGACGGTGGCGCCCAGCCTTCGTAGCTCTCGCGCGATGACGAATCCGTCTCCACCGTTGTTCCCCTTCCCGCAGACAACCGTGACGGTCCGGCCCTTCTGCGGACCAAGTTCACGTTCGATGAACTGGACCGTCCCCACCCCGGCGTTCTCCATCAGCTTGAGTCCGGGAATCCCGAGCGTCTCAATGCACTCGGTGTCGATAGCTCGCATTGTCTCGGAGGTAACGAACTTCATGATGTTGGTCCTCTGTGTCCCGACTGGCGTCAGTCTTCGATGACGACCACGGCTGCGGCGCTTCGCTTTGAGTGCGTCAGGCTGGCGTGCGTTCTCCCCTCGCCGAGGAGTTCAAGGCAGAGGCCGCGGGCAACGATCGACGGCGCTCCGCTCTCATCGTGAACGACCTCGACATCGGTCCAGCGGATGCCCGGGGCCAGGCCCGTGCGCAGGGCCTTCAAAAAGGCCTCCTTCGCGGCGAACACGGCTGCGTAGGAGGCCATCCTGTCGTTGAATCTCTCGCACTGGTCGATCTCACGCTGCGTGAAGAGACGTTGGAGAAAACCAGGCCTGGATCTGTCGACGACCTCCGTGAAGTGATCGAGTTCAACAACGTCCATCCCGATCGCCCGGATCATGCGCGCCCCTCCCTACTCCGCCCCCTCCATCAGCTGGTCGACGATGTCCACCACTTGCGATATGTCGTCGATCTCGTAGTCGGCCCCGGACGTCGTGGCGCCGGAGGTGTCACCGTACCGGGCGTAGACGGTCTTGATGCCCACTCTCGACCCTCCGACCATGTCGCGGGCGGGCCAGTCGCCGACCATGATGACCTCATCGGGATGCATATCCAGGAGTTCGATGGCCCTGCGGAACGGCGCCGGGTCCGGCTTTCGGACCTGCGTGTCCTCAAAGGTGATCACGTGGTCGAAGAAATGAGTCAGCTGCAGATAGCAGAGCCGGGACCACGCCTGATAGCGCGGCGCGTCCGACAGCACCGCCAGCTTGAGACCGCGCTTCGCGAGCGCAACAAGCGTCTTCTTCACGTGTGGGTAGAGAACGAGGGTGTACTCACGACCCCGGCGGTACCCCATGATGGCGGCGGTGTGGATCATCGGGTCGATCTCGCCAAGCTCCTCTTCGAGAAACCTGTCGAACACCCTCTGATCCTCGATGCCCTCGCGGTCGTAGATCTCGAAGAGCTTACGCTTCGCGTCCTCGGCGGTCATACCGAGGCCGGCGTCGATCATTTCCTCGATAGCCGCGTCGATGGAGACCTCTTTCATTCGCATGAAGTCGGTCAGCGTGTTGTCGAGGTCGAAAATGACCGCTCGGAGCATGTCTTCGTCCTAAGTGATGGAACGAGCACGGGCAGAACCTGGAATCTCAGATGATGCACCACCCCACCCAGCAACAGGGGTCCGCGGCCTACTTGGCTGCTTCGTTGACCCTGGAGCCGCGGCTGATCTCGCCGTTGTCGATTCTGAGATGAAAACCACAATTCGGATTGGAGCACACCCATGCCTTGTAAGTAATCGCCGCCCCGTCCCGCCCGTAGTCCGAAAGTGGAATCAGGACTCCCTTCTCACACTGGCGGCATGCAGGAAACGTATTCGGCATCTCAACACCTCCCGTCCCTATATCGTCTGGCCCCACCCGTGCTCTCCTTACCTCTTCTTGCTTCCGCTATCGTTCGCGCCTGGCGCTCGCCGCCTCCTGGTGAGCCAGGCGGGTCGGCTCGGGCAATCTGTAGCCGCGGCCAGCCTCCAGAACTCTCTTCGCAGCGCCCTCGACCGTGATCCTGTGGCCGGGCGACACGAACAGCGGCTTGGTATTATCCTTCGTCCGCAGCACGACGCCGACTTTCTTCTTGTGCAGACTGAGGGTCCGCATCGCGCCGCGCTTCTGCTTCGGCTCTTTGAACTCGCCCACGAGCCTGAAACTCGCGCAGCCGATGGACGGCCTGTCGAGAAGGACGCCCATGTGTGACGCCAGGCCCAGACCGTGCGGATGTGCAATACCCTGACCGTCAAACATCATGAGGTCGGGCTTGTGCTCCAGTTTCTCGTAGGCTTGAAGCACGACCGGACCCTCACGAAACGTGAGCAGGCCCGGCACGTAGGGAAAGACGGGCTGCTGGGCGACCGAGACGACCTCCACCGGCTCCATCGTCACGAAGTCCAGCACGACGATGGCCGCGTAGAGGAGATCGCGCGTCCTCGAGAAGGCGACGTCGACGCCGGCGATGAGCGCCGGGTCGTCCGGATCGTCCTCAAAGAGCAGTTTCCCTGTCAGCTCCTTCTGGATCCGGAACGCATCCTGTATAGACACGGCCCAAGAGTGAATTTCGCCCGCCATCATCCGCATCTCCCAGTCACAACACAAGATAGCCTATCTCACGAATTGGTGGAAGTCAATTCGAAACTCGTGATAGTATCCGCGCCAGGCAACCAGCGCGGGCCTTTCGCGAGGGAGAAGCTCCGCGCGCCGCAATGGGGAAGGGAGGGTCGCGTGAGACGAGGATTCCTGATCACGCTCGGTGCCATCGTCATACTGGCAGTCGTCATTTTCATGTGGTGGCTGCCCGCTTTCCGGGAGACGGAACTCCAGAATCAGATCGCCGCCATCGAGACGATGGAGGACCTGACGGCGAGGAAGGAAGCCGCTCTCATCTTCCTGTTCGATAACCAGCGGGCCGACCGCGAGATCCTTCTGAGAGCGCTCGATGCTGCGGCCGATGAGTTCAGGAACGCCGACGACAAGACGCCGCTCATTGAGCTCTACCAGGGGATCTACGACCAGGGGCTCACGCCGTGGCTGCGCTATCGGGTCGTAGCCAGGCTCGACCGCGGCCTGATGGAGCAAGGGACGCCCGAGAGCATCGCGCGCGCCGAAGAGCTGGCGCGCGTGATGCTGGAGGTCAACGACGCTCCGATGGAGCCCTACCACTGGATGGTCTACTTCCACCAGAAGAGCGAGCTGGCGAATCCGGAGCTGACGGTTCGAGTCGCGCTGGCGGCCGAGAACGCCACCGACCGCGAAGAGTACGG
>JBDRFG010000094.1:0-2840 GCA_043819135.1 Candidatus Eiseniibacteriota bacterium | reverse complement strand
GCCGAAGTGCCGTATCAGGGACTTCGACGACTTCGCGATCTGGTACACCCCCGGCGTCGCGGCGGTGTGCAAGGACATAGCGGCCAACCCCGAGAAGGTCTACGAGCACACCAACAAGGGCAACATGGTCGCGGTGGTCACAGATGGAACGCGCGTCCTGGGTCTCGGCGACATTGGTCCCGAGGCAGGCCTGCCCGTCATGGAAGGCAAGGCCATCCTGTTCAAGTACCTGGGTGGCGTCGATGCCTTCCCCATCTGCCTGGACACGAAGGACCCCGACGAGATCATTCAGGCCGTCAAGTGGCTCCAGCCGTCGTTCGGCGGCATCAACCTCGAGGATTTCTCGAAACCCAAGTGCTTCCGCATTCTCGACACGCTGCGTGAGGAGATGACGATCCCGGTCTGGCACGACGACCAGCAGGGCACCGCGTGCGTCACGCTCGCCGGTCTCATCAACGCGGTCAAGATCGTCGGCAAGGACAAGAAAACCGTCAAGATAGCGATGGTGGGCGCGGGCGCCTCGAACATCGCCATCTCGCGCGTCATGATCGCCGACGGATTCCCCGCCGAGAACATCATCATGTGCGACTCCAAGGGCACTCTCCACAAGGGTCGTGATGACTGCAAGACCGAGCCCGAGAAATGGAACATGTGCGTGAACTCGAACGCCGCCCAGATCGTGGGCCAGATCCCTGACGCGATGAAGGGCGCCGACGTCCTCATCGCGCTGTCGAAGCCTGGTCCAGGAACGATCAAGCCGGAGTGGGTCGCGTCGATGGCAAAGGATTCCATCGTGTTCGTGTGCGCCAACCCGGTGCCGGAGATCTGGCCGTGGGAGGCCAAGGAAGCGGGCGCGCGCATCGTCGCGACCGGCCGTTCCGACTTCCCGAACCAGGTCAACAACTCGCTCGGGTTCCCGGGCATCTTCCGGGGCGTGCTCGACGTGGGCGCCAGCACCATCACCGACGAGATGGCCATCGCCGCAGCGCACGAGCTCGCGAAGTGCGCAGAAGACAAGGGACTGACCGACGACTACATCACTCCGGGCATGGACGAGTGGGAGGTCTTCCCGCGCGAGGCGGCGGCGGTCGGTATGAAGGCCATCGAGCAGGGTCTCGCCAGGTTCACGATGACCCGCGACGAGCTCTTCGCGAAGAGCAGTGCGATCATCAAGAAGGCGCGCCAAGAGACCATCGTGCTGATGAAGGAAGGTCTGATAGAGATGGGTGACTAGTTCGAGGCGATCAATTAGGAGCAACGAGCAACCTCAGACAGGAGAACAGTATATGACGAGACGTTTCCAGGCGTTTGCAGTGCTTGTCGTCCTGCTTGCCATGTGCGCGACTGCGGTCGCGGGCGTGACCTCGACGTTCTACGGCTACATCAAGCTGGACGCTTCCTACGATTCGGCAATGACCAACGACGGTAATTACGTCTACTACGTCATGCCGTACGCCGAAGGCGAAGAGGACGACGAGTTCAACATGACGGCGAAGCAGACACGCCTCGGCGTCAAGTTCGACGGCGGCGGCTCTGACGCGGTGGATGTCTCCGGCGCCATCGAGTTCGACTTCTACGGCGGCGGGGCCGAGAACAAGCCCAACCCGATGCTCCGCAAGGCCTACATGGAGTTCAAGACCCCGGCCCTCGACATTCTGGCTGGGCAGACCTCCGACGTCATCTCCCCCATCGTTCCCACGACGCTCAACTACATCGTGCTCTGGAAGTCGGGAGACATCGGCTACCGCAGGCCGCAGATCAGGCTGACGAAGTCCGTGACCATCTCCGACGACGCAAAGTTCACGGTGCAGGCCAGCGCGAACAGGAGCATGGGAACGGCGAGTTTCGGTGAGACGACCGGAATGCCCTCATACCAGGGCCGCGTGGCTGTCGCCGCGAAGGTCATGGGCAAGCCGATGGAAATCGGAGTATCCGGGCTCATGGGCAGCGAGGAGATCACCTACGCGGACTCACTGGCCAACCTGACGGTGTTCGAGCTCGATCAGTCCGTCGTCGCGGTCGACGTATCTCTGCCGCTGGGCGACATGATAGCGCTCAAGGGCCAGTACTTCACCGGGAAGAACCTCGCACAGTATCTCGGCGGCGTGGGACAGAGCTTCGCGGACGTCCCGGTCGAGGGCGCGCGCAACACCGAACTCGTCGAGATCGAGGCCAGCGGTTGGTGGGCCCAGGTGACACTGACGCCGGTCGCCGGCTGGCAGTTCAACATAGGCACCGGCACGGACGACCCGGAGATCCCGGCGGGTGACGCTGCGGGTAACCTGTACGAGAAGAACACCACATTCTACGGCAACGCCATCTGGACGGTCGCGCCGGTGGTGGTGGTCGGCGCCGAGTACGCGATGATCGAGACGGAGTATGTCGGAGGCGAGACGTACGACGACACCAGATTGCAGCTATCGTTCATGTACAAGTTCTAGTAGTAGTAGCGGTCCCTCAATAAGGAGAAGGACATGGCGGAAGCGAAGAAGGACATTCAGGTACTGCTGGCCGAGAAGCGTGTGTTCGAGCCATCGGCAGACCTGGCCGCGAACAGCAATGTCAAGGCCTGGATGGACAAGCACGGTATCAAGGACCTCGACGAACTCCTCGAGAAGTGCCAGGACATCGAGTGGTTCTGGAAGGAAATGGCTGACGAGCTGATCGAGTTCTACAAGCCCTACGACAAGGTTCTCGAGTGGAAAGCCCCGTGGGCCGAGTGGTTCGTCGGCGGCGAGTACAACATCGTCCACGACGCTCTCGACCGGCACATGAAGACAGATGTGAAGAACAAGGTCTGCTTCCGGTTCGAGGGTGAGCCCGGTGAGATCAAGGAGTGG
>JBDRFG010000093.1:0-10376 GCA_043819135.1 Candidatus Eiseniibacteriota bacterium | reverse complement strand
ACGGGCCGAAGTGGCAGGCGCCTTCGTCGTCGCAGTAGAAACCCACCCAGTCGTAGGCACCGAGACCGTCCGGGAGTATCTCGTGGGCGATGTCGAGCGTTAGGGTGTCGGTCATCACACCGGTGTTCTCGAGCACCGTGTGGTAGACGGCCTCGCCCAGGTAGGCGATCTCGGTCGCAGTGCGGTCAGTATGAACGAACTTGCTGTCGAACGGGTCCGGCATCAGCTGCGAGTTTATGACGAGCGGCGGTGTGGTGTCCTCAAGGAAGATCGCCACGTGGAGCTCTGACAAGTTCCAGTCGCCGTCGACATAGAACTCCTTCGTGACGACCAGCGAGTCGCCAGGAGCCAACAGCGTGGTGATGGTCTCCACGGGCAGCATGTCCCGGACCGTCCACGGGTAGCTGTCACCGATGTCCTCGTAAACCGCGAACTGCGCCCTCAGCGTTCCGTATCCGGGCGGAACGGTGTCGACGACCCGGAAGGTCGTCGTCACCCAGCTCGGATCCGGGTCCGCCGACGGGCGGATGATGCCGGTCGTGCTCATAGTGATGGGCGTGCTGTCGGCCAACCGGCTCACCACTATGGGCCTGAACGTATTGATGACGGTCGAACCTGCTCCGACTACCTCACTGACAGCGTCGAAGTCCGTCTCTGGAATGCCGCTGACGGCAAAGTAGCTGGCGCGGGCCGACGTCTCAGGCGTCTCGTATGTGTCGCTCACGTGATAGTACAGACAGACGAGCTCGTCATCGCCGAACTCGGCCTGAAGCTGCTGCAACGCCTCACGGGCGTTAGGGCAGTAGCCTCACCACGTCGCCCCGAAAAGCTCCGCCAGCACCGTCCGCTGCGCGGACGCTGCCGGAAGAGCACTGATACACAGGACCAGCACGGCAAGCCCTAGGATCGCCGAACGCTTCAGCATGCTGCACTCCCTCCGCGGTCACACCGCTCGGTTTGTCGCAGGATCCTGCCGCCTTGCCGTTGTGGAAGCAGTGTTCCGACCCATGTCGTTACTCAATCAGCAATCTTCCAGCCTGCACGATCTCCAATGTCGAGTCGTCCTGAACGAACGCGATCACATCCATGTTCTCTATGTTCCACCCGGGGTCGACGATGAATTCCCGCACGACCACGACCGACTCTCCCGCTGCAGAAACTGCGAGTACCTCTCTATCCAGAATGTCGCGCGCGACGAAGTCGAAGTGGTCGCTTCCCATGACAATGCCGTCTTCGATGACCACGATCCGCAGGACGTTGGGGCCCGCTCCTAACGAGTCGTGGACCCTCACCGTAACGGAGACGCTCCCTCCTCCGCCCGATATGTCACCCTCGAGGCTCAGGGAGATCGGCGACATGACCGCTCGCCGGTGCTCGATCTCCGTCCAGTAGTTCGCCTTGGCAGCATTGACGGTCGTCGCTCCGACCACGAACCGCCCGCCGTCGAAGATAACGAGCGGATAGACCGTCTCGTAGTTCCCGACGTCATCCTCATTGCTGTCGGGGTTCGGGCCCTCGTGGTTGCTGTAGTACCACTGAATCCTCTCGACCGATTCATCCGTGGCAACGGGGTCCGAGTACTGCTCGTTCATGAAGTGGTAGGTGATGACGCAGAACTCGTCTGCTCCGTAGTCCCCGATCAGCTGATCCAGGGCCTGTTCCGCCGTCGGGCAGTTGGGACAGAGCTTCGTCGTCAGCATCTCGGCAAGGACCACGCGGGCGACCAGGAAGCCTCCCTGTGTGACCGAGAACGTGCACCCGGCGGGAGTCGCGTCGGCCTCACCGTCGACGTCGACGGCTGCCACGGTGAACGTGTGAACGCCTCCCGTGACGTCCTTTACCGTCATTGATGTCTCGGTCGTCTGACCGGACAAGGTGTCGTCGAGAGTCCACTCGTAGTACGCGACGCTGCCTTCCACGCTCACGTCCGCGCTCCCGTCCAGGTCGACTCCACTCCACCGCAGAACTACATCCTCGCCTACCGCTGTCTCCCCGTCCGCGGGGCACGACACCATCGAAGTATGGGGCAGCCAGTTCGCCTCCACGGGAGCGTCAAACCAATCGCATCCACCGACGAGCACCATGGCCACCAACGCCGTGACGCCGATCCCACGCCAGAATCTCGCAGGAGAGATTCGTTCGGATGTAGGCACGACTCCCTCCTAGAAGAAACTGGTGAAGCGCAGACGAACACCTTCGAACTCCGGCTCTTCGAAACACACGCCGCCGGCGCACTTCAACCCGCGGCGTTCGGTTCCCGCCGCCACCGAGACCTCGAGGTCATCGGTAACCAGCTTGCGAGCCTCGGCCATGAACCAGCCCTCTCTTGCCTCAGTCTCGGAGGTGGTCCGCTCGGCGGTTGCGATCAGTGTCCAATCCCCCGCCGCGTAGAAGGCCAGCGACACCAGGTAGTCCTCATAGGAGGCATCGTACCTATCCTCGGTCGCCTGCCCCTCGAGCGTGACCTCCAGAGCGCTCCCCGTGCCAATCCCGAACTCGGCGCTCAGCGCACCGCTCATGTGCTCGTCGAATTCCCCCGTCGCCTCCTCCACGTCGAACAGGTACTCCTTGGACCAGGAGCCAGCCGCCGATCCACTGATTGTCTCCCCCATCGTCCAGTCCAGCTGCCCGAACATCTCCCAGTGGCGCAGGTCAGAATCGTGATTGCGCGACGACGACGCGCCGCCCGTCAGGAACAGGGCGTCACCCAGCGTCCCACTGCCCTCCACCAGGAATCCCCGCTCATCATCAAAGTAGGGTTGGTACGTCACGCGATTCATCTGAGTCCACAGATGGTCGTGGACACCGGTGGGCGGACTGACGAGATAGTGCTGGTAATCCTCGTAGTCCTTGAACTCGCCGAAGAGCATGAGCCCGCCCAGGCCCAGCGTTCCGGACGCGTACAGGGCGTGGCCCTGAATCTCGTCATCGAGCGTCATCGGATTCTCCCCGTCACGTTTCACGTACTCCGCTACGAAGGACAGAGGACCTGCCCAGACCGACAGCTCGGTGCCGACGAGGACGTCCGTCATCCTCGCCACCTCGCTCTGGATGGCGATCTCGTCGTCTTTCTGGGTCCTGGACCGCTCGACGATGCTACCGGCGACCTCGGCGTACTCCGTGAAAGGCGCTGACACGCGCGCGGCGCTGACGACATGCTCGTAGTAACGAGATCCCTCGACGTTGTCCGTCGCCGCCCCTGAGAGAGCTGTCAGCGATACGTCGCCCATCGCGTACTCCGCGAGAACCCCGTCGAGGGCAGTGTCGTGCTCGAGGGCGATCTCCTCGTAGCTCCTGAGCGTCAGGCCGTGGCCGAACGTGGCGAAGAAATGGCCCGCCCTCAGATTCACGTCCTCATGCTCGAAGGCTATGTAGCGGTGCTTCACCTCCGTAGGAGGGGCCACCACCTTGGCCGGATTATAGTCCTCATCGGAGAGCAGATACGCGCGGTAGGCCGCTCCCAGAGTCACCGGACCGACCACCACGTCGATGTCGACCCTGACGTCGGCTACCGAAGCATCGTAATCGACCCAGCGTGTGGTGGTCTCATCAACAGCTATCTCTCTCTCGAGGCCGGTGTCGTAGAGGTACTTCCCCTGCACCACGCCGCTCGCGTACACATCGATCTCGGCCACGACCGAGGTCGACACAAGAATCAGTAGCGCGACGGAAAGCAGCACGAGCGTCCATCCGTATCTACTCACCGGTCTTCTCCTCGCTCTTCTCGGTCTCTTCGTCCTCAGGACAGCCCTCCGGTAGAAGCCTGGCCACGGCGGCTCCCAGTTCCTCGTGATTCTGCGGACGGTAACCTGTCACCGCGTACGCGATGGTCCCGTCCGTCCGCACCAGGACCGTCCTGGGGACCGACGTCACGTGGAACTGCCTCGCAATCTTCTGGCTCGGGTCGAGAAGCACCTCGAAGGTGTTCCCCTTCGACTTGATCAGGGAACCGACGCGCGACATCGACTTCGGCCCATCGATCGAGATGGCCACTACCTTGAGTCCGCAGTTCTTGTAGTTGTCAAAGATCTCCTGCAAGTCCGGGAACGCCTTGATGCACGGCTTGCACCACGTCGCCCAGAAATCCACGATCACCGGTCCGTCCTCGAGCAGCTCAGATAACGTGACGTCGTCACCATCGAGATTTGGAAGGGTGAATTCGGGCGCCTTCTTGTCGGCGCCCGCGGACATGCCTGTCCCCGTTAACACGAAGAGCGCGGCCAGCGCAATTGCCAGCCCCGCCAGTCTCCTGTCAGTCATGGGCCCTCCATTCTCATTGCTACCTTATTATACCATCACATAGACCATAGGTCAAGAATTCACCCGGAGCGCACTTAAGGCTGCTCCGGATACACGAATACAGTCGCCCCGAGCTTCGACGCTCGGGCGCGGCACTCATTCGGCTCACGTGCGATCGGGGGTGTACAGAGCTCCGGTGGGTGTTGCGTGGGAACGCCGGCCCCGCAATGGACGCTATATGCTCGCGAGCTCCAAGCCGACTCCGACCAGCTGTTCTTCCCGGGCGGCCGGCCCGAGGCGCCCCACCACCTTCATGAGGACGCGCTCCACTGCCGCCTCGTCCTGTACCAGATCGAGGCCCTCAGTGTCTATGGTCAGCACTTCCGTCATGCGGGCCGCTCGCGCACACCAGTCTTCGTAAGCGCGGTTCAGCGCCCGGAGGTACTCGCTCGATATCTCTCGCTCGCAGTCGCGCCCACGGCATCTGATGCGCTCCTGCAGCGTGTCCACGCCTGCACGCAGATAGACCACAAGATCCGGAGTACGCAGGAAGCTCGTCATCGCGTCGAACAGGTCCGTGTAGTTCTCGTAGTCCCGGTCCGACATGAACCCTTGGCTGTGGAGAGTGTGAGCGAATATCTCCTTGTCCTCGTATATGGTCCTGTCCTGAATGCACGGTTCCTCTGAATTCACCATCTCTCTGTGGATCTCGAAACGCTTCGAGAGAAAGAAGACCTGCAGGTGGAACGACCAGCGGTCCATGTCACCGTAGAAGTCATCGATGTAAGGGTTGTCGATGACCGGCTCGTAGTACGCGCGCCACCCCAGGTGGTTCGCGAGGAGCGTGGTGAGATGGGTCTTGCCCACACCGATGTTTCCGGCGATGGCCACGAACTTTCCGGGTCGCATAGGACGCTCCCGAGAATCTGTGATGAGATACCGGCGGGAGAGACGCCCGCCATAGGCAGGCCGAACCTACTCTCGAGTCTCGGATGTGTCAACAAGATTCCCGCCCTCGAAGACAGCCACTTCGAGGTTCTTCGCCACCACTCAGGGAATGATACTGACCCGCGTGCCGACGGTCACCTCGTCGGCCACCGCCAGGAGATCGTCGTTCCTCAGGCGGATGCATCCGCGGCTGGATCTCGTCCCGACCAGCTCCGGCTCGTTCGTGCCATGTATGCCGATCCCCTCCCACGGCGGGCAGTCCAGACGCAGGAAGAGCGGGCCATAGACCCGCTCCCCTTCGTGTTTCCAATCGCTCGAATTCTCGATGGACACCACCCGGAACTCACCCTCGGGGGTTCTGCAGTCGCCCTCTCTCGCCTTGTCTGCGCCGTCCGGATTGGAGCCTATGCCCACCGGGAAGACACGCGTCCCGTGGGACGTGCTGAGCTCGAGCACGAACTCCGACTTCCTTACAACGATGAGTGGGCGCTCCATCACTGCTCGCTATCGTCGTCGTGACCCGACGATTCCTCGACCCGCTCCGCGGGCCCGCAGGATGACTTGAGTCACGTCGACACTCCAAGTCTGGGAAGCACCACCAGCTGCAGCAGAAGCCACAGGCCTACGAAGACAACGGGCAGTGCCAGCTCGCTCCACTTCACTCTCGTCACCTCGCCGCGACGCCCCAACGCTCGGGCTCGCCTACGCTTCGGTCGCCTGGCGACTCAGAAGCTCCTCGACGCGGGCGCGCATTTCCGCCTCCATCGTGGGCGCGAAGCCCACGTCCTTGGAGGCCACGCGACCGTCTCTGTCGATCATCAGAGTCATGGGAATGCCGCTCACCTTGTACTGCTGGCTGATAGCCTGGTCCCCGACAAGGATCGTGTAGGTCACGCTGTTGGCCTCGACGAACGGCGCGATAACTGACGCGCCGCCCTGGTCCAGACCCACGCCGACCACGGCGAGTCCCTGGTCCTTGTACTCCTCGTACAGCGACACCAGGAACGGGATCTCCTTCCTGCACGGCGGACACCAGGTCGCCCACAGGTCGAGGACGATTACCTTGCCCTCGAAATCGGAGAGAGAAACGTCGTTCCCGTCCAGATCGGGAAGCACAAACGCGGGCGGTGTCTGCCCGGGCTCGATGCCTACGCTGGAAGCCTGCTGGGCAGGCATGGTTCCGGTCTCCTCGGTGGTCGCCTCGGCCCCACCTGACGGCTCCTCGACCTCCTCCTCCGCACCGCACCCGGCGAAAGCGACGGAGAGAACCACTACCGAAGACAGGAGTGCCGCGACCTTCAGAGTCCTGATCATGCTCGCTACCTCCGTGCCCGACTACAGTAGATTGTCTATCTTCTCCTGAATGCGATCCTTCATGGCGGCCCCAACCGTCATGTCTACCTGCTCGCCACCCTTGAAAAACATCATCGTGGGAATGCCCTTGATCTCGTAACGCTGTGACAGCGCGGAGTTCTCGTCAACGTTCACCTTCACGACCTTGAGCTTGCCGGTGTTCTCGTCCGCAAGCTCTTCGAGGATCGGACCCACCAGACGGCAAGGCCCGCACCACGGCGCCCAGAAATCCACCAGCACCAGCACGTTCGACTTCAGGACCTCAGCTTCGAAATTCGCGTCGGTTCCCGCCACTGTCTTGCTCATCTCAGTCCTCTCTCCTCTCGGTCCTTCGGTTGTGACTCGTCCATTGCCGCTTCGAGTATCCTCGCAGCTCCGCCCTTGACCAGACGATAGCAGACGAGATGCCCCCTGCGCTCGGACTCGATCAGTCCCGCGTATCTCAGGCGCGTCAGATGCTGTGACACGGAGGACTGCGAGATCCCGAGGATCTCCTCAAGGCTCTTGACGCACAGCTCTCCGCCGCCCAGAAGCTCGATCATCTTGAGCCGGACGGGATGAGACAGCGCGCGCAGCAGGTCTGCCGCCTTCTCGAACGCCTCGGGCGGAGCCCCATCTTCGCTGCCACTCTGTATGTCGTGACCCGTATCGGTCATCCGTACGGCCCCCTGAGGCCCTGTGCATGAGCATATTCAAACTTGATAATATTATATAGTTCGAATGTTGGGGTGTGTCAAGCGATTTCTGAGGTGTGGGTGGTGGAATCCGGACGTCGTGCCCACTGCTACTCGACCGAGAACTCCAGACTGGTGAGAACGCCACCCTCACGGTCCGTGACGTCCACGTGCCACTCGCCGCGCCACTCGTCGAGGATGCGCTTCGTGCTCCAGGTCCTCCAGCGCGAGCTCTTGACCTCGAGGGGCACGCGAGCCATCTCGCGGTCGCCCCACCGCCAGATGTGGAAGACCGAGTCTGGCCCGGCCGCTCCTGCTATCTCACTGAAGCAGCAGAGCCTCAGGACTCCGTCCTGCGGCACGAAGCTCTTCCCCGCTTCGGTCGGCTCCCCCTGCTCGATGCCCTTGCAGACGTAGGCGCGAAGCACGCGAAGCCCGCTGGAGGATGCGGCAGACACAGGCGGCGGGGATTCGATCTCAGATGCGGATTCGTCATTCGGTCGCGTCTTGGAGTCGGCGGGATCCTGCTGCGGCTCGTCGACGGCAGCGGACCCCCCAGCAAGTTCGTCGGCTGCGCTCAGGCTGTCCGCGGAGTCCGTTGAGGACTCGGGTACACCACCGTCCTCTGGAACGGGCGATTCTCCCAATTCGGTGGCCTGCGACTGCTCGGGTGGACTGCCGTCCGCGGCGCCGTCGCCGCAGGAGCAGGCTCCCAGCAGGCAAGCGACCACGATCACGGCCAGCAAGCGGTGAGTCATCGAACACCTCTCACGCGAGCGCCGGAAGAACCGGCCTCGCCCCTCGAGCCGCGCGCGGTTGTGCGCGCCCCCTGTTGACCTTCTACGTCCCTCTCAAACACAGCCTAGTCCCGTCCTGCGTACCGTGTCAAGTGCACATGCGATGGCCCGTGGCGCCACGCACCCATATCCCCCTGAGAATGGCGAGAGCCGCCCCTATCATCAAGAGGGAAACGACAATGGGCACGAACACGGGTGCGATCCAGGGCACGGGAATCAAGAACAGCACGTCGATGGTCGTCGCGCCGGAAGGCCACCTGAGCAACACGTAGAGCCAGACGTAGTAGAAGATATCCCAGAGCGCGAACGCCCACATGAAGTGAGCCAGACGCTCCCACCAGTTCTTCCCGGCACTCAGAAGGGCAACGGCTGCGAGCATGACGATGGTCGCAACCTCGCGCCCTATCTCGATTGCAAGAACGGCCGGAGGCACAGGCTCGAGAGAGGCTGCGCTCTCGATGACGAACCCGTCGGGGTAGTAGAGCAACCGAAGGTAAGCGACGACCGCTGCCTCCATGTACGCCATCGCGACGGCGAACGCCGCAAGCCACGCGAGCGCGATCAGCGCGCCTTTCCTGAGCCGCAGCATTGGTGTGAAATGGTCTGTCATCTCGCTGAATCCCGTGGGGCGAAGGCTCCCCGCCACCCTCACGACATTAGCGCGGCCCTCCGACGACTGTCAAGTGCGCCGCCGACCTGCCGTTCTTGACAGTCCCGCAAGGAGGCTGGTATAGTCAGCAGAGTGTATACGGCCTCGGCGAAGAGGCCTTTTTCGTAGGGGTGACATATGAGTACTGTCAGAGTGCGTTTTGCGCCGAGCCCGACCGGCTTTCTCCATATGGGAGGATCCCGCACGGCCCTTCTTAACTGGCTGTTCGCGCGCCACGGGGGCGGCTCGTTCGTCCTGAGGATCGAGGACACCGACATGGCACGCTCCACGTCCGAGTACCTGAACGCCATCCTCGAGGACCTTCGCTGGCTGGGACTGGACTGGGACGAGGGCCCCGAGTGTGGAGGCGACTTCGGACCGTACCTTCAGTCGGAGCGCACGGACAGCTACGCGCCGCACGTGGAGAAGCTCCTCGAGGCCGGGCACGCCTACCGCTGCTTCTGTTCTCCGGAAGAGCTTGAGGAAAGGCGAAGCCGCGCGCAGGCGACCGATGGTGGGTGGATATACGACCGCAAGTGTCTCGGGCTGCCGGAGGGCGAGCGGGACGCGCTGCTCGCCGAGGGGCAACCGTCGGTGGTCCGCTTCCGCGTGCCCGAGGGCAAGACCGCGTTCGAAGACATGGTGCTCGGGAGGATCGAGTTCGACAACGCGGAGCTTGACGATCTCGTCATAATCCGCCAAGACGGCACGCCGACCTACAACTTCGCCGTAGTGGTGGACGACATAGAGATGGCGATCACGCACGTTATCCGAGGCGCCGACCATATCTCCAACACGCCGAGGCAGATCGTGATATGGGAGGCGCTCGGCCACGCCCCCCCGACGTTCGGCCATCAGCCCCTGGTGCTGGCGCCGGACAAGCAGGTCATGTCGAAGCGACGCGGAGCCGTGGCCGTGGGTGAATACAGACGGCGTGGCTACCTCCAGGAAGCGGTCGTCAACTACATGGCGCTCCTGGGATGGTCCTACGAGGGCGACCAGGAGTTCTTCTCTCTCGACGATCTTCTCCAGAACTTCGACATGAGCCGCGTCAGCAGAAAGCCGGCGTCGTTCGACCCGGGCAAGCTTGACTGGATGAACACGCAATGGCTCAAGAGACTGGACGTCCCGGAGCGGACGGACCGGGTCATCCCGTTCCTTCGGGATGAAGGGCTGGTGCCCGAAAAGATGACGCCCGAGGAGAGGTCGCACCTCGAGCAGATCGTGGAACTCATCGACGACCGCCTCAAGGTCCTGACGGACATCACGGAGCTGGCGGGATTCTTTCTTGCGCCGGACGTGATCTATGATAAGATTGCGGTGAGTAAGGTGCTGGCCAAGCCCGGCGCGGGCGAAATCCTCGTCGGGCTTCACAGGGTTCTCTCGGGTTGCCCGGACTTTCGGCCGGAGACGCTCGAAGCGGCCATGAGGGAGTTCGCGGAAGAGGCGGGACTCTTGCTGGGCAAGGTCGTGCAACCTCTGAGGGTCGCCCTGACGGGCAGCACTGCAAGCCCCGGGATCTTCGAGACGCTGTCGCTTCTCGGACGAGATGCTTCCCTCGCACGCATTGATCGAGCGGGCGAGCTGGCGGGCTAGAACGATCTGGGGAGTCGTCTAGTGGTAGGACAGCGGACTCTGGCTCCGCCGGCGGGGGTTCGAATCCTCCCTCCCCAACCACGAATGGATGGCGCCATCGTCCAGCGGTTAGGACGCCGG
>JBDRFG010000092.1:0-4666 GCA_043819135.1 Candidatus Eiseniibacteriota bacterium | reverse complement strand
AATCTGATCACACAACAGGCCATCCGCCGGGGAACGTTCCACAGCGTGAAAGATCTCGTGCGCAAGATCGACCTTTTCGTCTCTCAGTACAACACCAGATCCAAACCGTTTGCGTGGACCGCGACCGCCGACTCGATACTCAGGAAGCTCGAAAGACTATGTCAGGCTACTTCTGGGACAGGACACTAGGATGGGTTCCATTTGCAGCGAGCCGCCCGGACCTCTCGGCCCGGGCGGCAGCACCCAACCTCTCTCAGCGAAGCCCCCGGGATCTCTCCCGGGGGCCTCCAATCTCGTAGCGGGGGCCCGATTCGTAGCCGATTCGGAGCGACTTCCCATCGTTGGGGCGCATTGGCGCTATTAGGGAGTCAAGCACGCAGAGCGGGAGATGGTGAGGGTTGGGTTGGCGGTGTGATGGATCGGCCGTTCAGGAAGGTCGGCGTATGCCGTCACCAGCGTCACAACGGCGCTCCTGCAAAGAAGCCATGAAATCCCGCCAGTGAACCTCGGCCTCAGAGAGCGACACGCGCACACCGAGGACCCCACTCAAGTGACTACGGGTAGAACCCCTTGCATCCTGAGGGAATGCCCAACTAGCTCTTGACAGGACACACAACGGCCGAGAGGATGTCCCACTTGGCCCTCTCTTGTCTCAGATTAGGGCCGGGGCAACTGCCAACACTGGTACGAGGCAGCTCAGTCTAGAGTCCGAATTCGGCGGTTTTCTCAGTCATCTACCTCCTCTCGCAGGGGACCTTGGTGCAGGAAGGAACTCGGATGCGGAGCGCTCCTTCGTCACTCGGTCGCCCAGCTGCCTCCAGCATGAGACTCGACGACATGACGCGTGTTGGATGCGGTGCGGGCGGTCAGTGCAGGGCTCATTCCATCGAGGCCGCAGACGCGGTCTCTGAGCTGCGGGTTCTTTCTGCACCGAACTCAGCAGCTACTCGCCGCACCAACTTCGTGTGTTGTGTCCTTCTCGCCCTTACCTGGCTCGTGATCGTCTCACTGACTGGGCCTCTGGGTGACTTCCCTCTCAACGATGATTGGTCCTATGGCTTGGCTGTCAGATCGCTCGTGGAGACCGGTAGCCTCCAGTTCACCGGGTGGGTCTCCATGCCCCTGGTGGCACAGGTAGCGTGGGGGTATCTCTTCTGCCTCCCGTCGGGCTTCTCCTTCACGGCTCTTCGCCTATCCACTCTCACACTCGGGCTGGTGGGTGTTCTCTTCAGCTACGCTCTGCTCCGCGAGGCGCGCGCCGCCGCAAGCATCGCCTTCCTGGGCGCCCTGGTTGTCGCGGTGAATCCTCTATACGTCCTGCTGTCTCACACATTCATGACAGACGTTCCGTTCTTCAGCTTCGCCGTCGCGAGCATCTTCTTCTTGGCCCGTGGGCTAAGATCGAGATCCCGCCGGGATCACGCTGTGGGGCTTGCGCTTGCAGTCGTGGCGACGCTGGTGCGCCAGGTTGGCATCGTCATACCCGTAGCCTTCGCGGGCGCCTACTTGGTCCGCGCGAAGGGCGATGCTCTTCGGTGGCGGTCGATCCTGAGAGCTGCTCTGCCGACTCTGACGGTTTTCGGGATTCTTGTTCTCTACAGGATCTGGCTGACCGCACATGTTGGGCTCCCGGCGTTGTACGATGCTCGGAGCAAGGCCCTGGCGTTCGCGCTAGTGGCAAGGAGCCTGCCGAAGCTCGTTGCCTCAGCCGCTTGGGGCGTATACATCGCGTCGGTGTATCTCGGACTGTTCCTGTTGCCGTTCAGCGTGGTCGTCATCCTTCAGAGGGGACGCGACTGCTCAGGGCACCGTGCGCGCTTCCTGATCCTGGCTCTCGGTCTTGCGGTGGCTGGCGTGGCGTTGGCCGTATTCAGAGGAGAGTTCATGCCGCTCGCTGGCAATATCCTCTACAATCTTGGGCTTGGACCGCCGACCCTCAGGGACGTCTACATCCTGAAGTTGAACCACCTGCCCTCCGTCCCCGGGGTCGTGTGGGTGACTCTGACTGTCCTTGCGATCATGAGTGTCGCCGCACTGATGTCCCACGTCGTGCTGCGCCGGAATGCGGCATCCCGATGCCGAGGAAGCCTGCATGATGCGCAACGACACTGGTTCTCTGTCTTCGCTCTCGTGGCCGGCGTTGTCTATCTGGTTCCGGTGGCGGTAGCCGGGTTCTTTGACCGCTATCTGATCTTCCTGGTCCCTCTGGTGCTTGCCGCTGTCTCGCGGACCACGCACGTGCGAGGGACAAGGCCCGGAGCACTGTGCGTGAGCGTCGGAGTTACAGTGGCGCTTGTCTTCGGAGCCTTCTCTGTCGCAGGCACTCATGACTATCTGTCCTGGAATCGGGCGCGTTGGGAAGCCATAGACCATCTCACAGAGAACGTTGGCATCGATCCAAGTGAGATGGACGGCGGGTTCGAGTTCAACGGTTACTACCTGTATGACGAAGACTACGAACCCCGCCCGGACGCGAGCTGGTGGTGGGTGTACGGCGACACGTACGTGCTAGCTTTTGGTGCCATGGACGGCTACGACGTAGCCGGATCATACTCCTTCCGAAGATGGCTGCCTGTCGGGGAGGGGAGAGTTCTGATCTTGCGGAAGGCCATTGGCATAAGCCCACGACCCATTGATACGAGCAACTCCGAGCCGGCGGGGCCAGGTGTGAAGGGCAACTCCGCCGGCATCTCCCGTCGCGAAGAAGGAGCTCACCCAGGCCTCGGTAGAGGCTAAGATTAGTTCCGGGACAGCTGGACGTGGCGATCACCGTTGAGCAGCTGGATGCGTGAGCGAGAAACACCGAGCGGACGACTGACGGATACGCGAACCGCCCGGACCTGGAAGGCCCGGGCGGTTCTGATTTGGTAGCGGGGGCCTGCTACGAAGTCCAACAGAGGACGTTGGGTCGGAATCTGGAAGTGGTCCGCTTGAGGTTCAAGGTCAGGGGAGGGGCGCTCGTGCCGGTTCCGTCTTGATCGCTATGGCCCGTATGACCGGCATGACTGCTATGACTGCTATGACCGGTCACTTGTATGGTCTGACCATACACTGATGTTGCGAGTCCTCGGCAGTTATCGAAGGAGTCCGAGAGATCGTGACGTCCGGGGGCCCAGCTGCGCAATTCACTCGCAGAAACTAGCGGTTTGCGCTAACTTCTGCAAATGAAGTGCTCGCCAAGGTGCCCCTCGAGGGACCGCTATGGGCGGTGCTTCAACGCAGTTCGTGACGTCCACTGCTGTAACTCGTTACGTCCACACAGCTTAAGGTCTCGCTTTGGAGCCCGGACCCAAGCCGCGTTTTTCGCCGGCAAACTAGCCGGCGATATGCTATGCTCTTCGGCATGGCTGCGACTCATACTGCTGTCGACATCACGCCTCGGAGCGAAGCGGACGAAGCTCGCTTGAGCGCTGCCGGTTTCCGGTGGGGTGACAAGGGCACTCATACCAGCCGGACCATCATGCTCAGAGAGCTGCGATCTCTCTTTGACGCGTGCGATCCGGACGCATCGCGCGATGACTACATCAAGGCGATTCAGGACGACAACTGCCTGGGCAAACGCACAGCAGCTACAAGACGGCTGTCCGGCCAGAGACTCTCGGAGCTGTACGCACTGGATCCAGATGTTCCCCTCTTCCGGATCATGCGCCAGTGCTGGTACGCCGATCGAAACGGCCAGCCCGTCCTCGCTCTTCTGCTTGGGCTCGCACGCGATCCACTTCTCAGAGTAACGGCATCATCGGTCTTGAGAATGCGACCGGGCGAGGAGCTTGCCCGGCAGCAAGTGACTGATGCTCTCAACCAGTCTGTCGGAAGTCGGTTGAGCGAAGCCACCCTAGATAAGGTCGTGAGAAACGCGGCCTCTTCTTGGACGCAGTCGGGGCATCTTGAGGGCCGTGGGCGCAAGACCCGCCAACGTGTATCGGCAACACCGGTCTCAACCGCATATGCTCTGCTGCTTGGATACCTCTCGGGAACTCGTGGGCCAGCGCTCTTTGAGACTCTATGGGCGACGGTGCTCGACGCGTCCTCGGGTGAGCTGATGCGCCTCGCGATGGATGCGCGCCGGTTGGGCTTCCTTGATATGAGCCAAGCCGGCGGTGTTGTCGAAGTCGCCTTCTCGCTGTTCCTGGAGGGCAACGAAAGGTAGCAGTCGCATGACTCGAATCGACGAACTCGCCTCCAGGTATCGGAACCACATTGGTGCTCCCTGGCAACGCAACCTCGCCGGCGATCAGAAGACCATCTTCGTAGTCTATCCCAAGTCAGACGAGCGGAAGCTGCGAGCGCGTCTCGAGCTATTCGAGATGACGACGACATCCAGTGGCCACGGGTGGCGGCTTCTGGATCTGACCGACGCGTTCGCGCGGTGGATGGCTGACACGGAGTACCGGGACGTGTACTTCGAGGAGCCGGACACGTTGACCATGAAGCTGCGAAGCGATTTCGTGCAGTACGCCGCTGGCTTGCTCCGCGAAGCACTCTCTGGCGAGGATGTGGACGAGGATACCGTAGTAGCCGTCTTGGGGGTGGCCTGCTTGTTCGGCCTCACTCGCCTCTCGCTGGTCCTCAAAGAAGTGGTCAAGGATATCCGGGGCAGGCTCGTGGTCTTCTTCCCTGGTGAGTACGAGGAGAACAACTACCGTCTTCTGGACGCGAGGGACGG
>JBDRFG010000091.1:0-14748 GCA_043819135.1 Candidatus Eiseniibacteriota bacterium | reverse complement strand
GTTATCTTCGGGCTCGGGTGAGGGGCAGGACGGGCCATTGTCCTTCCCGAAAACCCAAACGGCCCTCGTACAGACCGGACCTGGGAACTGTAACGCGGCGGTCAATGAGGTGGAGGGCTGCTGATTCGCTCCTGGACGGGGTGGAGCCGCGGAGAACTGTGAGGCAGCAACCTCCTGAATCGAAGTGCCGCCGTAGTTCGGCCGTGCAGATCGGTGGGTGGACGCGGTTGCCCGATGTTCTCAGGCGGCGTCGCGTTCGGAGTGATGATGCAGCGTGCCGGCCGATCCGCCATGCCACTTGACCGCCCTGGAACGGCCGCATAGACTGGGTGCGCGCGTGAGCCTGTGATGAGCGTGAGGGTGAGCGAAATGACCTGGGAGGCTGCGCACGTGCCGCCCCTACGGAGGAGGAAGCGTCCGGCGTCTCGTGATAGCCGGAGTGGGCCAGGGCCGCGCCAGCCTGCGCCCGCAGGTGACGCGCACGTTAGTGCGCCAAGCGAAGCTTGGCGTCTCTTGCAGGGTGAGAGTCCCTGCCGAGTAAGGTCTAGCCAACCACTCGTACCGAGTGTTGCGGATGTCAGGAGGTACGCATTACCGAACGAAGCATCCGAAGCGTACACAGGGAACCACGTAGGCCGTAGGGGAGACCGCACTCCTTGAAGCTTGATACAGCCTCGTCAGTGAAGCAGGTGGCGACGGTTTTAACGTGCCGGAAGCCAAGACGAAGGGACCGCCAGGGCGAGGTCCCGGAGGGCCTGCCGGGGTCCACGAAGAGCGCGGCATGCGTGGAGAGAGGCGACAGGAACTTGGGAGACCCGAGGGACTCCCGGAGGGATCCGGGTAGGCAGTGCCGAAAGGGCTGGCGATGGTTTCTCGGGAGTCAGATCCACTGGTAGTACTCGGAGGGCGGGAGAGCCGCCCACAGGGGGAAGCGGTGGACAGGGGTTCGCAGCCTGCAAAGGAAACAGCCGCCGGGCACGACGGACCGGACGTAGTGCTGTCAACCTCCCTGCAGGGGATAGCGGACAAGGCGCGGAAGGAATCGAAGCACCGGTTCCGCAATCTGTACGGGATGCTCAACGAGGATTTTCTGGCGGAGAGCTGGCGCTGGGTGCGCAAGAACGCGGCCAGCGGGGTGGACGGGGTCAGCGCGCGGGAGTACGAGCGCGACTTGGCGACGAACATCCGAAGCCTTGTGGAGCGCCTGAAGGAGAAGCGATACCGGGCGAAGCTGGTGCGGCGGCATTGGATCCCGAAAGAGAACGGCAAGGAGCGTCCTCTGGGGATCCCGGTGGTGGAGGACAAGTTACTGCAGGTGGCGGTAGCGCGGATCCTCTCAGCCATCTACGAGCAGGACTTTCTGCGTTGCAGCTACGGGTACCGGCCCAGGGTCGGTGCTCATGATGCGATCGACAAGTTGACGGTGAAGCTGCAGTTCGGGAGGTACCATCACGTCGTCGAGATCGACCTGGAGAACTACTTTGGGACGATCGACCACGACTGGCTCGGGCGGATGCTGAAAGAGAGGATTGACGACGAACCGTTCCTGCGGTTGATCCGGAAGTGGCTGAAGGCCGGAGTGCTGGAGACCGACGGTCAGGTGGTACACCCGGCGACGGGGACCCCCCAGGGAGGCGTTGTCTCCCCGGTACTGGCCAACGTCTACCTGCACTACGTCCTGGATCTCTGGTTTCACCGGAAGGTGGTGCGTGCCTGTCGAGGCGAGGCGTGCCTCATCCGCTATGCGGATGACGTCGTCTGCGCGTTCGAGCACGCGGAGGAGGCCGGCCGATTCCTGATCGAGCTCGAAGTGAGGTTGTCGAAGTTCGGGCTGAAGCTCTCCCCGACGAAGACCCGCCGGTTAGGGTTCGATCGGGAGGGAGACGGGCGCGAGGCGTTCGACTTCCTCGGCTTCGAGTTCCGTTGGGGTCGGGACCGGCAGGGGCGACCGCACCTGAAGCGGCGGACGGCTCGGAAGAGCTTGCGCAGGTCGCTGGCGCGGTTCACCCTCTGGTGCCGGGAACACCGGCATACTCCTGTACGCCGACTTCTCGCCGAGGTGAGTCAGAAGCTCCGCGGCTACTACCGGTACTTCGGGATCTATGGCAACTCCCGGAGCTTGTGGCAGTTCCACTTCGCGGCGATGCGGATCCTTCAGAAGTGGCTCAACCGACGGAGCGATCGCCGGAGCTATAACTGGGCCGGCTTTCGTGAGTTGTTGGAACACCTCCAGGTTCCGCGTCCCGTGATCGCGCCGTCCGCGGGCGCTTCGAGTTCCTGATGGGTCTTGATGCGGAAGCGAGAACCACTAAAGAGCCCGGTGCGGGAAACCCGCACGCCGGGATCTGTGCGGGGGCCGTCGGGTAACTGGCGGTTCTACCGCGACGGTGAGCACTTGCGGTGAGTGGACCCTGAAGTCACATATGAGAAGCTGACTGCTCTGCGGTTTGGACCTCGGCCACGCGCGAAGTGTCAATTGCGTGCGGACGGAGCCGGCGATCTCAGAGGGAGTCCAGCGCACAGCACGAACGCCTCTAACGGGGCACCACAAGAGGTTAAGGAGAATGGTATATACGGTTGAGGACTACGCAGGAATCGCAGGCTCCGTGACTCGCATGGCTTCAGTCGCAGGGGTGCTTCGTCGCCTGGTGCGCGAATTCCTCAGTGGCGGTGAGCTTGCGCCGCGCGCGGTTCCTGTAGTCTACCGAGGCCTTGAGTTCGTGGCCGACATCCAGGCGGGGGCCCTGATGGGCTCGCCGCCTTGTCAGCTGTTGTCTGTCGGTAACGGCGAAGCTACTCCGCGGCTCCCAACGGTGAAGGCGATGCTCGTGGCGAGCCGAGCGAACAGCGTGTTGGCTAGTTCTGCGGCAGGTGAGGGAATGGACGAGGACATTCCTACGAGAGTAGAGAAATACTGTCGGGCCCTGGGGGCCATGATCGAGTACCAGCAACTGGAGAAGATCCCATCTCCCGAACGGCTAACCGTCTCACAGAATCTGACCGAGCTTGAGAGTTTTCTGGAATCCCTCATCCAACGTGTCTTGATGCCTGAGTTGGATGAGCTTCAGTATCAGATGACAACGGCCTGACTTCGAGGGTGACAGGTGGCTGATCCGCGCTGCTCCGTGATCGACGCGAAGGCTAGTGCAGGTCTGCTCACTGCTCTATGGGCGTCGCGTCGGCTGACTGAAATCAGAGACCAGAGCAGGCCCCTTTCTGAGGGGTCTGCTCTGTTTGTGGAGACCCAGCTCAGGGCTCTTAGCTGTGCGGCGAGGATCATACGTCAGGTCAAGAAGGGCGTCAGTGAGGGATCCATCGATCCTGACGCCGCAGACGAGGAGTTGCAGTCGATTACCAGAAGCCTCTTTGCTTGCGTACCGTACGTGTCGATGGTCGAGAGTGCCACGTCGGTACGCGCTCCTGTTGGACTGCAATCCGCGGTCGAAGCTCTCGTGAAGCAAATAGACCCCGGGGCCAAGCTACTGCTGCGACCGAAACCGAATCTGGGCTACGGCTGCCTCGCACGACTTCCCGACGTTATCCCAGCTCTTCTAGACACTGCGGACAATACGTCCAGACTGTTTGGCCTTGACCCTGTCGATGTTGAGGGGATCCTAGACGCACACGGTCACCGACTCGTGGTCATCTCGTTTCCCAGTCTGGAACGAGCGGGCCTGCTACACCACGCATGCATCGGCCACGAGCTAGGACACTTCCTCATCGAAGCAAGGGAATGCGACGAGCGCATAGCGGGACAGCTCGAGAAGTGCGGCACGGATATCACGCAAGCCGTAGACGAAGTCAGACCGGGTCTATCGGTTGGCGAGTTTGCAGTGCACGCTTCCAGCGCGGCACAAGTATGGGATGCGTGGCTCAGGGAGACGCTGGCGGACATCGCGGCTTGCTGGCTCATGGGTCCGGCCGCCCTCGGCAGCCTGCTGGCTGTTGCCCTTGCCACAGGCGAGCGACCCATGTACTCGGATGTTCCCCGGCCACCGTTCACCAAGCATCCTCACGTTGTGTACCGGGTCATGGTGATGCTCGACGAGCTTAAGGAGTTCTGGGAGGTGGAGTGGGCGAGCGCAGAGCAAGCTGGGGAGGACCACCTGTCAGAGGTTGGGCGGCGCCTGAGGGCCCTGCACCAGCGATGTCAGGCGTTTGTCAGCACGCACTACAAGCGGATGGAGGAACCGTACGCGACGGTGTACGAGCACGCTCTGAGTGCAGCCAAGGGTCTCAAGACACAACTTTTCGCCGAGAGCACAATCCAGTACAGAGTGGAGAAGTTCGCGCGAGAAGTCCCCGATCTGGCCGAGAAGATCTCCGCTCGCATTATCCCACTGGAGGTCGGCTTCCTTGCAGGTCCGGAGAGGAAGTCGAGCCAGATGGCTGACTGGCGTTCGATTCTCAACGCAGGGCTGCTGATGGAGCCGCAGCAAGTACCGCTCACAGGAGCGATGGACAAGCAGGAGACCGGGTGGAGTGAACGGTTCAGCTACGACGAGCGGCTGCTAAGGGCTGTCGAGAAGGCTGAGTTGGCGCGGCAGTATGAAGACAGTAGGCGCCGGATGAGCCGAGGCGCGTGGCCGCCAGAGGAGCAGCCTTGAGCGTCCTTACGAAGGACCAGATCTATGGTCTCCTGACGGACGATGCGGCTCCACTGGAGGAGCGCCTGTGTATCACGCCCATACTAGATGCTAAGTTGCAGATAAGCGAGGGGTCCGTCGACCTTCGACTAGCCAATGACTTCGTCACTGTAAACCGTTCCGGCTTGGTCGCGCTTGATCCTGTGAAGGAGAGTCAGCTGGGTCGGGATCTTACCGAGTACCAGACATCCTCACGCCAGCGGTTCGGTCAGCCGTTCTACCTGCACCCGCGGATGTTCGCACTCGCCTCCACGCTGGAGTATGTGTGTCTGCCGCCCCAATTGATGGGCTACGTCATTGGCCGCTCTTCCTGGGGACGGCTAGGTCTTGTCATCGCCACTGCGACTATGGCGAGGGCCGGCTTCAAGGGGAACCTGACGCTGGAACTCGCCAACGTTGGCACCCTTCCCATTGCCCTGTATCCGTGCGCGCGGATTGCACAACTGGTGCTCCATCGCCTGGGGCCTGAGTGAAAGGACGAGGAACAAGCACGATGGACAGTGGCCGGTATGATGGCAGCGTCACGGCGGAACTCAGCAAGCTCGCTGAGGACCCGGAGTTCCAGTTCCTGGTACCGCTTGAGTGTGGCCTGATGGTTGGTCTTGCCAGCCTGAAGGGTACAGGGGGAGGTGCTGCGCGCGATTGGCTCGTCGGCGAGTGGGGATTCCGGTACTACAGCCTGACCGACGATTTGAGGCGCGAAGCCCTGCGTTGCGGATGGCCGCTTGACCGTTGGTCGCTGATGGAGCTCGGCGACTCGCTGAGGGCTGACGCGGGTCGGAGAGTGCTGGCGCAGCGCACACTGAACCGCATCCGGAGAGACGTAGTCGAATGCGGACTTCCTGCCGACAGGCTGCTCATCGGGGGGATTCGCAATCCTGGGGAGGCAGAGGTCTTCGAACCACTGGGGTGTTTCCGGCTAATGGGGCTGCGTGCGACAGCCGAGATTCGATACAGTAACCTCATTGCTGAAGGGCACGTCGACTTCGCCAAGATGACGCCCGAGGAGTTCGAGCGTCACCACAAGCGAGAACTGGGTGTGGGCGAACCTCCGCACGGCCATCGCGTTCAGGACTGCTTCGACATCGCGGAGAGTCATGGGATGCTAGCTCCGGAGGAGAAGATGGAGATACCAGACAGGAAGACTTGGCTCACGGACGTAGTCAACACAGCGCTCAGGTCTCTTGGGAGGGATTTGTGACATGTATGCCAACGCAGACATTGAGCGGGCAGTCACCGTGGCCCAGAGGGCCGCGAGCTTGAGCCTGGCCGAACAAGAGGTCTCTCTTGGCCTCGAGATCTTGAGACTTGAGGGCATCGATGATTACCTTGCGGCCGTGAGGCTGCTCGCTGGCGCTGAGGGGATTGACGACTACGAGCTCTTTGGGCACCAGCTGCAGGAACTCGCCAGCGGCCTCCGGAAGAGAGCCCACCGATACATCGACGACATGAAGACCATCCTCCGCGAGGCCCTCTGCGAGTCGGGGACTCCCAAGCCTATCTCCGGGAGCCTTGCGTCTGGATCAGGCGGCGTGGCTGTCAATGCGGTAGCAGCCGAGTTGCTGGTCGTGCTTGGTGTTTCCGGTGCAATAGCAGCTGGGATCGCGGGACTCGCTGCAGCTATTCTGATAGGTATAGGTCTCGATCGCTTCTGCTCCGGTGAGTATCCGGAGTAGCTTCGGCTCGCGATGATTAACAGCAGCGGCAGATCAGCGGCAGATTCCATCGACTGCTCATTCTGTCCATTGTCAAGGTCGGTGGCATACCCGTGGTCCTCGGCCCGGCGGCAGTCGCCAGCCCGTCCTGCGTCACCCTTCGGATCAGTGCGATGATCCCCGTCAGCCGGCGCCGATGGATCGTCACACGCGCACCCCGGCAAGCAGCACCTGACCAGCAACAGCAACCTATGGAGCTGTCCAGAGCGCTCTAGCGACGCACCCGTACCTCCCCGAAGCCGAGAGTTCGAAGAACGTCCACTAGGGGACGGACACCGTGGCTGATGTCGAGGTCGAGGTGCAGGGCTGGGAGCGCGGCCGCAAGTGAGCTGGGGACACCCCCTTCGCAGCACAGCTCTTGAACGTCCCTGTGGTTGTCAGGAGAGCCCCGCGAGGTACCGCACGGAGCTTACACTCACGCCTGCATCGTCACCTCCACCACTCCTGAGTCGCGGGCCGCTTGTTGCGAGTCGTCTGGGCATGGTGTACCCTAGCCGCCGTGCTATCGGCGCAGTCGAGTACTCTCGAACCTGGCCGCAGGGCTCAGCTACATGAGTGATGCCAGCAAAGACTCAGGGGTACGCACCCTGACCGAGGAGCCCTCTGAGCAGCAAAGGAACCTCAGTCATGCCGCGCAAGAGACGAAGTAACGTTCCACCGGTCGCTGTGCACGTCGAGGCGATACCAGAGGGCTACGTCATTGACTTCCTGACGAACAAGCCTGTGAAGGACACTCCTGAAGAGTACGTTCGCCAGAACATCGAGAAGGCGCTTGTTAGGCAGTACAAGTATGTGGCTCAGGACTGCAAGCCAGAGTTTCGCATCAAGATGGGTAGCGCGAAACCTCGTGTCGACATTGTCGTGTTCGACCATGATGCGAAGCATCTGCAGGAGAACGCAGTGGTCCTCATCGAGACCAAGAAGGCTGGTACCAATCCCAAGGACAAGAAGGAGGGCGTCGGCCAGCTGAAGTCGTACATGGCGGCGTGCCTGAACGCGCGCTACGGTCTTTGGACGAACGGCGACGACCGCTTCTGTTTCGCGAAGAGGACTGCGAAAGGGCAGCACACCTTCGAGCCAATAGTCGACATCCCCGCATTCGGCCAGTCCGAGCAGGAGGCGTTTCGCCCGAAGCGAAGCGACCTCATGCCTGCCACAGCAGACAACCTGCTGTTCGCGTTCAGGCGGTGCCACAACTACGTCGCCGGAACAGAGGGCCTCCAGAAGCAGGATGCGTTTTGGGAGCTACTGAAGCTCATCTTCTGCAAGATTGAAGACGAGCGCTCCGACTCACTGGGTTTCTACGTGACGCCAGAGGAGTTGCGTAACTCAACTTCTGCAGCTCCGGCCAGAGCTAGGATACAGAAGCTCATGGCCGAGAAGGTCGTGAAGAAGTACCCGAAGATATTCACGGGGGCGCACGGGAGTATCGGTCTGAAGGCTAACGTCGTGGCGTACGTGGTTAGCCAGCTTCAGGGCTACTCCCTATTGGCTTCTCCCGTCGACGTCAAGGGAGTCGCGTACGAAGAAGTAGTTGGCTCCAATCTGCGCGGTGACCGAGGGGAGTTTTTCACTCCGAGGAACGCTTGCAGGATGGCTGTTCACATGTTGTCTCCGCAGCCATCGGAGCGGCTGCTTGACCCCGCCTGCGGGACGGGTGGCTTCCTCATAACCGCCATGAATAACGCACTCGCGATCCTTGAGGAGGGTGAGCGAGAGAAGTGGAAGGACCCCACCAACGGGACTGCAGCTGAGCGCCAAGAGCTCTTCCGGAAGCGGGCTGAGCACTTGGGCGAGTGCGTGTTTGGACTTGACCTGAATCCGTCCCTTGTCCGAGCAGCGAAGATGAACATGGTGATGAACAACGATGGCGAGGGGAACCTCTTCCAGGCGGACAGCCTGGCGAACCCTCATGCCTGGAATCCGGACATCACCAAGAAGATCCAGCTCGGGACTGTAGATGTGCTATTCACAAATCCCCCCTTCGGCACCAAAATCGTCATCGATGATGTGAGCGTCCTCGAGCAATTCGACCTCGCCGCCTGGTGGGACGAGCATGACAACGGGCGATGGTCGATGCGTCTCGCCTCACACGGGAACCCGGTACTGCAGAAGTCACAGCCGCCCGAGATTCTCTTCATCGAGCGTTGCCTGCAATTGCTCAAGGAGGGTACCGGGCGAATGGCGATGGTCATTCCGAATGGCATACTGAACAACCCTGCGCTGGGCTATGTCCGAGAGTGGATTCTCCAGAACGCTCAGGTCATTGCTGTGGTGGACATGGCTCGCGACCTGTTCCAGCCGAAAAACGACACTCAGACCTCGATGGTGCTCATGCGGAGGCTCGATGCCAAGGAACGAGCGCTCGTCTCTGAGGGCAAGCTCGACTACGAGGTCTTCATGGCGGTTGCTGAGAGTATCGGCCACGACAAGAGGGGGAACGCCATCTACCGGCATACCCCGGAAGGCGACGAAGTTCTGGCATCACAGTCTCGGACAAGCATCCAGGTAGACCCGGAGACCGGTGCGGAGCGTGTTTTCGAGGAGACCATCGCGGAGCGTGTTATCGACGATGAGCTACCTGAAGTGGCCGATGCCTATCTACAGTGGTTGGACACGCAAGGATGAAGACAAGAAGCGTGAAATCTAGTGTGGTGGGACGCTCAAGTCGCCTGGACGCGATGTACTACCTCTCGGCGGGTGTCCAGGCGGCGCAGCTTCTTGATGAAGCTAGGGCAGGCGGGATGTCCTTCGGAACGCTGGGCGACTCTGACGGCATCGCAGAGGTCTGGGCTCCGCAGCGATTCAAGCGGTCGTACGCGGCAGAGGGAGAGGTGGGGGTTCCCTATCTGAAGCCCTACGACGTGTTCGAGTATCTGCCGCTGGCCTCGGCCTATCTCTCTGTGAAGAGGACAAAGAAGCTCCGGCAGTACCAGCTGCAGGCCGGTCTCATTCTGCAGTCCTGCTCGGGGAGGAACCTGGGCCCGGCGAGCATCGTTGATGACTACCTGGCCAAGTTCGTTCTCAGCCACGACATGATTCGGGTTCGCATCGCAGATGCAGAGGTTCGGCTGAACGTCCTAGCTTATCTCCAGACGCAGACAGCACAGCACTTGGTGCGTCGAGACAAGACTGGGTCAGTGATTGACCATATCTCCGGGAGCCATCTGGAGGCGCAGCATGTACCACTTCTGGAAACGAGGTTGCGCAGGGAAGTGGCCGAAGCCATGGGGAGGGCTGTGGCTCTCCGTGAGGAAGCGAGACTTGGTCTAGCTGCGGCGCAGACGGAATACGAGGACGTTCTTCCGAATCCGACGCTAACGTCACCGCTGCGCGCCGGGTGGTCGGTCCAGAACCATGCCCTCGGCGGTAGACTTGACGCGGCCTACCACGACCCACTGGTGGAGGCGGTGCGCAGTGCGCTCCTCTCCGAAGGAGGAGTCCGCGTACGCGATGTCGCAGAGGTCCGCAAACCCGGTGGTCGATACAAGACCGTCTATGTCGATTCCGACTATGGGCGACCAATCCTCTCTGGGCGACAGATCCTCCAGCTCAACCCGGTGAACCTGCAGCACATATCTCCGCGCGCCCTGAAGGACGTGGGACGGTACGAACTGCGAAGCGGCTGGACTGCGTATCAGGCTGATGGACGTGCTGAGGGCGGCCTTGGTACGCCTGTCCTGGTGACCACCGACCGAGATGGCTGGCTTGCCAGCGGTCATGTCGGCAGGCTGGTACCGAAATCAGATATCGACTCTGGCTGGCTGTATCTAGCCATCCGGACGTGGCATGCGCAGGTGCAGCTCAAGTCCAAGGCCTCGGGTTCAGTGGTTGACTCGACGTTCGAAGCGGACATGGGGGATGTGGTGCTGCCGCCTCCGAGTCCTTCGTGCGAGCAAGTCAAATCGCTTTGGAGCAAGTTCGTAGACGCAGAGGCCGCTTCAAGAGACGCTAGTGACTTGATTGAGAGCGCTCTACGTGAGGCCGCCGGCCGGGCCTAGAGCCGCTCGTTCCACCCAGTACAGACGAACGCTGCGTGTGCAGGTCCTTCCTTTGCGAAGCGAACCCAACTAGCAGTCGGTGCTCGTCGAGTCGGGTAGCTCTCTGCGCTCTTGGGTGTTTCTGAGCTCCGCGACGACCCGGTAGAGACTCCTCTCGATGGCGACAGCGTACCGTGTGAGTTTCGCGAACACATCCGAGTCAGCTCGTCTCAGGAACGTCTGGGCAACCATAGGGACCTGGGACTTCCTCTGCTCTGGGGCTCTTGCTTCTCTGTCACCAGCAGACGCGGCGTCGATACCCTCCTGGATTGTGGGCTGCTCACCCGGAACGTTGATGGTGCTTGCGATTGCGGGGACGCATACAGCGAACAGCGCTGAGATGGCAAGCCAAGCGAGCCGGGACGTCTTCAATGGGGACATCCAATCACGCAAGCCTGCAGCGGGGGTGTGCTGAGAATATCTGCGAGTCTACTTGGTTTGCCGCGCGATGTCAAGAATAGGGGGTGCCAGCGGACAGCGGAGGTGCCCAGTCTGACGGCCCGACGCCACAGCGCAGCCCAGCAATCTCGGTTAGCCAGTTTCACAGGTGATTCAAACCCGCGGACCTCAGGGACGCTAAGCTTCAAAGCAGGTACTTCCCACGGGACCTTCCGCGACACGAGTTTCCGAACCGCACGTGGGTTCAATCCCACCGCGTGACCACGGGTGCTGGATTCGGTTGTTGGTGTCTCAACGCACTCGCGAATGCGGTCAGTTCAGGTGTGAACGGCACTGTGGCAGTTCGAATAACGTCCACTAGGGGACGCCACAACAGAGAGGCCAGCTTTTGCTGGCCTCTCTGTTTGTCTGCCCGACGGATACTTCGCACCCGTCGGGTTCGACCGCCCTGCGCGCTGAACAGCGCGCCCTCACAATGGAGGCCGCGTCAGCGGCCAACCTTTGATGGGGTCAGCTGGACGGACGAGAGGCCACTGATGCAGGGACCCGGCGTCAAGCCGTACTTCAAGTACGCGTCGGACGGGCACGAGACGATCCACATTGCCTTCACCGACGGGCACCCGCGGGGAGAAGAGGCCAACAGCATCTACTATATCTGCTATCGTGGAGGAGCGTTCTTCAGGGCGGACGGGTCAGAGGTCATGGATCTGGTGGAGCTCCCGTTCGGCCCGAGTGATGCCGACAAGGTATACGATGGAGCCGAAGCCGGTGGGCGCTCGCGGATATGGGACATCGCGCTGGACGAATCGGTTCGCCCGGTGTTGGTCTATGCCGTGTTCCCAGCGGCTAACGATCATCGCTACCGGTACGCCCGGTGGGACGGCGCAGAGTGGCTTGACTACGAGATCACGTCGGCCGGTCCGTCGTTCCCCGACAAGCAGTCGAGAAGGAGGGGGCCCTCGGGTCAGCCCCTGCATTACCTCTCCGGGCGTGCTGTGGTTGAATGGCAGCTACGATGACTACGATGCGTACGACATGGGGATTCGGATGTTCGTTCCCGGCCCGGCGGGCCCCTGACCGCGTGGTTCGCTCATGGTGAGTCGCAACATACTCGGCGCTGTCCAGACAGCGCATGCGAACACGATACAGCGCGCCCCAGCCGCAGGTGTCGCCGGGTCTTAGTGGGCCCAGTACCCATGGTTGCGGTGGTCCAGCGCCAGTGCTACAATCAGCGACGGTCACACCGGGAAGCAGCGCTTTGGCTTTGGTTGATGAGGAGGGGCCTCGCTTGACGCGCCTTCGGAACCATGCGCTTCTTCCAGTTCTGACACTTGCCCTTCTGGTGCTTCCTTCTCAGGCGGCTCCAGGCTTCACGGGACAAGCCGTCACCTCATCCAGCTCGCAGTCTCTCTACATCGGAGTCCTGGTCACCGAGGCGCGCTCCGGTGACTGGAAGGACCAGGGCCTCTGCTCCACGGGGCCTGGCGTTCGCGTCGTCGGCGTCGACTACGGCTCGCCGGCGGATTCGGCCCGGCTGCGCGAGGGCGACGTCATTACCACTGCCAACGGCGTCCCGATCAGGAGCCCGGGCGATCTCGACTCGGTCCTCGAGGGGCTGGCAAACAGCGGAGAGGTCACGCTCACAGTTCTCCGAGAGGGAACGGCGCGGGAGGCGCGTCTCAAGGCGGTCGAGCTGCCGCGGGGCTACGTCGGCTTTGACACCGTGCCGCTTCTTGAGCGCGAAGCCCTCCGTGATTCGCTGCCCGATGAGTTCGCTCGCGTCGACAGCCTTCCGATAGTGAGCTGGGTCTACCACGGCATCCCCGAACTCAGTCATGCGGGTCTCAGTGCCGGCTGTGCGGTCGTCACTGTCGGTGACCGCGATGTCCGCTCGGTGTCAGATCTGCGCAGTGCTCTTCAGACGCTTCGCATCGGAGACCTGGTGTCCTTAGGTTTCCTGGCAGGTGGAGATCTGCGAACCGTGCGCTACAGTGCCCAGGGACCTCCCGCTCCGTCGTCCGGCCTGAATCTGGAGAAGATCACGCCCCTGGTGGCCGAGGTCGAGTCCCTCGATGTCTCGGGAGTGGACGGCGGGCTCTATGTGCGGAGCGTTGACCCGCTTCCGCAGCCCACGCGGACGGGACCCCGATCGGAACAAGAGCTGAGGTTCGGGGGCTTCTCGGCCGCGACAGCATCCGGGCGCTTCGCCTGGGGGTTCGATGAGAAGCTGGACGACGAGGCGGACATTCCGCGCTCGCAGCAGGGCGACGTGCTCATGACGCTCGAAGGGAGACGGCTTGACTCGGTCGAGACCTTCCAGGAGGAGTATGAGCGTCTCGCACCGGGTGACAGGGTGGAGGCAGTTGCCCGCTCCAGGGACGGGACCGAGAGGTCAGTTTTCCTTGATCGCGTTGTGAGGATCCCGGCGAAACGACCGGAGCCCAGGTACAGCCAGCACGGGATTCGACATGTCGGGGGATTCAACTTCGTTGGGGCGTTTGAGTGGCAGCCGTCGCGGGACGCACGGCGGGGCGGCGTCCTTCGCCTGGAGCCCTTGGCAGGCCTGCCGTTCCCCGTCGACTACACGAAGATCGATGCAATATGGCTAGCTTCATCCTCGCTTCGCTGGAGCGTGATTCGCGAGCGGGAAGGAACGGTCTCTTCGGCCGGCAGCCGCCGGCGGGAGGACGTCTGGACAGCCGGGTGCACCTACGGCACGGACCTTGACAGGGCGTGGCTCTACGGTGTGCGGCTGGACGCATCCTCCGCTTGGTTGCCGAGTGTCAGCTATCACGACCGGCCAGCACCATTTCGCGGGCAGAAGGTGCCGTTGTCTTTCGAATCGTGGCTCTCAATGCTCGCTTTTGGTCACGATGGTGTGGACCACGTATCTCAAGAGGGGTGGGATCTAAGATGGAGCTTCTCTCCGCCGGCCCACGCAGGCCACCGCTTCTCCCTGAGCATGACGTCTGACTTCGAGAAGCCCATCGAACACGCGGACGGCATCAGCATCTTCGGCGCGAGGAACTACTCACCGAACAGAACCGAGGGCGTCGGACGGGGGAGACGCAGGGCGGTCACCCTCGGATACGGATACCAACGGTTCTGCCCGGCTCGAGAATCGGGCATGGGAGTAGAAGCGGAGGCCAGCGCGGTCGGCGGCGCCCTCGGAGGGGACTTCGAATTCGTCCGGACCGAGGTCAGTTTGTCCAGCAGGCTGAAGGTCCTCGGATCCTGCCTGTGGGACAGCCGCCTGGATGCAGGCTTGGTCAATGGGGCAGCGCCCGTTCAGGACCAGTTCTTCCTAGGGGGAAAGGCCACGCTGCCGGGATACGAGGATAACCAGCTGGTCGGAGACCGGGTGTTCCTGGCACGCTCGAAGCTCTGGCTGAGATCGCCTGACATTCTCGGCGGATTCGGGCCCTTCGTGGGACTGAGCGCCGGCGATGCGTGGCACTGGGACGAGCACCACACGCCCCATCAATTGCGGGCCGATGTGGAGATCGGACTAGGGAGCGCCTTCGGCCTTGATGATCGCGGAATCCCGTGCGCTCTCTCGGTGAGCATCGCGCGCCCGCTCGACCCGGACGGTGGAGACGAGTGGCGGTGGCATGCCACCCTTTTCGGCGTCTTCGACTGAGGAGACGGAAATTGAGGGGTTTCGTCCTCACACTGCTCATTATCTGCCTCGCGGCATTCCCGGCGGCGGAGCGATGCCACGCGGCGGTCATCGACTCCCTTTCGTGTCGGCGCACGGGGGGTAGTGTCGAGGCGAGCTTCCTTCTTGACGCCAGGCAGCTGGCCGGCGCGAATCTCCAGCAGGGACTCGAAGGGCGGGGCCTGCGGGTCGAGTGCGTGGTCGCGCTCTCGGTAATCAAGCGAGGCGGTCTTTTCGGGGACGACAAGGTGCTGGCCGATCGGCTGAGCCGCACGATGACCTATAGCCGG
>JBDRFG010000090.1:0-30230 GCA_043819135.1 Candidatus Eiseniibacteriota bacterium | reverse complement strand
GAGCCTCGAAGTGATGGTCTCGGCCGCGACGGCGGACAGAATGACGTGATCGCTGTCAGTGACGATAACGGCGCGGGTTCTCCGGCCCTGCGTCGCGTCAACGAGCTTCCCCGTGTCGCGCGCGTGGTCCTTGAGCCGCTTAACCGGCGCCGAGCCCGGCGTAATGATGGCCACGACGCGTTCCGCCGCCACCACGTTGCCGAAGCCGATGTTCAGGAGAGGATTGTTCAACCCCCGGCCTCCCTACTCAACGTTCTGGACCTGCTCGCGGAGCTTCTCGATTTCTTCCTTGAGCGACAGCACTGGGCCGGTGACGCCGATGTCGCCGCCCTTCGACCCGATGGTGTTCGCCTCTCTCAGCATCTCCTGCACGAGGAAGTTGAACCGCTTGCCGACGGGCTCGTCGGCGCTCAGGCACTCGCGCGACTGCGAGACGTGCGCGCCGAGCCTGACGGTCTCCTCTGTGAAGTCCGCGCGCTCTGCCGCGACGGCGACCTCCTGAGCCAGACGCGTCTCATCGATGGGTACGGAGCCGTCCAGGAGCGCCGCGATCCTCGCGGTGAGGCGTTCCTTCGCTGCGGCCGCTGCTCCGGGAGATGATTCGACCAGCGTTGATACGATACCTTCTATGGCGTTGAGCCTTCCCTCGAGTTCCGCCTTGAGTTCCGTCCCCTCGGCGTCGCGCATGGCAACGAGCCCATCCAGAGCTTCGGACAATACGGGCCCCAGGGACGACCACACCTCGTCGGCTCCAGGCACGTCCGAGCCCTGCTCGAAGATCTGGGGAAACTGCGTGACGACGGAGAGGTCGATCTCGCCGGGTATGGAGAGCTCGTCGCCCAGCAGCCTGAGCTGCCTGATGAGCTCGTGCGCTGCGGGTATGTTCACCGTCGGGATCTCGTCCGCGGCGCTCTTCCACTCAATGTAGACCGTAACGCGGCCTCGGGCCAGAACGGACTCGACAAGTTTGCGGATCCTGTCCTCGACCTGGAGCATCGTGCGTGGGGCCTTGATCTGCACGTCGAGGAAGCGCTGGTTGACTGATCGCATCTCTACCCTGATGCGCTGGTCATCGCCTGCCCTCTCCGAGCAACCGTAGCCGGTCATGCTTCTGAGCACAGGTGTCCCTCCTTCCCAGGTATCATAGTAAACTGGTACTATACTTCCTGAGTCCGGGCCGGTCAACGTAATCCGGAGATTTCGGGCGGTTTCGGGCGATTGTGGGACCACGCCGACCATCGCCGGCCCTGTCTCTGGACTGCGGCGTTCCCCTGCCGTAGACTGTAGCCTCATTCAGAACCAACGCTCTCGTCCGCGACGGCAGCGGCGTGCGGGTCGGTTCGCACCTCCAGGAGCTGCGCTTGGATACCACGACGGCTCGAAGACTCATCGCCGAGATAGCCCCGCGCGTGGCCGGGGCCAGGGTGGCTGACGTCGTGGCCCACGGCGCCGACTGCCTGCTGCTGGAACTCGCGTCCGAGCGGCGCGTGTTCCTTGGCGCCGTCACGATGAAGGCTCTGCCCATCCTCTTCCTTCTCGACGGGCCGGGGCCGGCCCCGGGACCGGGTCACGCCCCGGCGCCGCCCTTCGTCTCGCAGCTGCGCGGCTCCGTTCTCGTGTCGTTGGCGCAGCTTGAGGACAGGCCCGGGGCGGTCGCGCATCTCCAATGGACCAGCCAGGTGGGACGCACGATCGAGAGGTGGCTGACCATCGACCTCGGCCGCAGCCCCTCTCTGGTGCTGTCCGACGCGAGACGCGCTCACGATCCCGTCGCGCCCGAGGTCGGGGCCTCCGCCCCCACGGTCGCCAGATGGCACGATGAGCGCGGACGCCTGCACGCCAGGTTGTCTTCCGAGAACCGCAACGAGCCGGCGGAGGAGACGCGCGGTTTCGAGACCCTGAACGCCGCCGCCTGCTTCATGTTCACCGAGCTGTGGCCGGAACTCGACCTCGCACGACGACGCGAGGCGGTCGAGAAGGTCATCGAGCGGTGCCTGAAGAGAACGCGCCGGGCCATGGACAAGGTCCAGGTCGAGATAGACGACTCGGAGAACGCCACCCGGTACCGGCACATGGGACAGCTGTTGCTGATGCACCAGGCCGAGATCGCCCGGGGAGCGAGAAGTCACACGCTCACTGACTACGACGGATCGACGCCCGTCGTGATCGAGCTGGATCCAACGCTCGGGCCGCGGCAGAATGCGGAGGCGTTCTTCCGGCGCGCGCGCAAGGCCGAGCGAAGAGGCGAACGAGCGCCCTCGCGCATGGGAGAACTCGAGGGAAAGGCCGCGGAGTTCCTTGAAGCGGCCGACCGCCTGGCCACCGCATCGGCCGACGAGATCGTCGCCATCGAGGAGCGTTTTCTGCGGGCTCCGCCGAAGGTCTCGGACAGGAAGGTGCCGAAGGAGCGCGTCCGGTTCCGCACGTACCGGATATCGGGGGGCTGGGAGGTCCTGGTCGGGAAGTCGAATAACGACAACGACCTCCTGACCCACAAGATGGCGAAGTCTGACGACCTGTGGTTCCACGCGAGACAGGTGGCCGGCTCGCACGTCGTACTTAGGAAGTCGGGGCACAAGGCCGAGCCTGACCGGCAGGCCATTCTCGAGGCCGCCGCCATCGCGGCGTTCCACAGCAAGGCCGGCAAGTCCTCGAAGGTATCCGTCTGCTACACCGAGAAGCGGCATGTAAGAAAGGCGCGCGGCGGCAAGCCTGGTCTGGCCGTCGTCGCGCGGGAGAAGGTCGTCATCGTGAGGCCGAAGCTGCCCGACAGCTAGCGAGGACGCTGTCCGGCCGAGCCCGCCGGCGAGCGGTTCGGCGGAGCCCTCCGCCGCGTTCGCCCTGTCCTGCCCTCTACTCCTCTTCTTTGAACTCCAGAGACACCGAGTTGATGCAGTACCGCATGCCCGTCGGGACCGGCCCGTCCGCGAACACGTGGCCCAGATGCCCGCCGCACCTCGCGCAGAGAACCTCCGTCCGCTCCCTGCCTGAGGAATGGTCCGGCGCGGTCTCCAGACTGTCACGAGACACCGCCCCCCAGAAGCTCGGCCATCCCGTCCCGGACTCGAACTTGGCTTCCGAACTGAAGAGCTTGTTGCCGCAGGCGGAGCACAGGAACACGCCGGGCCTGCTGAACTGGTAGTACTTCCCTGAGTTCGGCGACTCCGTTCCCTTCTCGCGGAGAACCCTGTACTGATCCTCCGTCAGGAGCTTCTTCCACTCGTCGTCCGTCCTGACGATCTTGTCGGCCATGCTGTCCCCCTGCTGCTGTTTCCGGAGCTGTCACACCCGCTTGCCTGCGGCGGTTTCCGCGACGGTCAGGCCCGCTTGCCCTGCTCCGCGTCTGTCCGAGGTCCGATCCGCTCGTCCGCCGCTCTTGTCAGCTCCGTGAGTATCTCGTCCAGTTCTTCCGCCTCGAGCGTGCCGTCGGCGGCCGCGGCGATCGGCCTCCCCATCACCACGAGACCCCGGGAGAACGGTGCCGGCATCATGTAGAGGCACCACGTGCTCCTGATCCTCCATGACGGGCGCGAGGTCGTGGCGACCGGCACTATCGGATAGCCGAGCTTGCGCGCCAGGTAGAGTATGCCCGGCTTCGATTTGCACGCGGGGCCGCTGGGACCGTCGACCGCGAACGCCGCGGAGCATCCGGACTCCAGGACCCGCTTCATCTCCGCCAGAGCCTGGGCCGCCCGGCGCCTGCTCGAGCCCCTGACGACCGGGTAGTCCAGCCTGGTCATGATGCCCGCCTGTATCCTGCCCGCCCAGGAGAGGTCGGTCATGACCGCCACGTTCTGGTGGCGGAAAGACGGGGCCAGAAGGAATTGACGGCCGTGCCAGAACGCGTACAGGACCTTCGCGGGGTCGAGCGCGGCCACGTCGGGGTGGATGTCCTTCTCTATTCGGAGGGTCCGCGCGTACGCGCGGATGACGACGCTCGCCACGAACGTGAGAAAACCCACGAACGCGTCTGAGCGCGTGATCCGACGCCTGAATCTGCTCAACCGGGAACGCTCTCGAGCCATCCGGTCGTGCTCCCCCGCTGCTTGTGAATCGTTCGGTCGCGAACGCGCGGCGGCCGGCTACCCGAGGTCCGCGACGCGTCCCATGAACAGGATGCTGCCCGTGGCGTCGTCGCGTATGACGAACAGGAACGGGTGGTCGGCCCTGAACACCGTCTCGTGCTGCTCGATCGTCAGACGCATCACGACGGCCGTCGCCGCCGCGGCCTCCGTGCCCTCCTCGTTGACGGCGACGAAGGCCTTGTGAAAGACCGAGGCGATGAAGAGGTCCTTGAGGTCGGACATGCCGGAGAAGTCCGCACTGGAACTGAACGCATCGTGTATCCCGAGGGCGGCCAGGTAGCCGGAGATGTCCTCGGTGCCCCAGGTCATCTCGAACCTCGGGAAGTAGACCTTGAGCTCCTTCTCCCTGATCTGTCCCAACCAGCCGGATAGCACCTGCGCCGTCAGGCGACTCTCGATGACCCTGAGGTTGACGAGGCTCTCGGGCCTGGGCAGGACGACCAGCATCGAGATCTCCTCCCCGCGGTAGGGCATCTCGAGCACCTGAACGTCCTCGTTCTCTAAGTACTGGAAGTTTCCCTTCTGGTACATCATCGGGACGGTCGCATCCCCGCGAGTCCCGTGGAAGGTGGCATCGCTGGTTCTCTCTTCATCGAACCTGGACAGCCACTGGCCCTTGAAGTAGACGGCGTTCGTCAGCACGAGCGTGGTAGCGGGGTCCACGCCGCCCGGGGGGATGAGATCCTTGATCTTCTCGCGCGTCTCCCCCTCCACCCACTTGTTGATTCTGACTCGCTCGGCCTCCGCGTTCTGCTGGAAGTCCGCGGGGTTGAATCCGCCCCCGAAATAGGTCGCCACGAGCTTGATGTAGGATTCCCTGAACGGGTAACTCTCCTGTCCCCAGAGGCTGTTGGCGATGTTGAGTTCGTAGCCGCGCGTCTCGGGTGAAGCGGTCAGGCCGTCCTGTAGGGACGCGAACGAGGCAGCGATGCGTTCGCGGCCGGCGGGCGATGGCTTGTCCTTGGCGTTCGGGAAGCACAGGGTGGTCGCCATCTCGTGCTCGGTGTTGCCGCGCGCACCCGCCGCCGTCATGGCGAGCGCCGTTGAGATGCTGTAGGGCGAGAAGAAGAGATTGCCGTCTCCTGCCAGCCTGGCATAGAGGTCGAACGCGAAGTTGTTGCCGCCGTCGACCAGCGCCTCGACGTCCTCGTCAGTCACCTCGACCACGACCTCATTCTTCGTGCCCCCGGTCTTCCCCGCGGGCGCCGGCTTACAGCAACCACAGCTTGCCGTAGTGGGCAACGCCAGCGTGACAAGCGCGATCAGCATGACCGCTCCGCGCGACGTGGTCGTCCCCATGTTCGTCCTCCTTCCGTCTGTCCGGACGGACCGGACAGGGCCGCGCGGGGAATCTCCCCTACGCGGCGTTACGCTCGTATCGCTCGTAGTAACCGACGAGTTCTCCCGATTCGTCCCGAACGGCGCGCATGTAGATACGCTTCTCCTCGCTATCGAGAACGCTTGCCTGCAGAGCTGCGTCTGTCACTACTCCCTCCCTGGTTGCGCCGGAGCGTTCTTCACGTATGTGTCCAGCCACTCCTGGGTCTCCCACAGGAGGTGCAGCAGAGACTCGCGCGCTCGGTAGCTGTGGCTCTCGTGCGGGAACATGACGAGCCTGACCGTGGCGCCGTGCCCCTTGAGCGCGCTGTAGAAGCGTTCGCTCTGCATCGGGAACGTTCCCGGGTTGCTGTCCTCCTGGCCGTGGACGAGAAGGATGGGCTCCTTGATCTTGTCCGCGTGCATGAAGGGCGACATCTCAAAGTAGACCTCGGGCGCTTCCCACAACGAACGGTCCTCCGCCTGGAACCCGAACGGGGTCAGCGTCCGGTTGTAGGCGCCGGTCCGCGCCAGACCGGCGGCGAAGAGGTCAGAGTGCGCCAGTAGGTTCGCCGCCATGAACGCGCCGTAAGAGTGGCCGCCTATCGCGATGCGGTGCCTGTCGGCGACACCTCTCCTGACGACCTCGTCGACGGCCGCCTGCGCGCTCGCGACCAGTTGCTCGACGTAGGAGTCGTTCGGCTCAGCGTCGCCCTCCCCTATGATGGGCATCGTCGGACCGTCCAGCACGGCGTAGCCCTGTGTGAGCCACAGCGCGGGCGACCACCACCCTATCCAGTCGAACCGGTACGGGGAGTCGTCGACCTGCCCCGCGGAGTCGGCGCTCTTGAACTCTCTCGGGTACGCCCACATGAGCATGGGAAGCGGGCCGTCCCTCCCGGGGTCGTGGCCCGCCGGCGTGAAGAGCGTCGCCGTCAGGTCCAGGCCGTCCTCGCGCTTGTAGCGGATGAGTTCCTTCTGTATGCCGGCCAGCTGCGGCGTCGGATGCGGGAAGAAGGTCAACTGCCGGAGCGTCCCGTCCGCGAGGTCGCGCATGAAGTAGTTGGGAACTTCATCGACCGACTCGCGCTGCGTTATGACGTAGCGAGCCTCCTTGTTCAACACCAGCACGGGGCGCTCGTGGTAAGGCGCCTCCGAGCGAAAGAGGCGCGCGGTCTCTTTGTGATAGGTATCGAACGCGTCGAGGAAGGGGCGATCGCCCTCGGGCGAGGCGCCGTCGCCGACCAGAAAGACGGTGTGGGCATCGTCCGCCGTCAGGAGCACGTAGCGGCCGTACTCGTTCGGCGTCATCGTCGGGACACCGGGATCGCTGTATCCGTCCTGCAGCAGATAGTCCTTCAGAAGCTCGGGCTCGGTGTCGGGGGATCCGGGCGCCACCTTCCACCAGCGGATCGTGCGATCGGCCCACCAGCACTCCTCGACGATGGCCAGCCCGTCGTGGCCCCACATGGTCTCGGAGTATCGGAGCTCGAGCGTTATGAGCGGGACCGGTTCCGCGTCGAACGGCGCGGCGAGCGTGTAGAGCCGGTCTCGATACTCGGCCTCGACGCCCGCGTCTCCACCGTCCAGCGCCTCGGCCCAGCAGAGCGTCGCCGGTTCGTCCGCGCGCCAGCTGACGCTCCTCGGTCCCGTGTAGGTGCTGCCGCGTTTGATGGGGATCTCCTCGCGCAGCGGGTGGTCGAACACCGTGTGCACGACGTTCCCCTCGAGATCCCAGACCTCGATCAGCAACGGAAAACGGTGGGCGGGCGCAGCGTAGGAGTAGGGTCTGTGTAGCGACTGAACGAGCAGGTACTGACCATCGGGCGACGGGTTGATGCCCCAGATGATGCCCGGGTCTCCGATGGGCAGGACGTGCCCGTCCGTCCCGACGATCGCCGGCTGCGACGTGAAGTACCTGTCGAACAGCTTCTCGTCGTGCGGGTTCTTCAGGAGGTCCTGATAGGTCCTGCCCGGTGCCTCGGCGCCGATGCTCTCCTGGACTATGGGGCCCTCGGGAACGCGAGGAGCCTCGGGCGCAGCCCCGTGGTCCTCCCCCGTCTCGACCAGACAGCAGACGAGGCGCTGGCTGTCGCGAAGCCACGACGGCGACGCACCCGCTGTCAGGCTGACTACTGGGTCCGTCAACCGCCGCGCATCTCCCGTCTCCACCTCCGCCACCCACAGCTCCACGCCGTCCGGCGTCGTGTTCGTGAACGCGAGGCGATCCCCGTCCGGCGACCAGCGGGCGTTCGATATCCTCGGGCTCTCCGGAAGGCCCGCTACCGGCCGCAGCTCGAGGTCCTCGATGCGAACGAACTCGAGCTTGTTGTCGGGCCACACGCGGCTTGGCGAGTAGCTGCCGGGTTTGATGCGGCGGCCGGCCAGTTTGAGTTCGGGCTCGGACAGCTCGGCTATCGACGGGTAGCCGGGCCGCGATATCAGGACGCCCCACTCCCGCGTCGGGCTGATGCTGAGCTGGGGCGTCTTCGGCGTGTCGATGATGTCGACGAGGGCCTGGTCAGGTACGCGATAGACGGGGTCGGTCGACCCGCGGGCCGGAGGGGCGGCGGGCGTGAGCAGAACCAGAACGGCAAGCGCGGCAAGTCCGCAGCGTCGGTGTGCGAGTCCGGTCATTCGTATCTCCCTCGGGTGCAGACCCGCCCGTCGTCAGATTACCTCGTGTCTCTCGTAGAACGCCCGAACGCGTGGGTCCTTGAGCAGCGGCTCGAAGAGCTGGTGACCGAGGTGGGGATAGTTGTTCCCCTCTATCACGCAGAATCCGTCCCTGGTCACGACGATGTCCCATCCAATGTACGGGATGTACGACATCCGCCCGGCCAATTCCAGGAGCCCCGCCTTCACGTCTTCCCAGTGTGGAACGCGGACACCCTTGATCGTCGCCCCCGTGTCGGGGTGCTCGTCGTACCACACCAGTTCCACCGAACCCCTCGAGTAGATGGCCGACCTCAACTCTCCCGAATCGATCCTGACCTGCGCGGCCATGCCGCCCTGCGACATGTTGTCTACGGGGATCGACGACGTTCGCCCGAACCTGTGTCCGGCGAAAGCGAGAAACGGCGTGTTCTTCTCGTAGTCCCACATGGAGATCACACGAATGGAGTTGGTCGAATGCGGAAATATCCCGGAGGCATACTCGTCCTGCACGATGAACTCGCAGACGAGGGCATTATCCAGGCTACCTATGAATGTCCGGAACTCGGCGTCGTCGACGGCGCTGTCGTTGATGGTCAGCCTCCCGTCGCGCGAAGAGATGACGGCGACGCCCACGCCTCCGCCCCCGCCGCAAGGCTTGACGATGAACCGCTCGCCCGTCATGCAGGCCGCCGCCACGCCGTCCGCGTCGCGCATGTCGTGGCGGTCTCCGATCGCGATGAGACCGCGCTTACCCGCGTGGCAGTAGTACTCGGGCACCGACCCGCCGTGGCTGGCAACGATACGCGAGAAGACCAGCTTGTTGAGGAGCGCGGGCGCGAACGGCCCGTTGATCCTCGGCGTTCTGATGTAGCGGGCGTAGTCGCTGACAAAGTCGTCGACGTTCTCGGGCGTAAGGTCGAAGCGGACCGTGTACCGGCTCGTGAAGCCGTGCCTCCACCCGAAAAGCCGCTTGCCCAGCGGAATTCGAACGTGCCAGCTGAGTTCCGCCGCGACAAGCCGCTGGAAGTTGCGGGCCGTCTGCCCAGCCGCAAGTACTCGGCCGGCAAGGTCTCTACGCATGTTCTCCTCCGTGGAAGTCGCCTGACCACACCGCTGCGTCGCTCCGCCTGCGGGCCGCTCGGCCCCTCCGTCTCAAACCCGCTCGATGACGGCCGAGTAGGCGGGCCCCCTGGACCTAAACACCCTGGTGACCTTCCAGCCGGTTCCATCGACGAGTTCCTTCATCTCGTCCGGCGACGCGAGCAGGTAGTCGAACCAGGGCGTTGCGTAGGTTCTGTACCGCACGCGCAGGCGGGTCTGCCCGGGCATCCTGCCGCGCCTTCGGTTGAGTTTGTGGTAGTCGAGGTGGAAGCGGTCGGTCGTGCGGTAGGGGTCACAGCTCTCGACGATGATACGCGCGTCCCCGCTTGTGACCGTTCTGAACCTGCCGAGCAGCCACGTTGCGCGCTTCCGGCTCTCGAACAGGCCGAAGTTGTTGCCGAACATCAGGACGGTATCGAACGTCCCGAGCCTGGAGGTCACCTTCGTGACTGGCATTACCCGGGCCTCTCTGACGCCCCTGAGCCTCGTGACTTTGACCGCCAGCGGCGACACGTCGATCCCCAGAACGTCGTGGCCCTTCTTCTGAAGATACAGGGAATGCCTGCCCGCGCCGCACCCGACGTCGAGCACCCTGCCGCGCGCGTAACCGATGGCCTTCCTGAGGTGCGGCCCCCAGTCTTTGTACTCCGTGAAGTACGCGGCCGGTCCGCTCGAGATGTCGATGAGTCCGTCGTCGCGCTCGACTATCTCACGCCCTGTGCCGTGGTTGAAGTAGTCGTAGATCTCGCGGCCGAACGCGTCCTGGTGCTTCTTCATTTCGGCTTCTCCGCCCTTGTCGGTCTACGCCCCGGCCGATCCGGGAACGCATATCTCACCGCAGAAGTTCGTGTGCATGATAGCGCGCACTGCGTCCACGGAGTCGGCGCGCTTCAGGGCCCACATGAGCTTCGTCACGGTGCTCTCGATGCTCATGTCGTACGCCTGGATGGCGCCGAGATCGAGCAGCTTCGCACCCAGGTCGTACAGATGCATCATCGTCGCGCCCTGCAGACACTGCGTGGTCACCACAACCGGTATGTTGAGTTTCGCCGCCCCTTCTATCGCGTCGTGGTAGTCGTATGCGACGTTGCCCGTCCCGAACCCTCGTAGAATGAGTCCTCTGATGCCGCTCTCCACGATGTTCAGCAGAACGGCCGGCGGCATTCCGGGAACGAGCGTTACGATCGCGACGTTCTCTTCGAAGCCCGTCTGGACGTCCAGCGGCCCGTCTCCCCGGGAGGTGTGCTCGCCCAGCCGGACGTCGACCCGGATGTCCCCTACCATCCCGCCGTTGACCGTCGTGAACGCGTCGAGCCTCGACTCGGAGAACTTCGTGGCGCGCGCACCGAGGACTATCTTCCTGTCGAACACTATGAGGACACCCGAAAGGTCCATCGTCGCTACGCGGACGGCGTTGACGAAGTTCCTGCGGGCGTCGGACTCGATCCGTGTGCCCGGTATCTGCGACCCGGTGAACACGACCGGCTTGCCCAGGCCTCCCAGCACGAACGACAGTGCGCTCGCCGTGTACGCCATCGTGTCGGTGCCGTGCGTGACGACGAACCCGTCGTGCTCGGCATAGTTCTCCCCGATCACGTCCGCAACGTGGTCCCAGTGCTCGGGCCGGATGTTGCTGCTGTCGATGTTGTCGATGTAGGCGACCTCGATGTTCGCGAGCTCACCGAGGCGAGTCTCCATGCTGAGGAGGTTCTCGATCGCCCTGTCCAGAGCCGGCGTCAGGAGGCTACCGCGCTCGTCCTCCTCCATGACGAGCGTGCCGCCGCAGAAGAGAACGAGGACCTTCGTGTCCGGAGTTCCGATCATGTGTTCCACCTGGGAGAGGTGCGGGCCGTTCGTCCGCGCGCCCGGAGGGAGCGCGGACCTTTGTCTACTCCAGCGGCTTCAGCGCGACGACCGTCGCGCCAGAGCTTCCTCAGGCACTGCCCGCTCCGGCGTAGGAGTCCACCTCGGGCAGCCGGTCGAGTATCGAGTGCACGATGCGCATGAGCGTCCCCGTGCCCTTGCCGTGGACTATCTTCACCTCGAGAATGCCGCGACTGCGGCACTCACGAATGTACTCGGGTACGAGGTCCTTGACGTCGTCGGGCCTGAACGTGTGCAGGTCCAGCGTGCCCTCGATCGGGAACTCCATCGCGCCGGCGCTACTCGTCGGAAGATCGAACACGATTCCTCCGCTTCTTCGTCTGTCCCCTGTAGCGCTTGCCCTCGAGACGCCTCTCCTTCGAGGCGCGCGTCGGCTTCGTGCGCCTGCGCGGCTTCGGCCTGACCGCCGCCGCGCGAATGAGTTCTATCAGCCGCTGGCGCGCGTCCTGCCTGTTCTTGAGCTGCGTCCGGAACTGCCTGGCGTCGATGACAAGCTCGCCGCCGTCCGTCATGCGGCTGCCGGCGAGACGGATGAGGCGCTCGCGAACGTCATCGGGCAGCGACGGGGAGCTCGCGACGTCGAACCTGAGTTGCACGGCCGTCGAGACCTTGTTGACGTTCTGACCGCCCGGCCCGGACGCGCGTACGAACACCTCGCTCAGCTCGTCCTCGTCTATTACGATGAAGCGCGTAATCCGTATCATGTGGCTACCCGCGTCTCCCTACCCGTGAGTCTTCTTGATAAGCCAAGCCATGTTCTCGCCCAACGCCTTCATCGTGTCGATGCCCTCGACGTCCCCCTCGACGTCCCCCTTCTTCTGGCCCAGCCCCATGTTCCAGTAGATGGACCCGGGCACGATCATCTGCCCGATGAGGAAGAAGTGGTTGATCGAATCGAACACGTGGATGCTTCCCGCCCTCCTGACCGCGACGACGGCCGCTCCGGCCTTCCGCTTGAACATGTGCCCGTTCACGCGCGCGACCATGCCCGCCCGGTCGATGAGCGCCTTCATCTCGGAGGTGACGTCGGCGAAGTACGTGGGCGACGCCAGGATGATGCCGTCCGATCCCACGATCTTCTCGATGCACTCGTTCACGACGTCGTCCACCGCGCAGCGCCCGTCCTTGTTCCTGGCGCACCCGAAGCAGGCGGCGCACCCCCGGATGCTCCTGCCACCCAACTGGAAGAGTTCGGTCTCAATGCCCTCGCTCTCCAGGGCGGTGAAGACGTGGCGGATCATGTGGAACGTGTTGCCGTCCGCTCTCGGGCTACCGTTGAACGCTGTGACCTTCACTCCGTTCCTCCGTTTCAGACCCTCCGCGCCAGCAGTACTCCCTCTCCCACCGGCACGACCATCGTGTCCATCCGCTCGTCGCTCTCGGCGCGGTCCATGAACCCTGACAGGTCCCCCGCGTGGCTGATGACGTTGTCGGCTACCAGAAGCCCACCACTCACCATGTTGGGAAGCACGGCCTCGTAGCACTCCTCGTATAACTTCTTGTCAGCGTCGAGAAAACAGAACGATACCCCGCTCTGCTCGCCGAGGTGGTCCCTGGCGTCTCCGGAGACGATCGTGACGATATCATCGACGCCCGCCTTCCGGAACGTCTCCGTCGCGACCGCGACCTTCGCTTCGGCGGCCTCGAAGGTCGTGAGCCTGCGCCCGCGCGCGCGGCAGGCCAGAGATATCCAGAGCCCCGAGTAGCCGCCGCTCGTGCCTATCTCGATGAACGCGCCCTCGGGCGCGGACGCCGCGATGAGTGTCAGGAGACGGCCGGTACAAGAGGGAACCTGTCTCAGGCGTTCGAGGGCGGTGGTGCCCTCTCGTCGTTCGGTCGCATCCATCCGTTCCAGCTCTCGCATGCGGGCGAGTACCTCATCAGGGATATGGTGAAACACTGGCGTCCTCCAGTTGAAGTTGCAGGGTCTAAGGTGAGGTAGTCACGCTCATAGTATACACGAACATCACTCCTTCGTGGCCTTGCGGCGCAGCCGTTCCTGGACCTTTTCGCTCCGGAGCTCTCTCAGAGCGTCGGAGGCGATCCATCGCGCGGCTTTCGAATCAAGCCCTGCGATCTTCTCCGCGGTGGCGATGGCCCGTCTGTTCAGCGCCGGAGTACGCTTCCCTATCTGCCTCAAGGCCCAGTTGACGGCCTTCTTGACGAAGTTGCGCTCGTCGGTGGAGGCGCGCCGGATCGCAGCGAGGTACGGCGTGAACCGCGAGTCGGGCGCCGCCTTGTCGTGAACGGCCAGCACCGCCATCATCACGAACCCGGCCCGCCTGACGAACTCCTCGTCGCGCTTGCTCCACTCGGCGGCCCTGTCGTGCGCGAAAGCGGTCTTCCAGAAGAGGTTGTTGCAGCACAGGTCGCAGATGTCCCACGAATCGAAGTCGCGCACCCAGCGCTCCATCTGCTTCTCCGTGACGCGGTCCGGCTCTTCCACGAGCGGGGCGATGATGCGCGCCTCGTGGATCCCCGACTTCCAGAGCTCGGCCGCGAGCTTGCGGTCCCTGCCGGCCTCCTTCGCAATGGCCCTCAGCATCGGCACCGGCACGCCGAAGGTCTTCTCCGCATTGATGCCGTACATGTACATCCCCTCGGCCCTCTTCGGGTCCGCGAGCTTCCTGAGTCTGGCGACGATCTCCTTGCTGGTCATGCCATTGACCTCCCCGGTGCATCCTGCCGCGGTTACACCTTCCCGCAGCTCTCGTGTCAGAGAGAGTAGCACATTCAGGAAGACGGAGGGACGGGTCGTCCACATGCCGCGTGCGGCCGCGCGCTGCGCGTGTCGGCCCGCCGAGCGCGCCTTCGGCCGACTTGCCGGAACGTCGCGGGTGTGGTAGATTGTCGGTAACCGGACTCACACACAGAGGCACCCTCCTGGCGGTCCCGTCAGCAGTTCTCGCGGGGCCGAATCCAAGACAGCGATTACCGACACACGTACCTCATGCATCGACGCGAGGACTCCAGATGAGACACAGGCTCAACACGCTCAGCCCGCGCACACGGGCGGCACTGACTGCGGCGACGTTCGCGGTCGCGGTCTCGCTCTGCGCCGGAACCGCCTCTGCCCAGCTCCCCAGTTCGTTCGACCTCCGGAACGTCGGCGGCGAGGATTACGTCACCAGCGTCAAGGAGCAGAGCGGGGGCACGTGCTGGACGCACGCGGCCATGGCGGCCATGGAGAGCAATCTCCTTATGTCTGGCTCCTGGGAGGCGAACGGCGAGGACGGGGAACCCGACCTGGCCGAGTATCATCTCGACTGGTGGAACGGGTTCAACACGGAGTTCAACGAGGACGAGAACAATCCCAACAACCCGTCGGACGGCGTGGATGTCCACGCCGGCGGCGACTACCTGATGACCTCGGCCTACACGTCGCGCGGCGACGGCTCCGTCCGGAACTCCGACGGCCAGGAGTACAACTTCCCTCCCGGCAGAACCTCTTCCAGCTACCACGTCTACTACCCGCGCGACATCGTGTGGCTGACGGCGCGCGAGGACCTGTCGGCCATAGACGTCGTCAAGCAGTCCGTGATCGACCACGGTATCGTCGCAACCTGTCTCCACTCCGACGAGATGTTCCTCGAGGACGGCGTGCACTACCAGCCGCCCGGGTCTTCACTCGAACCCAACCACGCCGTGTCGATAGTCGGATGGGACGACAGCAAGCCCAGTCACGCCCCGCACGTCGGCGCGTGGCTCGTCAAGAACAGCTGGGGCGACGACTGGGGAAGCCAGGGCTACTTCTGGATCTCGTACTACGACAAGTACGCGTGCAAGGAGCCCCAGATGGGCGCCGTCTCGTTCCGGAACGTGGAACTCATGGGCTACGAGCACGTCTACTATCACGACTACCACGGCTGGCGCGACACGTTGGAGGGCGCGTACGAGGCGGTCAACGTGTTCACCATGACCGGAGATGAGATGGTGCGCGCGGTGAGCTTCTACACAGCCGCCGACTCAGTAGACTACACGGTGGGAATCCACCCGGCGTTCGCCGGAACCGCGCTGCCCAACGAACTGGCCTCCGTAACAGGGACGTTCGAGCGCAAGGGACTCCACACGGTGGACCTCGCGACACCGGTCGCGTTCTCCGCGGGCGAGCGCTTCGCGGTCTCTTTGATGCTCTCACGCGGCGGGCAGCCGTACGACACGACCAGCGAGGTCAACGTGCTCCTGGGCGCCAGCTATCGCGCCATCGTCCACTCGTCCGCCGGCCCAGGGGAGAGCTACTACAGGGACGGCGGCTCGTGGCTCGACTTGACCGACTACGACCCCGACGCCAACTTCTGCATCAAGGCCCTGACGGACGGCCTCTCCCTGCTGCTCGACCCGACCGAGGGCATCCATTCACTGGGACCGGTCGGCGGCCCCTTCTCCCCCGACAGCACGCGCTACGAGTTCGTGTACCACGGTGCGGAGGATGTAGCGTACAACGTCAGCGTCGACCCGCCGGTCAGCTGGCTCACGATAGTGGGAGACGCGCACGGCACGCTCCAGGTGGACGTCCCGGTGACGGTCACGGTGACGGTGAACAATGCCGCCGCCGAGCTCGGGCCAGGCGTGCACCGGGCCCGCGTGGTCTTCGAGACCGGATCTGAGTACCTGGGCGACGTGTTCCGGGAGGTCACTCTCGCGGTCGGAGGACGGGTATCCCGTTACCAGTGGATGTTCGACGAGGACCCCGGCTGGACCCACGAGGGGCTGTGGGCGTTCGGCCAGCCCACCGGCGGGGGCGGACAGAACGGAGGACCGGACCCGACGAGCGGGCACACGGGCGACTTCGTCTACGGATACAACCTGAGCGGCGACTACCCCGACGGGATGTCCGAGGAGCACCTGACGACGGGGCCGATCGACTGCTCCGGGTTCGTGCTGACGCAGCTGAGCTTCTGGCGTTGGCTGGGTGTCGAGGTGGAGCGCTACGACAAAGCCCTGGTCAGCGTGAGCGCGGACGGCGAGAACTGGACGACAGTGTGGACCCACGAGGACGAGGTGACGGACGACGAGTGGACCCTGGTCGAACTCGACGTGTCGGACATCGCGGACGGCGAAGAGGCGGTCTGCGTTCGCTGGACCATGGGCGAAACGGATCTGACGGCCCACTACTGCGGCTGGAACATCGACGACGTCGAGATATCGGCCTACGACCTCGTCCCACCGGACATCGAAGAACCCGTGGCCAAGCTGAGACTGAACCCGGCGTGGCCGAACCCCTTCCGCAGCGAGACCACGATAGCGTTCATGCTGCCGGAGGATGGCAGCGCTACCGTGACTGTCTACAACGTGGCGGGACGTCTCGTGAAGAGGCTGCCGGCGCAAAGGTGCGCGGCGGGCAGGAACGAGAGGGCCTGGGACGGGAAGAACGCCAACGGGGACGACGTGGCGTCGGGCGTCTACTTCGTGCGAGTCACGGCGGGCGGCGAAGCGGCGACGGGTAAGCTCGTGCTGGTGAGGTAGCCGTCACGAGCGACGACCGGCCTCCAGACAAGTGAAGAGGGGCGGGCCAAACGGCCCGCCCCTCTCTTCGCCCAAGGACTAATGTGCGCCGTAGCGCGATGAGGCCAAGGCCTACTTGTCCTCGGGACGTATCCCCATCCCGCTGCGGTTCGGGTACTCGGGCTTCGGCACCCGAACGAACGGGTTCTTCTCTATCTCGTCCAGCATGACCTCGATGGCCTTGTCGAGCTGGGGGTCTCCCCCGTCAACCATGAGGGCCGGGTCGTCGACCACCTCGATGTCCGGGTCGACACCGTGTCCCTCGACGCCCCACGTCCCGTCCTTGTTGTAGAACGCGAAGCGCGGCACGCTCATGTAACCGCCATCCGCCAGAGGCGGGTTGCCGGACAGTCCGACCAGACCGCCCCAGGTCCGCGTACCGATGAGCGGGCCCACTCCCCTCTCCCTGAACCAGAACGGGAACGAGTCACCGCCGGACCCTGCAGACTCGTTGATCAGCATGCACTTGGGGCCATAGTGCCCCACCCCTGGCTCCGGCTCGCCCTCGTCTACTTCGCGCACGGCCCAGTAGCTGCCGTGGTGGCGGTCGAACAGCTCAACGAAGCGCTCGGGCGACCAGCCGCCGCCGTTCCAGCGCTCGTCGATGATGAGGGCATCCATGTGCATCTGCCCCCCGAACTGGCGTGCGATGTTGTTGCGTCCGTCCGCGGCTGTGTCCGGGACGTAGATGTACCCGACCCTGCCCCCGGACTTCTCCTCGACGTAGGCGCGGTTCTTCTCGACCCACGCGCGGTAGCGGAGGTCTCCTTCGGACCCGACGGGCTCGACGACCACGTGACGCACGCTGTCGGTGATCGAGGACTCCTCGTTGACCGTCAGCGTCACTTCCATGCCGGCGAGGCCCTGGAAGGCGGCCCACGGGTCCTTGTCCGCGTCGACCGGCACCCCGTTCACCTCGAGGATATAGTCGCCCTCGCTGACGTCGATGCCCGGCTGGCTCAGGGGCCCCCTCGCGTCCGAGTCCCACGGCCCGCCCTGGTAGATCTTCGACACCTTGTACGCACCGTGGTCGAGCTCGAAGTCGCATCCGAGCATGCCGACGGAGACGCTGGCCGGCGTGTCATCGCTCTCGCCGCCCATGTAGTAGGCGTGTCCGACGTTGAGCTCGGCGATCATCTCGCCTATCACGAACGAGAGATCGGACCGCGACGCGCAGCCCTCGACCATCGGCTCGTACTGCTTCCTCACGCCCTCCCAGTCCACACCGTGCATGCCGGGGTCGTAGAAGAAGTCGCGCATGATTCGCCAGGCGTCGCGCAGCGTCGCCATCCACTCGACCTTCGGGTCTATTTCGACCACCATCCCGGCCGTCGAGAGCATCTCGTCCCAGCTCTGGTCGGCCGCCGCATCGACTATGGCGAGTGCTCCCGACTCGTTCGCGGCGAGCACCTTCTCGCCGTCACCAGAGAGGTCGAAGCCCGCGACGCCCGTGAGCACCGTCTTCTCCATCTCCTCGTCGTCCGTGATGTCGACGAGCTGGAGCGTGCCCGCCTCGTCGTCCGAGCGGCGCAGGCAGAGCAGCTTGCCCTCGTGGTTCACGGCCAGATTGTAGAAGCCGCCCCGCTCGACGGGCAGGAGCACAGCCCGCTGCTCGAAGCCCTCGAGATCGATGACGAGTGGCTCTTCGTCTTCGTCGTCGGCGTCCTCGTCGCCGTCTTCATCCTCGGCGTCGCCGTCTCCGTCCTCGTCGGCGTCGTCCTTGGCGTCCTCATCACCCTCTTCGCCTTCTTCGTCTCCCTCGTCATCGCCGTCCTCGTCCTCGGCGTCCTCGTCGTCCCACTCCTCCTCGTCGCTCTCGGGGACGAGAGGCCACTCGACGTCCTCGCGGAGCGGTACGGCCAACAGGCGGTCGGTCTGGTCGTAGACCCACGTGTCGAAATTGTCGCCGGAGGTGAATGAAGTGTAGTCCTGCATACTGGCGTAGTAGAGGAAGTCGCCGGCGCGGTCGAAGGTCGGCCAGGTGTCGTTGAACATGGTGCTGGTCACCTGCGTGAGCTTGTCCTCGTCGAGGATGTACAGGAAGACGGCGGAGCAGGCCTCCCGCATCGTCGGGCGGTCGGCGAAGGTCAGCCAGTTCGAGTCGTGCGACCAGCTGACGCTGACACCGCGGCCGCCGGTCGCCCGCTTGTAGACCTTCTTGACGTCCTTCGACTCGACCTCGAGTATGTATAGAGTGCCGCTGCTGTCGAAGAACGCCAGCTTCTCCGAGTCGGGAGACCACGTGAGCTCCTCGATGTAGCTCCCCTTGCGGTTGGTGAGCTTCTTCGTCTCGCCCCGGCCGTCGGACTGCGCGATGTAGATCTCGTACTCGCCCGACTCGTCGGATGTGTAGGCGATCCATTTCCCGTCCGGACTCCACGTCGGGTTCCGCTCGATGGAATCGTCGGTGCGAGTTACGCCCCTGGGCATCCCGTTCTCGGCCGGAATGGTCCAGATGTCACCTCGCGCATTGACGACCGCGCGTTTGCCGGTCGCAGATATGCCGCCCCCATGAGTCTGGTCCGCTTCGTCGAAGAGCTGCGGCCGCACCTTGGTGTGGTCACCGGGTACTCTCACGTCCACCTTGGTCGAGCGCTCGCTCTCGAGGTCGAGCAGGCGGAGCTCAGCACCGTACTGGTAGACGATCGCGTCGGGGCCGATGGACGCCCACTTGACGTCGTAGTCGCGGTGCTTCGTGATCTGGCGGCTGTGCTCGGTCTTGGTGTCGTAGACCCAGACGTTCAGCCGGTGCGCGGGACCCGCGTCGGATACGTAGTAGAGGCTGTCGCCGTGCCACATCGGGAACGTGTCGGCGCCCTCCCAGTCGGTGATCTTCTTCGACGAGTGGTCGCGCAGGTTGAAGAGCCATATGTCGGCCGCGCGTCCCCCGCGGTAGCGCTTCCACGTGGAGTAGTCGCTGGAGAACGGGTTGTAGGCGAGCCACTTCCCGTCGTCGCTGATGGACGCGTTCCAGCCGTAGGGCACCGGGAGCTGCTCGGGAGGCCCCCCCTCGGGCGGGACGGTGTATAGCTGGACCGTCTGCGCGTGGTCGCTCATGCCGAACGCCCAGAAGATGATCTCGCCGTCCGGCGTCCAGTCGACAGGCCGCTCGGAGTTCGGATGGTGCGTCACGCGGTACGGCGTGCCGCCCTCCGCCGGAATGGTGTAGATGTCGTAGTTGCCGTCGTAGTTCGCCATGAAGGCGATGGTCTCGCCGTCGGGGCTGAATCTGGGGAGCGACTCGTTGCCCACGGGGCTCGCGAGCGGCGCCGCCACTCCACCCTCCTTCGGCACGGTCCAGATATCGTTGGCGTAGCGGAACACGATGTGTGTCTCGCTGACGTCCGGGTAGCGCAGCATTCCGGCGTGCGGCGTCGCTGCCGTCGCCGCCGATGCGAACAGAACAAGTGCGATCCCAATTGCGATTGGAACGCTCGGTCGCCTCTCCAACATACTCCCTCCCCTTGCCTCGGTCGTCAGTCGGGCCCCTCCGGGCCCGCTCGTATATCGGATTCGGAATCAGTCCCTCGGGTTCTCGTCCGTGTGGCCGTTGTCGTAGTGCCTGACTATCTTGACGGGCGCTCCGTCGTCACCCAGCACGACCTCCAGTCGGAAGTACGGCACCGCGTCGAAACTGAACATGGCCTCGGTCATCGGCGTCGCGACGATCGGGTCACGCTCGTCGCGGTTGTAGAACAGATTGCCGTCCTTTACTCGGAGATGACGGGGACCGTAGTCACCAGCATAGGATTCGAGAGTCGCTGCGTCCACCTCAACCAGGTTCAGCTTCGAGTCGAGCCCCGCTATGGCCCAGTCGAGCGGGAATGCCTCTTCGTCGCTCATGTCCCGCTCGCGTAGCGTGCTCAAGGCGTCGAGGTAGGCGACGTCGAACGCCTGGTCGGCCGGAACCTCGATGTCGGGCGCTACGCCGGTCCCTTCCCAGTTCGTGCCGGAGATGGGGTTGATGGCGCGCCCGAACGACACGCGGACCAGCAGGTTCATGTCGTCGATGACGTATGACGTGACGGGATGCGCGCCTCCGCCGGTTGTCTCACCGACTACCGTCCCGCGCTTCAGGTTCTTCACGTTGTAGGTGAACTCCTCGGCCGCGGAGAACGTGTGGCTGCTCGTGAGAACGTACAGCTCCGTGTCCACCATCTTCGGGCCGGGCACGTAGGGCGCCGACCAGAACTGCCGCAGGGAATCGCCGTCGCGGATGTAGAAGCTGTTCAGGTGCGTCGAGTCGTCCAGAAGGTAGCCCATGAGGGTCTGTATGAGGGAAGGGCTGCCGCCGCCGTTCTCCGTCAGATCGATGATGAGGGCGTCGGTGTGCGCGAGGAAGTTCATCGCGGCCACGGCGGTCGGGCCCGAGAGCGACGTGTCGTTGAAGCCGTTGAGCTTGAGATAGCCTACGTTGCCGTCGAGGATCTCGAGTTCCTTGAACTGGAAGTTCTGCTTACTGCCGCGCTCGAAGGCCATCTTATGGGCGACCTCAGGGTCCTCGTCGCCGGCCGCGGCCTCCGCAACGGCCTCGTCGCTCATGAAGCGCACGCCGAGGTGCCGGTCGCCGCTGACTTCCTGCATGTCATCGGTCAGTTGACGCGCAAAGTCCTGGATGGTCGCGAACTCGTCGTAGTCGCCGTTCTTGAGCTTGCGGCGCAGGAGCTTCTCCATGTCCCTGGCGACGTCCTCGAAGACATACGTCTTGTTGAGCGCCCAGCTGATGGAGTCTACCGCGGCCGCCTTGAACTCGGCACTTGCTGGCTTCGACTCGTCCTGGCCGACGACCACGCGCGTCTGTGCGAAGCACTGCGTCGTCGCCAGAAGAACAAACAGCGTCAGGAGCACCGCGAGCCCCAGACGCCGCTTCAACGACATCATCCTGTCACTCCGTCTCATCTCTCCCCCCTTCACGCAGACGGGCGCCCGCCAGGACTAGCCGGCGGGCACCCGTACTGGCAACCTGCAGCGTGGTAGGTGGATCTAGTTCACACAGGTGAGCAGCAACAGCGCCAACGCCGTGAAGGCGAACGTACCCAGTCGCCTCCGCAGACTTCTCATTCTCGTTCCGAATACCATCAGTCCGGTCTCCTTGTCTCCCGTGTTCTTTCTGAGGTCCAGGGGGACGCGGCTCCCGCGCCGCGTCCGCCCTGTATTCCCTGCGTTGGACCTCTCGGGGTGCCGCAAGCTTGGGGGTCTGTCCCGGTCCCGATGCAGGGTCAAAACGCTCTCACCGTAAGCTTTGACTCCGCCCGCACGTGGACGGTTGAACATGGAAAGCGGCCCCCGGAGGGGCCGCTCAGGCGGGCTCAGGCAGTGCCTGGACCGGGACGCTACTTGATGGACAACTCCATTCCGCAATCGTCAATATCGAAGCAGATGCTCTCGCTGAAGTGCGCCTCGTCGCGTACAAACTCGAGGTATGGCGCCATCTGCTTCTGAGCGGTCCAGTCGAGGTTGTCGTGGGCGATGACCCACGCTCCCTCGGGCAGGCGTACGAAGTCGAACGGACCCTCGAACTCCTCCTTGAGTTCGGCACGGTGCTTCTCCATCGCCTGTCGGTCGTAGTCGGCGGAGACGGGCACGTGCCCTTCTCTCTTAAGGAGTTCGAGCGCGGAGTCGACGATCCTGCTCTCGAGCGACGTCCTTCCGAGCCTGTAGGAGAAGTGCGGGTCGCGATACGTGACCTCTCCGCGCAGACCGTCGGGCGCGTCCTCGTTGAACGCCGCGTCGGGGTGCACGAGTCCGGCTTCCTTCATGCTCTTGAGGGCAAGCTCGATGGCCTCCCTGGATGGGTGGAACGTCACAGCCATGGATCCCCCTGGTGCCGGCTCTCGCCGGGCCGAGTCGTCCTATCCCGAGCAGCCCCCGCCCACCTTGACACCGCCCTGGCCGAAGACCTGCAGCGTGTCGTCCTGCAGCAGGACCCAGAAGCTGTAGGCGCCGAGCGCGGTGCCGAACGGGATGTCGATGAGATCGAACGCGCCCACGATGAGTGAGAGGATGCGCGACCAGCTCTTGCGCCTCAGAAGCCCGATGCCGGCGATGAGCCCCGGGACCGACAGGACGACCAGAAACATGCCGATGCCAACTCCGATGGTGGTCAGAATGGCAACGGCCTGCGGGTCGTGTGTCAGACAACCGATGGTCGACAGCAACGCCATTATGAAGATGCCGACGATGAGCCCCAGAACGTGGTAGGCGATGAAGAGCACTCCCAGCAGTGTGACGTGTTTCTGCATCCGCATGACGTCCTTCCTCCCTGACAGGTTAACGCTCCTTGACCTCCGGGATCGTCTCGCCCTCGCGCGGCTCCCTCAGCACCTTCCGGAAGTCGATCCACGCGGGCTGCGCCTCGAACCCCAGCTGCATGTTGAGGCCGAACATCGGGTTGTTCTCCTCATTGTCGGTCTCGACGATGGTCGCCCCGTAGTCGCGCGCGTACCTGGCGCCGCTGACCTTGAGTGCGGTGGCAATGCCTTTCCGCCTGTGGCTTCTGATCACGCCGGTCAGTCCGGTATAGAGTTTGTGCTTCTCGACCGGCGACGTCCAGAAACCGGTCATTCCCACGTAGCGGTCGCCGTCGATGGCGATGAAGTGCGCCCTCGCGTCGTAGTTGGGTGAATCGAAGCGCGACTCGAATTCCTCGTAGCTGCCCCTGGTCGGCGGCTCGGGAAGCGGCACGTCCATCCAGCACTCTTGCTCGAGCTCGTACCAGTTCCGCTTCCAGTCGGGGTCGCGCGCGGGCAGGTCGGGCACGTTGACTATCTCGATGCCATGCTCCTTCACGCGCCCCTCGACGCCGTCGAACTTCGAGAAGTCGAAGGTCTGAGGGTTCAGGTGCGACACCGGATAGCGCATGGTCTGCTCGAATCCGTGCTTCGTCAGGAAGCGGATGAAGTCCGGCTTGTCCTCGCGAGTGTCGGCAGTGAAAAAGAGCGGGTCGCGCTCAGCCAGGAGTCCCGTGACGTGATCGTAGATGGCCGCACCGTAACCGTTCCGCTGGTGGTCCGGGTGCACCTCGATGTGGATGAAATACTTGCCGGCGACGTGGGCCCAGGAGCTCTCGCCGTAGCTCGAGTATGCGGCTACCTTGCCGTCCACCTCCCCCACAACGCGCCCGAACAGGTACTTCTCGTCGCGGTGCTTGTCTCGGTGTTGCCAGCTCTCCGGCGCGGCAAGCTCTTCCGGCCAGTTGGCGTTTGACACGTCGACCGCCGCCCGGTAGTCCTCGTCGGACTTGTCGAATGGTCGTATCTTGAATGTCACTGTGCTGTCCTCCGACGCCACGCCTTAACTACGCGCGACGTGTGTGTGCTATTCGTCAGTGGTCGGGCCGGGACCTCCTGTCGCGCCGGAGTCCCTTGTCGCACCAAGTTCCTTCCTGAACTGGAGCCAGGCCTTCGTCGGCCTGAACCCGAGCTGCACGTTCAGGTCGTACATCGGGTTGTTCTCCTCGTTGTCGGTCACGACCACACGCGCGCCCATCGACTTGGCGAACTCCTGGGCGCGGATCTTGAGGGCGGTCGCGATGCCGCGTCTTCGGTGGCTCCTGACGACGCCGGTGAGCCGCGTGTAGACCTCGCCCTTCTTGACGCGCCTGTTCCAGACGCTGCTCATGCCGACGTAGCGGTCACCGTCCAGCGCGAGGAAGTAGCCTTCCGGAATGAAGTCCGGGTGCTTGAAACTCTTATCGAACTGCTCGTACGGCACGTTCGTAAGCACGTCGTCATCCGGCACGTCCGGGATGATCTCGCCGTGGAGCTCCCACGCCCTCGTCATCCAGCCCGGGTCGCGCTTCGCAAGCTCGGAGGCCGGCAGAATCTCGATGCCCGACTCGCGGACCTTCTCGACGACACCCACGAACTTCGCGGGGTCGAACGTCGAGAGGTCCAGCTCCGAATCCTGTTCCTTCATGGCGACACGGAACCCGCGCTTCTCGAGAAATGCGACGCCGGCCTCGTGGTCCTCGCGCGTGAACGACGAGAGGATCTTAGGAGAGTGCACCTCGAGGTGCTCGAGCAGGTCGTCGAAGAGCGCGCCGCCGATGCCCACGCCGTGGTGGTCGGGATGAACCTGCGTGTACAATAGGAATTTGCCCTCTGCCACGTTGTCGGACTCCTCGCGGAAGTACCCGGTCGCCACGATGCCGTCGCCGTCCTCCGCGACGAGTCGTCCCAGGATGCTCATTGGGTCGCGCGTCTCGGCGGAGTAGCGGTACATCTCCGCCGTCTTCGGGTACTCCGGCCAGTTGGCCGTCCATATGTCGGCCGTGGCCGCGTAGTCGGCGTCGGACTCGCTCATCGGTCGTATGCGCAGCTTCAACTGGTCTCCTCTGCGGCGACACCGGCATCCGAGCCGGCCGCTTCGGCCATCTCGCCCTGCAGCTTCTGGAAGATGAGCCACGCCGGGACCGGCCTGAACCCGAGCCGCACGTTCAGGTCGTACATCGGGTTGTTCTCCTCATTGTCTGTCTGTATGACTCTCGTGCCGAGGCTCCGCGCAAACTCGATGGCTCCTACCTTGAGCGCAGTGGCGATGCCCCTGCGCCTGTGACTGCGCGCGACCGCCGTGAGACCGGTGCCCAGGTTCCCGGGGTCGGCGAGACGCTTCCAGAGACTCGTCGTCCCGACTATCTCATCACCGTCGAACACGAGGGTAATCGCGCCCGGGATTCGGTTCGGTGCCCCCAGCTCCCTCTCGAACATCTCGTATGAGATCTCGATGCGGTCCTCGAAGATGGGCACGTCCTGGAATAGCTCCACATACTTCTCGTATGCCTTGCGTCTCCCCTCCGGGTCCTCCGCCTCGAGTTCCTCGAGAGTCTTCATCGTCAGGCCGGACTCCTCGAAACGCTTGATGCTCCCCGCGAACGGCGCTGCGTCGAAGGAGGCGACGTCCAGCCTCGAGACCTGCTGCCGCTGCTTCTGCTCGAACCCACGGTCCGTCAGGAACTTGACGGAGTGCGGCTGGTCCTCACGCGCGTCGGCGTGCAGGTTGGCGGGCTTGTGCTCCAGTTCGTTCAGGCGGTCCATCACGTAAGCGTAGAGCGTTCCGCCGATACCCCGTTTCTGGAACTCGGGCAGCACGCGGACCTGGATGTCGTACTTCCCCGGCCCGTAGCACCACTCCGGCTCGCTGGCAATGGCGGTCGCCACGATCTCTCCGTCGAGTTCTACCATCCAGCGCTGAAAGAAGTACTTCTTCTCGCGGGTCGCGTCGGCGTAGCGCGTGCCCTCCTGAGAACTCGGTTCGTCCGGCCAGTTGGCCGTCCATATGGCGGCCGTGGCCTCGTAGTCGGCGTCGCTGCCGTCGAACGGTCGTATCGTGAGCCCCTTCGGGCCTCTCGTGGCGCTCATCGATCCTCCGATGCGGGGCGCCCGCCAACCGCGGGTCGGTGTCAGTCCCTCTTCTTGAGCTCGTTCTTGTACGCGAGCCAGGAAGGTATCGGCTTGAAGCCCAGCTTGACGTTGAGGAAGTACATCGGGTTGTTCTCCTCGTTGTCCGTCCGTATCGACACGAAGCCCGACTCCCTGGCGCCCGATATCGTCCGCACCTTGAGCGCGGTGGCGATACCTCTGCGCCTGTGTGTCCGCGAGACGCCTGTGAGTCCGGTCTGAAGGCGCCTCGGCTGTGCCGGGATGAGCCAGAGCTGCGACATCCCGACGTAACGGCCCTGGTCGACGGCGATGAACCACGACTTCGGCATTCCCCACGGCCCCTCTACTTCGGCCATGTACTGCTCGAAAGGCATCTTCTGGATGGGGTCCGGGAACGGCACATCCTGAAGAAACTCCCAGCCGGCCTCGTAGGCCTTTCTTAACGCGTCGGGATCCTCGGCCATCAGATCTCCGAACGAGCGGACGTCCACCTCGGACTCATCGACACGCTTGAGCGTTCCTTCGAAGGGCGACGGATCAAACGACCGCACGTCCAGCTTCGAGAACTGGTTGCGCTGCACCACCTTGAACCCGCGCTTCTCGACGAAACGCATGCTGTCGGGATCGTCCTCGCGCGCGTAGGTTGCAAGAGCCTTCGGCTTCGGGTTGCGGTCCTTGATCCGGTCCCAGATGTAGTCGTACGTGGCACGCCCAAACCCCATGCGGCGGTACTCTGGAACGACCTGAATGCCCAGCCTGTACTTGCCCGGGAAGTGGCTCCACTCGTCCTCGCCGTAGTACGCGTTGAGGACGGGCGTCCCATCTATCTCGCCGATGAGCCGCTCGAAGAGGAACTGCGTCTGGAGGTGCTCGTCGTGATGGCGCCGCGTCTCCGCGTTCGTGATCTCGTCCGGAAAGGCGGCGTTCCAGACATCCACGATGGCCTCGTAGTCCTCGTCGGAACCATCAAACGGCCTGATTGCGAACCCCTGGCGCATCCTGGACCTCCTTGACCCATTGCCTCGAGATACTGTAGTCCTTGAAACCCGCCGAAGCGTAGCACCGGTGGGCACCCTCTTCGCCCGAACCGACGAACCCGAGGGTCGCGCCCATCTCCTTCGCGCGCCTGAGACCCTCGTGGATGCAGGCCCTTGCGAGGCCCTTCCTCTGGTGGGCGGGCGACGTGGCCACGGGCTCGCAGGCGGCGGTCAGCGTGATGTCATCGAACCAGATAGTGCAGAACGATGCAACCGCTCCGTCAGGCGCGACCGCGACGATGTCAAGGTCGCGGCGGTAGAGCGGCGCCTTCTGGATGCTACGGTACCAGGTGACGTCCGCCCTGTTGTCGCCCTTACCCTCGGCGTTGAGCACCGTGGCGAGTGCGCCGTCCGGCGTCTCCCAGAGGAAGACCTTCTCCTCCAAGGGACCCTGGTCGAGGTTCGCGACGCCGTGCCACACCCAGTACTCGAACCTGTACGCCTGCCAGTTCGTCTCCTCTCGACCGTTCAGGAGGAAGGTCTCGCGCAGGAACGCGCGAATCTTCCAGAAGTCGGACGCTTCGTACGCTCTCATCGTCAGCTTCATCGTATTCCCTCTATGCGCCCTCCGATGCCTCGACGGCCTGGCTTTCGGCCGGCACGTCAGCGAAAGGGCGCCGGTACTCGGTCCACGCGGGAGCGGGCTTGAAGCCCAGCCGCATGTTGAGATCGAACATCGGGTTCTTCTCCTCGTTGTCCGTCTCGATGCTCTTCTTGCCGAGTTCCCTGGCGCGTGAGAACCCGTGGACCTTGAGCGCCGTGGCGATTCCCTTCCGCCTGTGGCTCCTCACGACACCCGTCAGACCGGTGTAGATCTTCGCCGGGTCGGCCTCGGACAACCAGAGGCCCGTGTAGCCCACGAGCTGGTCGCCGTCACGAGCGAACCAGTGAAGGTTCATCCGGTAGCCCGGGCTCTCGAATCGCTTGCACCAGTTCTCGAACGTGGGCCGCGTGACCTCGTCGACCGACGGCACATCCTGGAAGAGCTCCCACGCGATGTCGTACCATGCGCGCTTCCATTCCGGATCGATCTCGGCCAGTTCCGTCAGACACTGGATCTCCACGCCGAGCTCCTTCATCTTGCCCGGCGTCCATTCGAACTCCGACAGGTCGAGCGCCTCGACGTCCAGCCGCGACACGGCGTAGCGCATCGAGAATTCGAACCCGCGCTTCGTAATGAAGCTGGCATAGTCGGGCTTGTCATCGCGCGTCCAGGTGACGAGCGTGTCGGCATCCCGCTTGCCGAGATCGTCCATCAGGAAGTCGAAGAACTGACCACCGTGCCCCTGTCTCTGGTAGTCAGGATGCACATCGACGGACACGAGGTACTTGCCCGGGACGTGGCTCCAGTTGCAGTGCGCGTAGACGCCTGACGCCACGATCTTCCCGTCCACCTCCCCCACGTACCGCTCATGCGTGTACTTCGGGTCGCGGGCTTCATCCTCGTACTTGAGTTCGGAGAGTCCTTGCCTCTCGTCCGGCCACAGCGCATTCAATATGTCGAGCACTGCCCGGTAGTCGCCGTCGATCTTCTTGAACTTTCGTATCGTCATCATGGTCGTGTGTCTCCGTTTGGATTATTGAGTTCCTTCCTGTAGGTCCACCAGGCCGGCACGGGCCTGAAGCCGAGACGGACGTTGAGGTCGTACATCGGGTTGTTCTCCTCGTTGTCCGTCCTGATAACGCGGGCTCCGCGGTCGCGCGCGAACTCGATAGCGCGCACCTTGAGCGCGGTCGCTATCCCCTTCCGGCGCAGACTCCTCACGACGGCCGTCAGCTCCGTGTGGAGCTTGTCCCTCTCGGCCAGGGACTGCCACAGGCTCGTCATCCCGACGAACCTGCCGTCCTTGATCGCAATGAAGAACGCCTCCGGGAGATATGCCGGGTGCGTCAGCCATTCCAGCCAACGCTCGAACGGCTGCTTCGTCACCGGGTCGTCGGTCGGAACGTCCTGTAGCAGCTCGTACTCGAGCTCCCACACGTCACGCTTCCAGTCGACCCCGTCGGCCGTAAGCTCCGCCACGGTCCGTATCTCGACCCCGGTCTTCTCCGTAAGGTCCGCGGTCCAGGCGAACGGCTCCGGTGTGAAGTCGGCGACCGCCAGCTCTGATACCTGGTCGCGCAGAGTCTTCTTGTACCCGCGCTTCTCCAGGAAGCTCATCCCCTCAGACCTGTCCTCCCGGGCATGGGACTCGAAGATCGTGGGACCGCGCTCCGCCAGGTCCTTCATGATGTGGTCGTAGAGCGCCGTCCCGGTCCCCTTCCTCTGGTGGTCCGGGTGGACCTGCACACTGATGAAGAATTTCCCGGGCACGTGAGTCCAGTCGGACTCGCCGTAGATGGCGCTTGCGATTACTCCGCCGCCGCTCTCCACGACCAGGCGCTGGAAGTAGTACTTCGGGTCGCGCCGCTTGTCGTTCTCCTTGGTGGCCTGCGGCACGCTCGGCCTGTCGGGCCAGACGGCGTTTGAGATGTCTGCTAGCGCCTGGTAATCGGTGTCGCTGAAGTTGAACGGTCGTATCGTCATGATTAGCAATCCTCGCGTCGCGGTTCCTTTCGGTTGACCTAGCGGGCAGGCTGGGTCTCGAACTTGATCTTGATGTTGAGAACGCGTATCACGTTCACACTCTTGCTTCTTCCTCTGATTGCCAGAACGGCCCTTTCGGGGTCCGGCCATGATGCGTTCGAGACGTCGAGCAGGCCTTGGTACCGCCTGTCGCTCTCGTCCTGTGCGCTGATCAGATACTCCATGTTCTGTTCTTCCCCTCGCGCGAGGGCGTGGCGCCCGCTTCAGTCGTGAGTTCAAGTGTCATGTTCGCCGGCTCCGCCTCGCACCGATCTACCTTCAGCGTCCGGACGGTCGGCTCGGCCGTCTGCCTGCCGCGGGGGCAGTGCTCGAAATACCCAGCCTGCCCGCCGTCCTGCCTGCCCGTGCGTCGGGAAGACAGAGTGCTCCGTCACCCGATACACTCTCGAGATCGGCAGCAACGAGTTGCAGGCCCCGCACTGACGAGGGGCCGTTACGCTTACACCTTGGCTGAGTAGAAGGACTAGCTACGAAGGTGGGCCCTCGAGGTGCGATCTCGAGTGTATCGGTCGTCTCTGCTCAATCACCCGGCGCCTCCTCTCGAGGGTTCATGGGATTCAATGCACGAACGTTGTTATTGGTGTCCTGCTGACCGGCGCCTCGCCCCGCCGAACCGCAACTGAGTCGACACGACTATCGGCGCTTCTTACGCCTGACCGCGGACCATACACGGAAG